>DIUH01000376.1:0-3441 GCA_002428205.1 Planctomycetaceae bacterium UBA6163
TGTCCGCTTCGGTGCGGACTTGGCTGTCGACGGCTGAAATGTAGAAGTTCAGTTTGCCGGCAAACTCCGGCTTGAACTTGACGACTTTCAAATCGATGACGACATAGCAGTGCAGACGCAGGTGATAGAACAGCAAGTCGATGTTGTAGTCGTCGCCGTCGACGTTGATCTTGTATTGCCGCCCGACAAAGGCGAAACCCGCGCCGAGTTCGAGCAGGAACTTGGTGAGGTGGTCGATCAAGCCGTCTTCGAGTTCCCGTTCGTTGTGCCGCTGCGTCAGGGTGAGGAAGTCGAAGTTGTACGGGTCACGCAGCAGTTGGCGGGCGAGATCGCTTTCGGGCTTTGGCAATGTTGCGTCGAAATTGTCGATCGCCCGGCCTTCGCGCACGTGCAGGCCGGATTCGATCTGGTGTGTCAGGACGGCTCGCGACCAGTTGTTTTCGATCGTTTTTTGAACGTAGAACAGGGCGTCGGTGGGGTCGCTGAGCTTTTCCAAAATCCGCAGATTGTGCCCCCAGGGGATTCTTGCCGCAAGTTGCGGCGCACCTGCTGGCAATCGGGCAACAAGCTGTTGCCCTTTTGAAGAGCTCAATTGGGCAACAGCTTGTTGCCCAATCTTGGGTGCCCCCGTCCAGAATTGAACCCACTGACGCATGTACTTGAGGTTCCGGTGAGAAAACCCCTTGATTTCAGGGAATTCCGAGGCCAGATCCTTGCTCATTTGCTTCAAAAACCGATCGCCCCACTTGGCCGTTTCCTGCCGCTGGATGATCTGCTCACCCAGGAACCAGTAGAGCTCCAGCATCGCGTAATTCACCGCGACGGCGGCTTTGATCTGGAACGCCTGAACCCGACTTTTNNTGGCCTGGTTCAGTTTAACTTCCTCTTTTAACTGGCCTCAAGCTCCGCTTTCAAGGCGGCAAAACGTTCGGCAAAGTCGAAATCGTCTTCTTCATCGGGTAGTCCGACGTAACGGCCGGGCATCAGGACGTAGTCCAGCTCGGCGACCCGCTGGATCGGTACAGACGCACAAAAGCCCTTTTCATCTGATCTCGTTGGCAGCAAAGGCTGGCGAAATGCGATTGAGCCTTTTAAAGGTTTGATTCCAAGCCTGATGTACCCATCAAGCCGGCAAAGGTCTCTTGCCGACTGGCTTTTGCGGACCTGCATCGTTTGATCCAATTCTTAGCAGTATGGCGTTATGGCTGTGCCGCTTGATTGCGATCGTGGAACTTAAAGTTGCGGCTGTTTTTGAAGAACTCGATCGGGTTTTCAAAGACGACGCGGCGTATCAGCGATTCGCTATGGCCACGACGGCGCATTTCAAAGATCAGGTCAGGAATCGCCGTCGGTTTGCTCGGGCCCCAATCGCCCGCCGAATTGGCCATCAATCGCTCGGGGCCATACTTTTCGATCATGTCACACGCTCGTTCCGGTGTGCATTTGGTGACGGGATAAAGCGTCATCCCGGCCCAATAGCCGCGGTTGAGCACTTCGGCGATCGTATGCTCTTCGACATGGTCGACCAAGATCTTTGATTTGTCTAAACGCGAATCGCCGTCCAACATATCAAGGATCATTCGCGTCCCTTGGAATTTATCTTCCAAGTGGGGCGTGTGTATGAGGATCGGTTGGTCATACTTGGCGGCTAAGTCGAGGTGTTCCAAAAACACGATCGCTTCGTTGCGAGTATTTTTATTGAGTCCGATTTCGCCAATACCGAGCACACCCGGTGCGTCAAGAAACTCGGGGATCATCGCGATCACGTCGCGAGAGAGCGAAATGTTTTCCGCTTCTTTAGCGTTGATGCACAGCCAACAGTAATGTTGGATTCCGTAAACCGCCGCGCGTTTGGGTTCGACTTCGGTCAACTGACGAAAGTAGTCACGAAAGCCATCCGCACTGCCTCGGTCAAACCCAGCCCAGAACGCCGGTTCGCTGATCGCGACGCATCCCATCCGAGCGAGCGTGGCATAGTCATCGGTGATCCGCGAAACCATGTGGATGTGCGGGTCGATGTAATCCATAGTCGAGATTCCGAAAACTTATCTTAAGATGCAAATGGGGTCAGGCGATCAGATATCGAACCGGTCGCGCCACTGGGGATCGTAGGGTCGCGAGAACAATTGTTGCAGCGCTGCGGCTCGTTCGCCTTGTTGGGCGCCGGTTCTCAGCAAGATCCCAATCGCTTCATCGACCCGTGGGCGACGTGGGTCGCTGTCGACGTTGTCCTCGGGCCTTGCCGGGTCTGTCTCGGCTTGAGCCGTTGCCCGATCGATTCGATCGAGAACGGCGGCAATCTCGATCAATTTGGCGCGGATCGCAAGGAAGTTTTCGTCAAAGATTTGGCGGGCCTGTGCCACGGTACCGAACTCGTTATTGTCACAGGGAATGGGCTTTAGCGACGCTAATACTATTTTACTGCACAAGCTACGCCATCGCCACCTCAGCGGCCTTGTAGACGACCTTTGCCCGACGAAAGCCCAGCCGTTCATACAACCGCAGCGCCGCTGTGTTGTCAGTCGTGACTTCCAAGTGCATGCGCGTTAGGCCGACCGATCGAAACCCGCGTGCCGCCATATGCAGCAGCAGCGTTCCCAATCCTCCCCCGCGATGCATTGGACAGATGCCCAAGTTCTGTATCGCACCCCAGCCTTCGTATTGCAGACCTTGAACGGTGCCGACCGATTCTTGGCGGCCTGATTGGGGGTCGGTGTATTGCAGCAACCAGGTCGCTTCGGGGACAAACCCGCTGCGTTTGGCGATTTCTCGCATCAGTTGCAAACATCCGTCGCGACGACCCAAGCAGGGAAATACGTTCACGTCCAGTTCTTGGCGAAAGCTGAGGAACTTTGCCAACGCGTGCTCGCGAATCAAACGCTCGTCAAAGGGCAATAATTGATAGGCCGCCGGACACGCCGGCGCGGCAAACAGCGGCCGCTCCAGATCGAGTTCCATGCGAAAGCGTTTAAAGTAGGTCAGCCCCATGGAGTTCGCTCAAACAATAATCCAGGCGTCACCTTGGCGACCGATCGATCGCCGTCCAAACTCAAAGATACCACCAAAACAGCGTCTTCGCCGAACGATTTTCATTTTCATCAACCGCCATTTTGATCGCACTTCAAACCGCCCATGAACTTGCCGGATCCGTTTTTGTTTTCGCATGATACCGATGATGCCCCGGCCAGCTTTGGCCCCATCGAAGGCGATGCCGTTGTGCTGACCGGCCCGACGGCGAGCGGNNTCGATCGCCGTGTATCGCGGGATGGACATTGGCACCGCAAAACCGTCGGCGTCAGATCGCCAGCGCGTGCCGCATCACCTGGTCGATGTCGCTTGCCCGTCGAAAGACTACAGCGTGGCGAATTACTTGACCGCCGCTTGGCAGGCGATGGCCGAGATTCGCCGGCGCGGCCGGATTCCGATGTTTGTCGGTGGCAC
>DIUH01000376.1:3454-5997 GCA_002428205.1 Planctomycetaceae bacterium UBA6163
GTCGATCCGTTGTCGGCCCATCGTTTGTCGCCGACGGATGTGCGGCGAGTGACCCGGGCGCTGGAAGTCGCTTACTTGACCGGGCGGCCGCTCAGCCATCGACAAACGCAGTTCGACCAGACGCCCAGGTCGCTGGAAGGCCGGCTGTTTGTGATCCATTGGCCACGGGCCGAACTTCACAACAGGATCGAGCAGCGGGTTGGGGCGATGTTCCAAAACGGATTGGTCCAGGAGGTGCGTGGCTTGATTGAGCAATATGGCCAACTGAGTCGAACCGCCAAGATCGCCGTCGGTTATCGCGAAGTGCTCGCGTTGCTGGAGGGCAAGATCGACGAACAGACGGCGGTCCAAGAAGTCGTCGCCCACACCCGGCAATTGGCACGTCGCCAAGAAACCTGGCTGAGGAGCTTGAAGGGACTTGAGGTGTTGGAGGTGACGAAAGAACAGGACTTGGTCGGCCTGGCGGCTGCGTTGGCCGAGCGGATGTAGCGGTTTTGCTCGCGGCACTCGGAGAGTGCGTTTCGATTTTGCTGACGGCACTCGGAGAGTGCCTGCTACTTTGGGCAAGACAAATTCACTGCGATCGACTACCGTTTGTGGTTACCGAATTTTTCTTCTCCGTCAATCGAGCCACTCAATCGTGTCGCCTTCGTCCACCATTTCCGACCAGCCAACGTTTCTGGCTGTGAAGCCGCAGCGCCAATTCCCGTTTCTGTCGCGACATCCTTGGGTCCACCTCAGCTCTTTGGCGCAGGACGGTGCCGACCTTGCGGTTGGCCAGATCGTCGACCTGACCGGCCCCGATGGCCAATGGATCGCCCGCGGTATCGCCAATCCAAACTCCCGCCTGCGAGTGCGGCTGTACAGTTGGAATCGCGACCAAACGATTGGTCCCGACTTCATTCGGTCGCAAATCGACTTCGCGATCGCCCGACGGACGCTGATCGGATTAGCCCCAGCCGACGGAGCTCAGCGGATTGTTTTCAGCGAGTCGGACGGATTGAGCGGATTGGTCGTCGATCGATATGCCGATTTCCTGAGTGTTCAAATCACCGCTGGCGGCCTGGATCGATTTCGTGACGTGATTTTGGATCACCTGCAAGCGAAGTTCCAGCCTGCGGGGATCTGTTTGCGAGTCGACGAAAAAACGTCGTCGCATGAAGGGATCGAACAATCCGACAGTTGGGTGCGAGGGTCACAGCCTGAGGGCCCGGTGTTCTTCAAACAGAACGGGCTGACCTGGAGCGTCGATCTGCTTGGCGGCCAAAAGACCGGTACCTATCTTGATCAACAGGCTAACCATGCCGCTGCGGCACACTACCTGCGTGGCAAACGCGTGCTGGACATCTGTTGCTATGCCGGTGGTTTCGGGCTTGTCGCGGCCGCCAACGGAGCGGCGGAAGTCGTCGGCGTCGATGGCAGCGACAAGGCGCTCGACGCGGCTGCGGAAAACGCTCGGCGCAACAACGTGTCCAATATCCGGTTTACCAAAGCCGACTGCTTCGACTATCTGCAACAATCCGTGGCCGATGGCCAGTCGTTCGATGCCGTCGTGCTCGACCCGCCGCGGTTTGCCGGTTCACGGCACCAACTCGACTCGGCGATGCGAGCCTACCAAAAACTCAATTCTGCTGCGGTCGAGCTGTTGACCCCCGGCGGAGTGCTGGTGACCAACAGCTGCTCGGGGCGTGTTTCGCGCAGCGAGTTTCTCAATATGCTGTCCGATGTGGCTCGAAAGCGTTCTCGGTCGATCACGATTTTGGAAAGCCGGGGGGCTGCACCCGACCACCCCATTTCGGTATCGTGCCCCGAAACCGATTATCTGAAGTGCATGATCTGCGAAGTCGGTCCCTAAGACTCGGTCGAAAGCTTCTAGACCGCCTTTGATTTAGGTTATAATCTTCCGATGTACGCTGACCGAACGTTTTTTTCGCTATTGCGCAGCGGGCGGTCTGGTCTTGTCTTCCTCCGTGGAGCAGCCGCATGACGGGTGTCACGATCAAAATTTTGCACGGCGCCGATCGTGGAAAGGTGTTTCATAACATCGAACCGCCCGTCACGATTGGCCGCGAAGAAGGTAATTCAATCCAGCTTAATGACGAACGGGTCAGCCGTTGCCACTTCAAGATCCAACGTGATAACGACCGCCTAGTGTTGACCGACTTGGACAGCACCAACGGCACCAAGGTCAACGGCGACGAGTGCCAATTAAAGATTCTGCGCCATGGCGATTTGATCTCGGTCGGTCGCAGCCTGATGTTGGTCGGCACCGAAGAACAAATCGCGGCTCGAATCGCCGCGATGGGAACTCACGGACCCACAGTCGCTCATGATTCCAACGGCGGTGAGAACTCGTTGCTGTTCGATTTGGATGACGACCAGGCTAGCCCGAGGCCTAATCTGTCGTTCTTGGCCGGGTGCGAACCGCCCAGCATTCCTGATCGCCTCAGCCCTGGGCAAGCCGCACAAATGTGCGAAATACTTGAGTTTATCCAAATCCGTCTGCATCGATTGATCGAAGCGGCCAAGGTGGACGACGCCAG
>DIUH01000282.1:0-1477 GCA_002428205.1 Planctomycetaceae bacterium UBA6163
AGACGATTGCCGATCGAATCGCCTGTTCGCTCGCTGCCGTTCCTGGCACAACGTCCGGCTCGATCGTGGGAAACAGCAGTCGCTGTGCCGGATCGCGGCGGAAGTCAGCGGCGACGTGTTCACAAGCGACGTCATTGGCCATCATTCGTTGAACCGCCCCCATCGCACCGCTGGGGTCGGTGTTTCGTTCGGTGACGGCCAACGAATCGATGCCACCATAAAGAATCGCTAGCGAATCGTTTAAGCGTCCCCAAGGCTTGCCGAACACGGCGGCAACCTTACGTTCGAGTTGTTCGGGGCTGAGCAGACGCACGACACCGACTTCCTCGAGCTCAGCCGCCCGTTCTGGTCGCTGCGAAGCCGTGTCGATTCCATCGGCTCGGTAAAAGTCAGAACGAATCAGCGACTTGAAAACGTCCTTGAGGTTATAGCCGGTTTCGCTAAAGCGAGCCGCGGTCGTTTCGATCAACATTCGCTGTGCGCGGTAGGCACAACGTCGTTGAATGAAGTAGGGATCCTCTAGGTCCGTCGGTGGCAGCATCGGCTTGCGTCCGAACAGGATGTAATAAACGTGCTCGACCACGGCGACGGCGAAGCGGGGGTCGGCGGCCAGTCGTTCCCCTAACCACTGCGTCGCCCGCCATCGCTGCGAAGCGGGCATCGATTCTCCCTCGAATCCCGCTTCGAACATGTCTTGATGCCAACCCTCTTTTCTAGGCCCTAAGTGTCCTTCAAAGTCATAATCTTGGAACACGCCAGCGATCGGATCGACAATCTTATGGCACACGACGCAATCGGCTGCCTGCATCGTCGGTATTTCGTACGCGGCATCAACGGCCGTTGCGTCGGTGGATCGCGGTGCCAGCGACATCACATCCACTGCCAACCAATGCTGGTAAATCATCCGCGCCCGCAAACGATTGCGGTTTGTCTCGGTTGATGGATATCGCCGCAGGTAATGGAAAGTGCTCAGCAGCCCGGAATGCGGATAAAACCCGGTTGGTGATTCCTGGGTCTTGCCATTGCGTCCCGTCAATGCCTTCAGTTTGGCAGGAATGTACTCAAACGGGTCATCCGGGTTTTTAAAGCGTTCTTTGATCTCATCAAAAATCCCATACCCGCGGGCGGTATAAGGCGAGACCATGATGTAATCGGCGGTAATGACTTCGGTGAACGGCTTATCGTTGCTGACGATGTGGGCGATTAACTCATAAGGTTCGCGCAGCAGCGCTTCGCGATAGACTCTGGCCAATTCCCAGCGGGTCCGCTCTTGTTTCTCTTCGGCCACATCGCTCAAGTCATGGCGTTGATACCAGAGTCGCGACTTTTCGAAATGATCATAAGAAAGGATCGTCTCGGCGTTGTCTTCGATACCCACGGTCAACAATATGTCATTAAAGCCTTCTTTCAATCGATCGTAGAAGGCCGGTTCTGTCATGACTTGATCAAGGACTTTATCCAAAGCCGCTGAGCCGCC
>DIUH01000282.1:1558-10609 GCA_002428205.1 Planctomycetaceae bacterium UBA6163
GTCGGGCAACGTGTCAGACGCTTGCGCGCGACGAACGAAACTTTCCAATACCTGCCATGCGGTTGATCCGGCTACCACCGCTTCGCCGCCGCCGTGTTCAATTCGCCCAGAAGCCTTAGCCAACAGCCGCGATTCGCCTTGTTCGGTTCGTCGTGCCATTTTCCAAAACGCTTCGGCATTGCGCGAAATCGCTTCGGCGTCCGTCACCGACTGAGGCCTGATCAACCTGAACTCGCTGTCTGCCGCGTCGCCAGTTTCGGTGTGGCACCGCAAACAGATCGCCTCGCCGATCTTCGCCCAGACCGCGTTTTCGAAGGAGTTCGCTGCGGCATCGCANNCGCTGCACAAGGATGCGCGGCCAATCGTATGCGACAACAAGCGGAACGGTATTCGGTGAGACAATAGCACTTGAACACCTGGCGTCAGGTAGTGGGGCATTGGCAAGCGTTGGGGCAGGAGATCATCCGGTGAGCGTTATCTTAACATCTCCGCGTTTAACCGCGTGTGTTGTTCAGCGCCTACCGACTGCAAACGCAGGCAGAAATCGCTTAAGTTTTGGGCTGTGAAATCTACAAGCGGTTGTCATGGGAGTGTTTGCGATGTCGTTTGGTGGAAATAATGGCGGGTTTGATGACGATTCGCGTCGTGGTTCGCAATCGACAGGCCAGCGTCCGTATCCCCAGAGTTACAACGATCCCGGATTCGGCCAACCGGTAAAGCCGTCAGGCAATAAGACGCTGTTCTGGATACTCGGTATCGTTTCCGCAGTGACGATCGGCGGTGCGTTGGTTTGTTGTGGTGGGGGGTATTTCTTGGTGCGGTTTACGACGACCGAACTTGCCAAACAATTTCGTGGGCCGGTTCAAAACAGCCCTGAAGTGGCCGAGCACATCGGCGACATCGAAGACATGACGCTCAGTTTCCAAGCCATGCAAGCCGCTGGCGATCAGGGCAAACTGGTCTTTGAAGTGAAGGGCTCTAAGGGCTCAGGTAAGGTCGTGGTAGATATGGCCAAAGCAGAAAACGATCCGGACAATGCATTCGAATTGGTCCTGTCCGACGGAACTCGCTTGCCTATGACGGAAGTTGACATGAGGCAGCTAGGCGGCGACGACATCGATGCGGAGTTTGCCCCCGAGAACGATGCATCTGAAATGGATGACACCGATCAGGGCGGCGACACCGATCAGGGCAGCGAGGGGGGCATCGACGACGCATCACCGACGGCAACCAACGAACTAGAACCGGCGACTTAGCACCCCCTCTGGTATTGGTCAGCTCTCACGCGACTGACGAGTCATTTCCAAGTCAGATGAATTGTGGATATGGCGCAAGGTCGCAATAATGCCGGGCCGCGAAAAGTTTCGCTCACGATTTTTACTCCAGACGAAAGCTATTGACTGATGAAGGTTGCAACCTTTGACACCGACAAGGGGACGATTCGGATCGAATTGTTCGACGACAAGACCCCCAAGACGGTCGCCAACTTTGAGAAGTTGGTTGCAAAGAATTTTTACGATGGACTCGTTTTCCACCGCGTTATTCCCGATTTCATGATCCAAGGCGGCTGCCCCGATGGTCGTGGCACGGGCGGCCCCGGCTACAAGTTCGAAGACGAGTTTGATCCGACGCTGAAGCACGATGGTCCAGGCGTCCTTTCGATGGCTAATTCGGGGCCGAACACCAACGGCAGCCAATTCTTCATCACCCACGTCGCCACGCCTTGGCTCGATGGAAAGCACAGCGTATTTGGCAAAGTGATCGAAGGCCAAGACGTTGTCGACAAAATCAAGCAAGGTGACACGATGAAGACCGTTACGGTCACCGAAGAGTGATCGCGGTTGCGGTTTCCTAATCGCCCGACTTAACTGCGGCGACAGAACGGATCACAATGGCGGGGATTACGATCCATCGGCTGTTAGTCAGCCACCGCCAACCCTGGGAACGCCGCAAATGAAAAAACTTCTGCTGACCACACTGGTTCTGTCTGCCATGTTCGCTCAATCGCGATCGGGAAACGCCCAAGAAAAGCTTGCGTTTTACATCGGCACCGCGACGAATGAGGATTCCGGCGGCATCTTTCAAAGTCAAATCGACTTAAAGACCGGCACGGTCGATCCACCGACGCTGGCCGCTGCCGCCAGCCGAACGACCTTCATTTGGTTGCACCCATCGGAAAACGTGTTGTACAGCGTCGCGGAAGTTCGCAGCGAAACGGGTGATAAAGTGCCAGCGATCGCCGCTTGGAAAATCAACCCTGCCGACGGCAAGTTGACCAAGCTCAACCATCAACCGGCCGAAGGTGCCGGCCCCTGTTTCGTCACCGTACGCAGCGATGGAAAATACGCGGCGGTTGCGAATTATGGCAGCGGCAGCATCGCGATCTATCCGCTGCGGGAAGATGGTTCGATCGAGCCGGCATCAGGAAAAGTACAACACGAAGGGAGTGGCCCTGTCGCCTCGCGACAAGCTGGGCCGCACGCCCACAGCGTTCGTTTCGATCCCAGCGGCAAGCGCCTACTGGCGGCCGACTTGGGGACTGACGACGTTTTTGTTTTCGACATCCAGGCTGACGGGTCGCTGAAACCAGCTGAGGTACCGGCCCTTAAGAACCCGCCTGGTTCCGGTCCGCGTCACTTCGTCTTTTCACCCGACAATCGGTTTGTGTTGTCGTTGGGCGAGTTGTCGGGAACGATTTCAATCTTTCGCTACGATGCGATCAGCTCCAAGCCGTTGTCGACCGTCAGCACTGTGGCGGCCGATTTGCCCGAAGATGCGAATCGTTGGTGTGCTGAGATTTTGTTTCATCCCAGTTTGCCGGTTGTCTACTGCAGCAACCGTGGCCCACAGGAAATCGCGGTATTCGACTTCGAATCCAAATCGGGTGCGCTGACTCGACGCGGCGCGGTTGCGTGCGGAGGAAAAACGCCTCGCAACTTTCGGCTCACACCCGATGGTCGATTCTTGTTAGTTGCCAACCAAGATTCGGACAATATCGCGGTATTTAAAGTCGACCCGAAGACGGGCGATTTGACGTTGACCGGCCAACAAATCTCAGTGCCCAAACCGATGTGCATCAAGTTTGTCGGCGACCTTCGCGATTAAATCCGGTTTGAAAAAGCTTTGCAGGCCCCATGCTTTTACGAAATTGTCAATATCTCCATTGCGCCCCATTGTTGTCGGTCCCATAGAAAAATTGGCCAATCCCGAAGATTGTCGGTTCACCGGCAAAGCGCGATTCGACCTTCATTGGCCCTTTTGTTGAGATTAAGGTTAACAACGACGACGGAGTATTTGGGAATCGCTAGCCAGATTAGAACTTACCCGAAAACCCAAGAAACTCGCTGGGCCATAGCGGTTCACGGTTTTCGGATCTGTCCTAAATGATCATGCTTTCAGCGAATATGAAACACTCAGAATTTGCACCCTGCCTGTCACCATCCCAGCACATATGCAAAGACGAGCGGCGCACAGATCGTAGCGTCGCTTTGAACCATAAACTTGGGAGCTTCAGGCAACAGCTTGTGCCAGGTGATTTTCTCGTTGGGCACCGCTCCGCTGTACCCGCCATAGCTGGTCACCGCGTCACTGATCTGGCAAAAGTATGACCACAGCGGAACGTCCATTTTCAAATCTTGAACCAATAGAGGGACCGCACAAATCGGGAAGTCGCCCGCGATCCCGCCGCCGATTTGAAAAAATCCGATCGGGGAAGTCGGCGAAACCGCTTGATACCACTTCACCAATTCGATCATCTGGCCAATCCCGCTGGTGATCGCTCGGTCGGTTTTGATTTCGCCATCGATGACGCGGGCGGCAAAAATATTGCCCAGCGTCGAATCTTCGAACCCTGGCACAAAGATCGGGATGCCGGCGTCTTTCGCAGCCGCCAGCCAACTGTCACGTCGAGGCACTTGATAATGCTGGACCAAGTCTTCGTCGTCCAACAGTGCCAAAACATAATGCGCCGGCATGTGCGTTTCGCCATTATCCGCCGCCGCCTTCCACAGTTTGACAATCCGATGTTCGATGTGGCGAACGACCGTTTCGGGAATGCAAATGTCGGTCACGCGGTTGTATCCCGCATCACGCAGCGCGACTTCATCGGCAATTGATAACGCTCGCCAATCATCGATCACTTTGTAGTCGTCGTGAGCGACCAGGTTGAACATGTCTTCTTCGAGGTTCGCCGCCGTACAGGTGATTGCGTGGACTTTCCCTTGGCGGATCATTTCGGCCAACGATTTGCCGATTTCCGCAGTGCTCATCGCCCCGGCTAGTGTGACCATCATCTTGCCACCGTGCTCGGGCGACACGAACGAACGGTATGCCTCGGCCGCGTCAGTCAATTCGCGGGCGTTGTAGTGCCGGAAATGATTCCGCATGAACTCGCGGACCGGCGAGCTACTTTCGGATGATGAATGCTGATTTTCAAGAACGCTCACGCTCGACCACCTTCACAACAAGTTTCACAAATCGTATGACAGCGGCCGCACTGTAGCTTGCCGCGGATTTCGATCAAAGTCCTGCCACCACAAACGACGCACACCCCACGGGTACAAGCTTCCGCAGGCGGCACTTCGCGTGGAATCGTCGCTGGCGATTGGTTGGTGAAAAAGTCGCTGGGCAACGGATCGTTGTTTGCGTTCATGGCGGTTCGTGGCTGGCGCGGATCGAAAAAGCGGTATCTTAACATCTGCAACTGACGATTCCTGCCCCCGTTCACTCACCGCAACAATCGCCACCATGACTTTTCCATTTCGCGTTGGTCTCGGATTCGACACGCATCGACTGGGCAACGGTGGGCCGCTGCGGATCGGCGGCATCGACGTCCCGGCGGAAATACACGCAATCGGCCACAGTGACGCCGACGTCTTGCTGCACGCGATCACCGATTCGCTGTTGGGGGCGATCGCCGAACCCGACATCGGACGGCTGTTTCCTGATACTTCTGACGAAAATCACAAACGCGACAGCGCCGATTTTTTGGTCGAAGCGGTACGGCGAGTGCGTCACCACGGCATGGAAATCGGCAATCTCGATTGCGTGATCCTGGCCCAGCAACCGCGATTGGCACCGCACACCGACCGAATGCGCCAGCGGATCGCTGAAATTGTCGACATTCCGGTCGATCGCATCGGACTGAAATCGAAAACCGGCGAAGGTGTAGGGGCGATCGGAAACGCCGAAGCGATCGCCGCCCGGGTCGTTTCGTTGGTCTATTCGATCGACTTTATGCCCAAGCCGTAAATCGCTATCGGACGCACGGCAAACTTTTTCTATACTTCCCGACTTACCCACTGCTCGATCGCCACAACAACCGCTGGCTCCGTCTGCAAGACCCGTGATCGCAACCGAAAAATGACCGCCATGAGCACCGCGACCCAACCCATGCCTGTCCAAGCTGAACCCCACTCGCAAAAACTGGCCGAAATCCGTGTCTACAACACGCTTTCAAAGACCAAGGAACCGCTGCAACCGCTGCGTCCGCCGCAAATCGGCATGTATCTGTGCGGGCCGACGGTTTACGCCGAGTCGCACATCGGCCATATGGTCGGTCCCGTGATCTTCGACACAGTGAAGCGATTCCTGCGTTACAGCGGTTACGACGTCACCTGGGTCGTGAACATCACTGACGTCGACGACAAATTGATCGCCAAAAGCCGCGAACGCGGGATTCCGATGAGCCAAATCGCGGTCGAAATGACGGCCGATTACCTGGCAAACCTGCGAGAATTGGGCGTCAACCAGATCGACCACCTACCGCGTGCGACCGATCACATGCCGCAGATCATCCAGTTCATCGAATCGCTGGAGTCCAAGGGATTTGCGTACGCGGTCGACGGAGACGTCTTTTTCGAAGTCGGCAAGGACCCCAATTACGGCCAATTGTCCAATCGCACGATCGAGGCGATGCAGGGCGAAGGGGGCGAAGCGGCCGGAAAGAAGCGTGCTTCGGGCGACTTTGCACTTTGGAAATCGGCTCGCGAAGGCGAACCGGCTTGGGACAGCCCGTGGGGCAAGGGGCGACCGGGTTGGCACATCGAATGTTCAGCGATGAGCCACGCGATCCTGGGCGATACGTTCGACATTCACGGCGGCGGGCTCGACTTGATGTTCCCGCATCACGAGAACGAACGCGCCCAGAGCAGTTGCTGTCACGACGCCCCGATGGTGAAGTACTGGATGCACAACGGGCTGATGCGAGCGGGCGAAAAGGGGAAAGTCGGCGGCAAGAGCGACCGTGCGACCGAGACGCCGGCGGACGAAGATGCCGCGTCGGGAAAAATCAGCCGTAGCAAAGGCGCCGGTGGCCTGTCGGATCTGATTCGTCGTCACACCGGCGAGCGGATTCGGTTCTTTTTGTTGCGAACCCACTACCGATCGACCATCATTTACGGCGAAGACGGACTGGAAGAAGCGGGCACGTCATTGGCCGCTTTCCATCGCTTTTTCGAACGTTTTGCCGAAGTCACCGGCGGGTCGTTTTACGATCTGGCGGCACCGGCGACTCGCGACCAAGGGACGATCGATTCGGCAGGTGATGAAACGCTGGTCGAAATCGCCGCGCTGCGCGACAAGTTTTTGGCCGCGATGGACGACGACTTCAACACCGGCCTGGCGATCAGCCAACTGTTCGACATGCTGCGAGCCGCTAATCGCCACATGGACAAGCACTCGCTCGCACCAGGCGCCGACGTCAATTCGCCAGCCGTCCAAACACTGCGAACGATTGGCGGCGTTTTCCGCGACCTGACCGCCGTGCTTGGCCTGTTCCGCAAACCGCCGATCGAAACCGGCGGCGGCGANNAAGAAAGATTTCGCGACCGGCGATTTGATCCGCGACCGGTTGGGGGCTTTGGGCGTGGCGCTGCTGGACAAGAAAGAAGGCACCTCGTGGGAACGAAAGTCATAACCAGCCGATGGCTATCATCCTTGGCATCGATCCGGGACTGAACACAACCGGCTACGGCGTGATCGCCTGCGACGGCATGAAGATGCGGCTGCTCGAAGCCGGTGTGGTCCGCACCCGCGCTAAAGGGACGCTGGAAAGTCGCTTGGCCGAGTTGCACGCTGGCGTTACCGAAGTGATCGAAGCGCACAAGCCCGATCGCTTGGCCGTCGAACAACTTTTTTCACACTACGAACGGGTTCGCACCGCGATCCTGATGGGCCACGCACGCGGCGTGATCTGTTTGACGGCCGGACAAGCGGGGATTCCGGTCACAACCTACGAGCCGACTCGGGTCAAGAAAACGCTGACCGGTAACGGCCGCGCCGCGAAACCTCAGATGCAATTGGCGGTGAAGTTGCAGTTGCGATTGTCGGCGCTGCCTGAGCCTCACGACGTCGCTGATGCGCTAGCGATCGCGATCTGTTGCTTCCACCTGGAACGACAAATCGGCAAAGCGTCGTGAGCAATGTTTGTCCGCTCGTCGGACGGCCCTGTCGCGATAGAATGTCCCACGCACACTACACAACCACATTTGACCCACAGGTAACTCGTTTGATCGTCTCCATTTCCGGAAAACTGTTGCGAGTCGGCGAAGAGAGCGTCGTGATCGACGTGCCGCCTTTTGAGTATGAAGTGATGGTCGCCGATTACACGCGTCGCCAACTTCAAAACAAAACCGGCCAAGAAACTCGTTTGCAGACGCTGGAGTTCATCGACGGCAACGCTGCCCAAGGTGGACGATTAACGCCACGTTTGATCGGTTTCCTGACCGAACCGGAACGCCAATTCTTTGAACTCTTTTGCAGCGTTGATGGAGTTGGTACCAAAAAAGCGCTGCGTGCGATGGTGCGGCCGGTCAAGGAACTGGCGGTGTTGATCGAACAGCAAGACGCCAAGGCGTTGTCGGCCCTGCCCGGCGTCGGACCGGCGACCAGCGAACGGATCATCGCCAAATTGCGTCGCAAAATGCCTCGATTCGCCTTGATGGTCGATCGTGGTGGTGCGGCAGGCGAAACGCCGGATCTATCGACATCGGTAGTGACCGATACTTTCGACGCGCTTCTAGCGCTGGGACACGGCGAAAGCGAAGCCCGCAACTTGATCGACGAAGCGGTCGCGGGCGGAAAGAAGTTTAAAGACAGCGAATCGCTGTTGACGGCCATCTATCAGAAACGGCTAGGCTGATTCACCATGTTTATCACGCTTGATGGAATCGATGGCGGCGGCAAGTCGACTCAAGTCGCTCGGTTATGTGATTTTCTTCGTGACGCCGGACATCGTGTCGTCGCGGTTCGCGATCCCGGTGGCACGCCGACCGGCGAAGCGATCCGATCGCTGTTGCTCGATTCCGACCTGTCGATGAACCGCCGCAGCGAAGCGATGTTGTTTATGGCCGCCCGCGGTGAATTGGTTCATCGCGTGATTCGTCCAGCGATCGCTGACGGTGCGGTTGTCGTGTCGGATCGATTCTTACTGGCCAACGTCGTCTATCAAAGTATCGCGTCGGACGCGATGGCGGGTGACCTGTCGACCGAAGATTTATGGCATATCGGGCAATGGGCCACCGCTGGTTTGCGACCCGACATCACTTTGTTATTAGACCTTCCGGCTGATGTCGCGATGGCCAGGATCGATCGTCCAGCGGATCGGATGGAATCTCGCGGTATCGAATACTTAGCGTCGGTGCGACAAGCATTCTTATCCCAGCTTCCTCACGCATCGCTGCAAACCCAAGTCATCGACGCATCTCAATCGCCTGATCAAGTCCAACAGGACATCCGCGCCGCGGTATTGGCATGTATCGCATGATGATTGCCACGCTCGGGGCGGTTACAATGCATTGCAGCGGCGTTTCAACTTCAGGGCGTACCACTGGCAGTAACCAAAATGCCTTCTCCATTTCCAGGCATGGACCCCTTCATCGAATCGAATGATTGGGAAGATTTCCATGCGGGATTCATAAACGGATTGTCGGATGCCATTGTCCCCGTAGTGCGTCCCGATTATTCAGTTCGCACTGAGCGTCGAATCTATATTGACCATCCGAGCGATGCCCCCTCCGCCTACCGTGCCGACTTAGCAGTTATCCATCGCGA
>DIUH01000386.1 GCA_002428205.1 Planctomycetaceae bacterium UBA6163
TGGGCGACCAATTCGCGATTGGCCGGAGACGATCGGCGTTTCGGGTCCAAGTTGTCGACCGCTTCGAGGTTCAGCAACGTTTCCAGCGAAGCGACAATGGCGATCGTGATCGCGGCGAAATAAATCGCCGGATCAAGCCACCGCGAAAAATCGGGAAAGGTCAACAGTGTGATCACATTGGACAATGCTTGCGATTCGGGGACACGCACTAACCAATCGGCCCCCAATCGCCACTGGCCGCCGATTTGCCCGAATATCAATTTTGCCGCAATGGCCAAAACGACAACAACCAGCGATGCAGGCAGCATCGACTTTTTCAACCAAGGGATTTTTTCCCATGCGATCAGCATCGTAATTGACGCGACGCCAATGATCATTGCGCTAAAATCAAACGGGCCGCTGAAAATCGATCCAACGTCATCGAAGATACTCGGGTGCGAGGGCGTCAATTGATGCAGCGAATCGGCCGGTGCGCCCGCTTTTATACGTCCCAAAACATAGGGCGTTTGGTCGATGATCAAGATCAAGCCAATCGCTGTCAGCAGACCTTTGATCACGCTCGATGGCACAAAAGACGCAATGAAACCGCCTTTCGCCAGACCGAACGCAATCTGGATCGCCCCACCCATCGCGACCGCCAACAGAAACGCATCGAACGATCCCAGCGCCGCGATTTGTGTCGCTACGATCACGGTCAATCCGGCGGCCGGTCCAGAAACGCTGGTGTGCGAACCGCTCAGCGAGCCAACCACGATGCCGCCCACAACGCCCGCCAGAATGCCCGAAAACAGCGGCGCACCGGAAGCCAGGGCGATCCCGAGGCAAAGCGGCAGGGCGACCAAAAAAACGACAACTCCCGCAACAAAGTCGCGCCCGATGGACTGTGGGGAAAAGGGAGGGGCAGTTCGCGTGTGAACAGTAGGCATAAAACAAGAACAATCTTCCAAGGATCAGGTCTCGCCGCGTCAGCAAAATGCTATCGCGTTAACGAAACGCGAATGATGTGGCCGCCGCGGTTTCGCGATCACAAGAATCAAATCGTCTCCCTTGCGGCTGGCATGGCGGTAGCCAATGCTCCACTGTTTTGTGCTAGAATCAACCGTTGTCTCGGCGTCCCGTTGTCCTTCCCCTTCACCGCTAGGCAAAGGAAGTGCAACTTTCATGGGCTATTGCGCATTACATGGCTAGTTCATCAAAAAGGGATTGCAATTTGTTTGAGCTCCCAAAATTTCCCACATTCTAAAAGTGCATTTCGGAACATGAAATACGAATTAGAATTAGCGACTCAGCTGTCACGCTCATCCCATCCCTCACGACAACATTCGCCCAAGCGATCTTGGCAGTCGGGCATTGGGAAACTTGTAAATCTACGTTCGCTATCGATCATCGCTTTTCTATTGATCTTGCCATGGTCCGACCCATTGGCTTGTAATGCTCAACCATCCGACACCGAGGCGGCTTCGCAAGCACGTCTCAATGAACGACAGGTTCACAGGCAAACCGAAGTTTCGATTTCCGGTGACAAGTTTTTGATCAATGGAAGCCCGACTTATCAAGGTCGCCAGTGGAATGGGCATAAGATCGAAGGCCTGCTGATGAACTCAAGGATGGTTCAAGGGATCTTTGATGACATGAATCCTGAAACAGCGTCGCGTTGGGTCTATCCTGATACCGGCAAATGGGACGCCGACCGAAACACTCGCGAGTTTGTCGACGCAATGCCGTCTTGGCGAGAACACGGCTTGCTGGCTTTCACCATAAACCTGCAAGGTGGTAGCCCCGAGGGTTATTCAAAAGTGCAACCGTGGCACAATTCCGCCATCACATCCGATGGTCAACTGCGACCGGAATATATGACCCGACTGGAAACCATTCTCGATCGCGCCGACCAGCTCGGGATGGTCGTAATTCTGGGTGTCTATTACTTCGGCCAAGATTCGCGACTCGATGACGAAGCCGCCGTGATTGCCGGGGTCGATAATGCGGTCGATTGGGTGCTGGCAAAAGGGTATCGCAACATTTTGTTGGAGATCAACAATGAATGCAATGTTCGATACAGCCATCCGATCTTGCAGCCGGAAAGGGTCCATGAATTGATCGAACGCGTCAAAAATCGCAATTCGGGTGATCGGCGACTGTTGGTCGGAACCAGCTATGGCGGTGGGCGTGTTCCCCAGCAAAATGTGGTTGATGTTTCGGATTTCTTGCTGATCCATGGCAATGGGCAACACACCCCCGACAAAATCACCACACAAGTTCGCCAGACGCGAAAGTTAATTGGCGATAAACCGATGCCGATCGTCAATAACGAAGACGATCACTATGACTTTGACAAGCCGATCAATAATCTGGTCGCTTCGATCCAGGAATATTGCTCGTGGGGATTCTTTGATTTTCGCAGACGTGGCGAGGCGTTTAATGAAGGCTACCAAAGCGTTCCGGTCAGCTGGAAGATTGACAGCGACCGCAAGCGGGCGTTCTTTCAAAAGTTGAAAGAGATTACGGGTGGTTTGTAATTGCCTTTGAAGCCTGTTTAAGCAGGTTGGCACAAGTCTTTCGGTATAATCACCCGTTGGGCGTTAGCCCCGGTTCCTACCAACCGTCGCTAACGCGATGCGGCTAATTTTGTTTTGCCGAAGTTTTTGTGCCGACCTGTTTACCTATCATCCCACCTCTATTAAAGCAGAATCTCATGACCGGATTTATTGACCATTACAAGATCGGCGCAAAAGAAAACTTTGATCTCGCGCAGGTCGATCCGCGTGGCAAAGGGTTGTTTGACAGTCGCGATCAAGCAGAAGCATTCACGATCGAAGCAATCGAAAAGATCAAGAACCTGCAGTACCAGGTGTTNNGGAAAAGATGGCTTGATCCGCAACGTGTTGGGGCAGATGAACCCCCAGGGGTGTAGGACCTATCCGTTCAAAGTGCCCAGCAGTTTAGAATTATCGCACGATTTTTTATGGCGAATCCATGCCGCGGCCCCTGCGGCGGGGATGGTCAGCATTTTCAATCGTTCGCATTATGAGGATGTGCTGGTGGTGCGCGTCGAAAACCTTGCGCCAGAAGAAGTTTGGCGACGACGCTATGACCACATCAATGCGT
The DNA here is from genome assembly GCA_002428205.1 of Planctomycetaceae bacterium UBA6163. Lineage (GTDB taxonomy): Bacteria > Planctomycetota > Planctomycetia > Pirellulales > Pirellulaceae > UBA6163. The sequence continues at coordinate 3,106 of DIUH01000386.1, forward strand.
TTGAATCGTTGCTGCACGATCGTGGGACAAGAGTCCTGAAGTTTTATTTGCACATTTCGCCCGAAGAACAGCTCGAGCGGTTTGGCGAACGTTTAAATGACCCTCAAAAACACTGGAAACTGAATGCCGGCGACTACACCGCTCGCCAAAATTGGGACGGCTACCGCGATGCTTATCACGACGCATTTGAAAAATGCTCGCCTGATCATGCCCCGTGGTTCGTGATCCCGGCCGACCGTAAATGGCATCGCAATGCCGCGGTGGCGGGAATCGTGTTGCAGGCGCTGGAAGAGATGAATCCGCAATTGCCACCGGTCGATGTCGACATCGAGGAGATCACGCGATTGTATGAGCAGGCCAAAAGAGAGCTTGCCGAAAAGCGAAAGTGATCCGGGAAGGACATTCACTTTTTTGGCTAATGCGTCATGATTGGGACAAAGGACGTTTTCTATGACGCATGATGAACAGGACGATCCGCTGTTGAATCCCGATGCTGGCGGTGACGACGCGGCGGACGCAAACGCGACGAGTGACACGTCGCTGCCGACAGAAGCGGGCGTCGGTCAACCGGCAACGCTCGGCTTTCGCCACGCGGCAACCAAGGTGAAAACCTTCCCACAATCGCCCGGCATCTACCTGATGAAGGACGAAGTCGGACGCGTGATTTACATCGGCAAGGCTAAAAACCTACGCAGTCGCGCCGGCAGTTACTTCCTCAAAGCGGCGGCCGAAGACCAACGGACGGCCGACTGGATCGGCGAAATCGCTGATATCGACTTCATGCTGTGTGACAGCGAAGTCGACGCGCTGTTGACCGAATCGCGGTTGATCAAAGACATCCAACCCAAGCACAACCGCGATCTGAAGGACGACAAGTCGTTTCCGTATTTGATGATCACGACGCGGGAGGATTTTCCGCGTGTCGAAATCACTCGCGAACCGAAGCAAAAGGGAGTGAAGCTGTACGGCCCGTTCGCCAGTGCTGGGGCGCTTCGCGGAGCGATCGCGGTTCTGCAGCGGATTTTCAAGTTTCGCACCTGTTCGCTGGACATCATCGAAGG
>DIUH01000369.1 GCA_002428205.1 Planctomycetaceae bacterium UBA6163
CATTATTCGCTTACATCGCGATCGAGACGCCGATTTGCCAACCGGCGCTGGTTTCCTACTTTCGAGTAAACGATAGTATTAAAACGATTGTGGCGGGCTGTTCCAGTGAATTAGCCGCCGCAATTGCCGCTGCCGCACGATCCGTTGCCTCCGCAACCGCCTGAGTTTTTTGCGTTGATCACTCCGAACGCAATCGCCTCTTCTTCGTGTGGGTACGGAGCGGCTCCGGTGACTTCAAACCCTAGATCGCGGACGATCTGGTAATCCTGTTCGGGCGGCTGTCCGCTGGTGGTCAGGTAATCGCCGACGAACATGCTGTTGGCAGCATACAGCCCCAGCGGTTGAAGGGTGCGTAAGTGCAGTTCGCGTCCACCGGAAATCCTCAGCTCACTGGTCGGATTGACCAGTCGGAACATGGCCAACGCTCGCAAGCAGTCCTGTGGTGTCAATTCGGTAGTCTTTTGCAGCGGCGTGCCGTCGATCGAATTAAGGAAATTGATCGGAATCGATTCGGCTTTTAATTCTCGCAACTGCATCGCCATCGAGATCACATCGTCATGGGTTTCGCCCATACCGATGATCCCGCCGCTGCAAACTTCCAGCCCGGCGTCGCGAACGTGATGTAAGGTGCGGACACGATCGGCATGGGTATGAGTGGTGCAAATCTTCGCGTAGTATTCTTCGCTGGTATTAAGATTGTGATTCACTCGATCGACGCCACAGGCCTTCAAGCGTTTTGCTTGTTCGGCGGTTAAAAGCCCTAAGCACGCACAGATATCAAGTCCATACTTTGCCTTGATCTCTGGTACGATTTCTTCTACCGCTTTCATCTCACGTTCATTGGGACCACGAGCGCTGATCACCAAACAATAAGTTTTAGCTTGACGCTTTGCTGCCAACTCTGCTGCGGCCAACAATTTGTCGCGTTGCAAGATGTTGTACTTGGGAACCGGGGCGTCAGAAACTTTTGACTGGCTGCAGTAATGGCAATCCTCTGGGCACAACCCGCTTTTGGCATTCATCAAAAAGTAGAGCTGGACGGACAAGCCAAAGTGTTGGCGACGAACGCGGAACGCGGCGTCCAGTACGGCCAGCAGATCGTTGTTGGGCGACTTCAGGATGGTCATCGCCTCGTCGCGCGTCACTTCATGGCCATCGAGTACACGTTGGGACAATTGAGCGTAGTCGTACCGGGCGGTCGAGCCGCAATTTTGGGAATCGGTGGCCGCAGCGACGCCAGAAGAATGAGTCGGTTCCGAAAAAGCCGTTGACATGGTTATGCTTACGGTGGCTAAAGGGGATCGTATTGAATCGGTTTCACCGCACGATGGTGGCCGCGCCGTCGGCCTCTGACAAGCCGCCTTGAAGCTTTTCCTGACTTTTCGTTTCCACAGGACGTTTTTTCCCGTCGATTGCTCGTTATGCAGAACTATTTTGTCCGAATCGGTGCCTGGGGTGACGTCGCACGTTGTCGTGCCGCGGGCGGCGAAGCGTATTGCCGGGGAACCCGCGTGATTTGCCGTACGCCGCGGGGGCTGGAGATCGGTCAGGTGACAGCGGAGTGCGATTTTTCAGACACCGATTCTGTGGCCGAACCTGGCGAATCGTTCGCTGTGATCCTACGGGCAACAACCGCCCAAGACGAATTGCTGATCAGTCGGCTAGAAAAACATCGCTGCGACGCGATCGTAGAGTGCCGTAAGTGCTTGGCCGAAGCGGGATCTGCGGCCGTTTTGCTGGAAGTTGACCAAGTTTTCGACGCTGGAACGCTCGTCTTTTACTTCCTCAACCCGCCAGACGAAAACGATACTCAGTTGGTCGAGCGGTTGGCGGCCAGCTATGAATCGCGCGTCCGCAGCGGCCACTTCGCCAAATTGCTGGCTCAAGGCTGCGGGCCAGGGTGCGGCGAAAAGGTGTGTGGCAGCGATGGGGGAACCGGCAAAGACGACAAGGCCGGCGATCCGGAGGCGGCAACTGGCGGGAAGCGAGGCGGATGCAGCGGTTCGTGTGCCGTGTGCGTTGTCGCACGCATGCGCTCCTGACCCAGTTCGAACATGATTGTGCAAGCCTAAGGTGCCGTGTTTTGTTTTCGAAACCAAGTCGCAGACGGCTTGCCAATAAAACGCAGTCAATCCTGTTCATGTGCTGAAAACTTGTACGCGATCAGTTACGGCAAGCGAAGGGGTAAGAAGCGTTCGGGGGCGCGGACGTCCCGAGGGATGAAGTTCTCGCAAGCCATTTGACCGGCTCGCGTTGCTAAGGATCGTGCGGGAAATAAGTGTCCGGTACCTTTTGCGAGGAACTCGCCCTTCGGGTGCTTCGCACAAAAGGTACCGGACACTTATTTCCCGCTCATCGCTAAATTGTCGCTTGAGCACGTGGTTTCATGTGTGTGCCGATGGGCATGTCGCCGACTGGGTCGCGTTTCTTGCGGGTTGGCTGGACTGCCCGACGGAGCGGTCAGAGACGATACTTGCGTTCACACCGCCAGGCCAGCCAAACGTATAAAGGGTAAGCTTTACAGCGGGGTGTGGGGGCATTTTTGATATTGCGAGAATGTGCATGTTTGGACACCAATCCGCTTCGCCAGGACCGAAATCCGGTCTACTGCACGAAGCCATTGCGGCGCTTTTCGACGGGGCGATGATCCCGCTAAAAATTTCGTTCGGTGCCACAGCGGAATTCCCGAGGCCAACCGACGGCGAGATGGCGCAAACGATGCGGTTGCTGGAAAACGCTGATCAAATCGCCCGCCAGCATGCCGCAGGCGAGCCGCCTGATTTCGATCCGCTTGCCGCGCTCTGGGCCGCTCGAGTCCTGCAGTTTGCGTGCGTTCGCTTGGTCGACAAAATCGAGGTCGATATCGATCTGCCGGATGATCTCGCCCAGGCCGAACCTGATGGAACGTCCGCCACTCAACACTGGTCTGTCGATCTCGTTTTCCGCTCGTGGTGGGACCTAGTCAAACGTTCAACAGCCGAAAACGAGGACGATCCATTGAACACAACTCTGTTGAACATCGCATCGCGCTGGCCTCTGGCTGCGGTCGGAACGCCAGCAAAGCCCTCAAGCGATCGCCTTGCGGTTGTTTTCGGGCATCCGTCACTGCGTCAAATCTATATCGATCGGGTGATCCAACGCGTGGATCGAGAAAAAGCGGCCGATTCGCTCGTGGCCGAAGCCATCCGCGGCTTCGATGGCCGCTGATCACAAAACAGACATCTTGATTATGAAGCGTTTTGAAAAGGGGGAATGATGGTTGATCGAGACGAAATCCACGGCATTGCGACTCGCTTGCGACGCGACGTTCTGGAGCCGATCAAACAACGTCTGATCGGCAAAGACGAAGTGGTCGAGGTGCTCGGGGTCGCACTCACCGCCGGAGAAAACGCGTTCCTGTTGGGGCCGCCCGGCACCGGCAAAAGTGCCTTGGTTCATGAATTGGGCGCTCGGCTGCAAGGCCGCACCTTTGACTATCTGCTGACGCGATTTACCGAACCGAGCGAATTGTTTGGCCCGTTCGATTTGCGTCGCTTGAAGGACGGAGATTTGGTAACGAATACCGAGGGGATGTTACCCGAAGCCGATTTTGTATTCTTAGATGAGCTTTTGAATGCTAACAGCGCCATCTTAAACAGCTTGCTGTTGGCTTTGAATGAACGGATCTTTCGCCGCGGACGCGAACGAGTCGCGTTGCCGATGCTGATGGCTGTCGGGGCCAGCAACCGCCTTCCCGAAGACGACGCCTTGGCCGCACTGTTCGATCGATTTTTATTGCGAGTCGTTTGTGATAACGTCGACGATAGCCGTTTGAACGAAGTGTTGATCGCGGGCTGGAGCCGTGAGTCAGCCAAGCAAATTAACGCCGTGTTGGATATCGCAGACATTCGTAAATTGCAACAAGCTGTGGTCGATGTCGATATGACGAATGTCCTGCCAGCCTACTGCGAACTGGTTCACCGCCTCAGGACCGCCGGCATGCCGCTGAGCGATCGCCGAGCGGTGAGACTGCAACGCGTCGTTGCGGCCAGCGCGGTCAGTTGCGGTCGCTTCCAAGCCGAAGTATCCGATTTATGGATCATGCGATACATCTGGGACACGCCGGCTCAACATGAAACCTTAGCCGCCCAGCTCACTTCCGTCCAACGATCTTATAAG
>DIUH01000224.1:0-1134 GCA_002428205.1 Planctomycetaceae bacterium UBA6163
CGGTCGCTGGCGGCGATGGTACGGTTGAGCCGTCGTCGGATCGCTGGGATGACTCGGTCACGTTAGCAGGATGCGCCGCAGGAGAGTTTTATTTGCGTCAATCGAGAAAAAGTTTTCGGATTCTACACTTCGCCCCGTTGGTGTGGTTGCGGCCTCGCAAGTCCAGGTCGCCTAAAACCACGGCATTTACCACCGGCAACACAGACCAAGGTACCCAGCGATGCAAAAGCAGTTAATCCAAAGCGTAGTCGCCGATTGGGGAATCGTGACCGCTTGCCGCCCAATCGGCGGGGGATGCATCAGCAATGCCGCTCGCGTGACGCTGCGCGCCCCCGACGGCAAGCTTCACGATTTATTCGTAAAAAGCAATCGGTTGGACTTCCAGCAAAACTTCCGCTGCGAGCTCGATGGGCTGAATCGGCTAGCCGCAACCGAGACGATTCGCACCCCCAAACCGCTGAACATCGAAGCGGTCGGCGATCGCGTGATGTTGGTGATGCAGTGGATCGAAGCTGGCCGCAGCAGCGATTTCGACCTGCTGGGCCGTCAACTCGCCGATCTGCATCGCAAATCCGCAGGCGTCCGAATCGGTTTGGACTATGACAACTTTCTCGGGGCCAGCCCCCAGCTCAATTCCCAAACGGATGACTGGATTCGGTTCGTCCAAGAAAGCCGCATCGGATCGCAATTGCGCCTAGCCACCAATCGCGGCTTGATCCATCCGCAGATCAAGCGAGACATCGAAACGGTGATCGATTCGATGTCCGCAATCCTCGCCGGAAGGGAAAACGTAACCAGCCTGCTGCACGGCGATCTTTGGAGCGGCAATTACTTGTTCGACACCTGCAACCAACCCTTCATTATCGACCCGGCAATCTACTACGGTTGTCGCGAAGCCGAGTTCGGGATGTTGCTGCTGTTCGGCGGATGTCCACCATCCTTCTATGAATCTTATAACGACCGTTGGCCGTTACCGCCACGCTGGCAACAGCGATGCCAGGTTTATGTGCTGTACCACCTCTTGAATCACCTGAACCTCTTTGGTGCCACTTACTTGAGCCAATGCGGCCAAGTTGCCCAGCGGATATTAAGCGATATGGAAAATTAGCCATCATGCATTGCTCCCCTGCCAGC
>DIUH01000224.1:1242-3539 GCA_002428205.1 Planctomycetaceae bacterium UBA6163
CCAGAGGAGAGGTGGGTTCTAACCGGCATTTATTTTTCGCACGCTGCTAACCACTAAAACTTCCAACTATAAATCTCTACCCCATCCTCTGACGTCACCGAAAGATCGCTAATCCGGATCGTACCCGGGCCCATCGACGGATCGATTCGGATCGCCACCACGGGGCCCTTAGCCGGCAATTCGATCGCATAATCGCCAGTTTTTCCGTCATGCTCCACAGGAAACACGACGCTACGGTCACGGAAAAATGGCGGCACAATCCCTTCCTGGTGCCAAAAAACCTGTCCTTTGCCGCTGGAATCCGATTCCATCCTAAAACGCAACGTAAGTGGCCCCGGCGGCAATGGNNATGAGGATCGTTTCCGGAACTCGTGATCACCATCACGCCATCACCGATCGCGATCGAACAACCGCCCGCAGGCCGCCAGCCCGCGACCGCCTTGCCCAGATTCCCCTTCGCATTTGCCGCGCGCGACGCCTTTCTCGGCGGGCCGTCAGCACTGCGTTTAAGTGTCCCCTTGCCTTCCAATTCAGGCTGATACTTTGACGGATCAAAGTTCGGATTGGCCAGCGGCCGAACCGCACCGGTGTCGACCAAGAACGCTTCTATCAATTCATCCATCGCCTCCACTCGCTGCGGAAACGCCGCCGCCAAATCTCTCTGTTCGCCAATATCATCCCGCAGATTGAACAGCTTATAGCGATGCGACTGTTTCTCACCACCATGAAAAATACGAATCAACTTCCAATCACCCTGATGCACGCTGACCGATGGCGGCAACCAATCCGGTATCGCAGGTGCATGCGGAAAATAAGTGAAGATCGCTTCACGCTCAAGCTGCTGGCCTCGCAGCGCCGGCACGATACTGATACCGTCAAAACGCTGCCCCGGTTGTGGTTCGATCGCCAACAAATCTAATAACGTCGGATAGTAATCACTGCTCTGAATCACCTCGTCGCTGCGAGACCCCGGCGCCACAACCTCAGGATAAACGACAATCGCCGGCCCACGAATCCCGCCCTCATACATCGTCGCCTTGCCGCCGCGCAGCGGAGCGTTGTTGGTCGCCGTCGTCCCATCGACCTCGCTGTACATATTGCCGCCGTTGTCCGTCGCCAGCACAATGATGGTTCGATCAGCGATTTGCAGACGATCAAGCGTATCGAGCAATGTTCCCACCGCGTCGTCAAGACTATGGACCATTGCCGCATAAGTCGGCGAACGCTGCGGATCATTCGGATCGACTCGGCTCTTATACTGGTCGATCAACGACTGCTTGGCATTGAACGGCGCGTGGACACTGAACATCCAATAGTTCAAAAAGAACGGCTCGTTCTTATGAGACTCCATGAATGCGACCGCTTCGTCCGCCATGCGATCTTCGATATGCTCATCCGGCGTTCGAGCATCAAAATCGACAAACTTCCAAGGCGCGACATAGCTTCCTGCGGGGCCAGGACCGGGCCAGTGCGGCAGATCGACATCAAATCCATGCTGCAAAGGCGAATACGGTTCGGCACCGAGATGCCACTTACCAAAATGCCCCGTCGCATACCCATTGGCTTTAAACATTTTGCCCAACGTATAATGATCCGTTGAAAGCCGAGTCGCCGATTTTGGCTGGGTCGACTTCTGATTCGGCGCCGCCGTCGGTGCCGTGCTCGCGCGCAGCGAAACTGTTGGCAAGTGGCAAACCGGCGCGGTGATATTCGTCCGCGCTGGACTCAACCCCGTCAAGATGCTCGACCGGGTTGGCGAACAAAGCGGGCTCGACGAATAAGCTCGAGTGAATGTCATGCCCCGAGCAGCCAGACGCTCGATATTGGGCGTTTTGTAAAAACGAGTCGATGCATAAAGCGTCGTATCACTCCATCCCAAATCGTCCGCCAAAATGAAAACCACATTCGGCTTCGGTTCCGCGGCAACGACCGCCCGGCCAGGCTGACAAAGCAACGCCAAGCAACCGACCAACCAAGCCGCCCCTCGCACAATACGGCGGAATCGAAAAACGCAATGCATTAACATCACCCGCAAAAAATTTTTGGATCGAACAATCTCGAGGCGTTGCTGATGGCCCTGCAAACACCAGCCGCAGCTATCCGCACTTCAATAGAGTAACCCGAAACGAAACGAGGAAGACTGCGCGCAGCTTAAATCTCAGCTTGCTGGCAAACGGGGGCAAAGGCTGGCAGACAGTAAAAAGACGGCGGGGACGGAGAGGGCGTTAAAAAAACTTCTTGCCCACCGCAGCTGGGTTGAACCGCAACTGTCTTACCGGCCGTCTACGCAGCATGGG
>DIUH01000224.1:3636-7438 GCA_002428205.1 Planctomycetaceae bacterium UBA6163
CACAGGTTTCATGCGCGACCGTCTTTACATAACGCAGCAAAGCTCACCAAGTTCGCTTTGTCGCCATCCAGCCCGTTCCACTTAATTGTCCCGCCTTGGCTGGCCTTCTCATCCAGCCCCGCTCGTAACCGGCAGTAATACGCAAAAGTCAGGTTGGCGTTGCGCGGCCCAACCGGCGGTAATTCCCAGAAATCAGCTTGCAATTTGGCCCCCCAACCGGAGATAATGGCTGAAAATGCTGGCTGCATCCACCGGTGTGTCGTGTTGGCCCCGCCCAAAACAACTGGTGGTAATCCCGCAAAATGCCAGTTACCACCCGGGGCAGCTGGTTAGTGAAAGAGTTATGTCGCTTGGAGGACTCAAAATCGGTGAGCGACGATTCACGATTTTTTTCCTGCTGGCGTTGACCGCAATCGTGGCGGTTCTTGTCGCCACTGATATGGTTGGCCCAGCGCTTGGTCTGCTCTTTATTGTGGTTCTTCCACTTGTCATCCTCGCAGGGGCTATGCACTGCGTATACAAGCTGCAAATGTCCACAGCAAATCGACTGACCCCTTTTTTCTACTCTCGCGGCATGTTTCGCATAATCCATCTCTGCTGCGGCCGCGCATATTCAGCTTGGGCTCTGAATAACTATGCCACCAAACTTTTTATTGATGCCAAATACGAAGCAGCGACCGTGGCTTTCACTCGTGCAATTGAGCTCGACCGTAGATCGGCACATTATTGGGCCCACTGTGGAGCGTCAAAACATTCAATGGGTCAACACGATTCCGCAATTGAAGACCTGTCAACGGCTTTGGATTTGGATGACACTCATCAAATTGCTTTGACCTACCGAGGATACGCATTATTGGCGATCAACGAATATACTGCAGCACTAGACGACTTTATCAAGGTGCAATGCAATACGTCGGAACACTACTCTGTTGCATATTATCGCGCTCACCTACACGAACTACTACACCACTGGCAACAGGCGTATGATGACTATCTACTCGCATTTCACTTGGATTCAACCGAAACTGGCGCGGGAATCTCATTGGCTCGTTTGCAGGCGGGGTGCCCAGATGCAACCGTCCGCGATGCCGATAAGGCTGTCGAGAACGCGAATGCGATGTGTGTGCGAACGAATTGGAATGACTGGGTAGCAATCAGTGTGTTGGGTGCCGCTTATGCAGAGGCTGGGGAATATGACTCTGCGATAAAATATGCAAAAATTGCTCTGGAATTGGCACCTGATGATGAGAAACCGGAGCGTATATGCCGAATTGCCCAATTCCGAGCTCAACAGCCTTTTCGCATTCCGCTCACTGATCCGAGAACTAGAATCGCAAAACCGCGACATAAGCACCACATGCACCAAAGCACGCGATCGGGGCGTTTTGACAATGGCACATCAACTTCGCGGCCCCGCTGAAACCAGCCGTTGTCTCGCTTGGACGATGGGAACATCTCATGAACATTGAACGTGGAGTTTGCAAATCGCTTCAGTATTCCGCCGTCGGTTTTGCCATTCCTGCAGCCATAATCGGCTTGATCGCGATCTACCACTTTACATTCCATGAAATTCACCCGATGGATCGTCAACAGGATCTCGCACGCCTCCCAGCACTGATCCTAATTCCTTCTTGTGGCCTCGCGCTATTATTCGGACTTGCTGCCTTTGGGGCATTCACGCCGACTAATGGAATGTCCTTCATTAGATCGCTGATCGTGATTTCTACTGCTGCAATGATCGCCGTTTTTGCATCGCGACCGCGTGTCCCGCGAAAAACCGTCGATCCGAACGCTTGGTTGGAAACTGCAATACCGGTGACTGTTGCAGTAATCGCAACAATCGTGGTCTTGCTTTACTATAGATGGTCGCCATTCAAGAATCCGGATGGCGACAAACCAAATAGCAAACTGACACCGAAAGGCGAGATAACAGCGCGATCCACCCAAGTCGCGAGTCGGCCGCTAATTTGAATCAACGTTTTTTGGCGGTGACATGCGTGATCGCCACCGTTCTGCCTTCACAATTGAAAACTATCGTTTCAACGCAAATGGAATCTACAACAAGTCAAATCGAATCAACAAGCCACGCAGCGTCCGGATTGATGCTTTCCTCCTTGGACTGGCGAGTCTGGTTCCTCGGATACGGACTCGGAGGATGCTTTGGGCTCACTCTTTTCGCTGGCGTGTGGAGTTTACTCGTTGACGAGAATCGAACGCTAGGATTGTCTGCGATCGCGATTTCGCTTGCTCATGGCTTCACACTTGTCGTATTTTGGTTGAAACGATCGACAACACTCACAAGGTCTGCGACGAGAATCTGCTACTTGGCAGGCGCCCTTGGTATCGCAACGGTCGCTTGGCTTATGAACTCGGGCGAATCGCGAGTTCCTGGATTGGCATCTTTTTACTCTCTCGCAGTGATGAACCTTGTGTTTGCATTCACGGTCCCGCTATTGACACAGCCGAACAGCGGCGGATCCAAGCGATCCCCCTAAACATTGCCAAGGGCAACGGTGAACATAGCCTCAAAGATCGTGCTCGATTTCTGGACATCGCTCGCGGTTCAGCTCTTGAGTGTGCCGCAATTCAGAATGTTTTGGTGGGGACCAAAAGTATCAAGGTTCAGGATGACACTGCGATGAAAGCAATGCTGCACCGGATTGTGGCGATGCGGACTAGGATGGCGATGAAATTCGATGGCGTCGCCGAGTCGGTCGCAGCGTATGATGCTGAGATCGATTACGCTAACGAGCACCGCTACGCTGAGCACGAGNNCGCCTGGGTAAGTGCTAGCCACACGCCCAGTATCGAGTTTTGCAGCCAGCGTATATGGCAACTCGCCGAAGTCGTTGGTTGAAGCGTAAACAGAAAGGTAGTGAGGATGAACGGATCACAGGTGGCCCTATGCCTGTGAACGGGATTAGCTCCGAAATTTGGTAACTGTTGGCCCCGCCTAACAATAAGCAATGGGACCAAGGTTTTTGCATACCCCAAGGCAACACTTTGCGACGCATCATGAGCTTCGCGAAGAAGTGTCCGAAGCCTGCGCCGCATTGGCGCTACGCAACGTGTCAGTCAGGCAATCAGTGAGATCCTGAGGTTCTTGATCGCAACCAAGCTCTCCAGCTTGACTGATCGAGTATGTCCAAGAAGTGGAATAAGCAACGAAGACAAATGACACTCAGGGAGTCGGACGACCGAATAGTACCGAAGCGTTCAGCAGTCCAAGCTGAGGGCGACAAGCCGAGTAATATCGGTGCAGGGAAGGCGGTCGGGATTTAACGCGATCCAGACCGGGCACCTTCCGTACTCGGTGACAGAACAGGGTGCTAACCAGGCTGGATCGCAGTCGCAGTCATGGTTTTGCGATAGGAGTTCTGAAACGCATGCGTACTTTTTTCCGCGTGTACGCCATTGTGTGGTTCAGGGACGGTTGTCCTGTTTGCGAATGGCGTGGACTGAAGGGAAGCTTGTAGTGGAAGTCGCGTAGACTTCAAGTAATTTGCTGAGAAAACCGGATCTCTTGGCGAGTTCCGCTACGGTAAGTCCAAGCCATTTGGCCTGTTTGCAACCGTGTGATGAGGTGAAGTCTGGGAGCCGGATGCGTTAACGGCGCACGTCCGGATCTGCGAGGGGCCAGCGGTCGATGAGGCAAGGTGCCAAACGATTCAGACACATCCAAGTACTAGCTGGACAGCGCCAGGTTGGATTAGCCGGTGTGGCGTTAGCCACGGTTTTCGCGGGGAGAACCGCGACTGGCGCCAAAGCGGCTGATCGGTTGGTTAACACTGCGAAACGCTAA
>DIUH01000040.1 GCA_002428205.1 Planctomycetaceae bacterium UBA6163
AAAGATTTGTGATCATGATGGGGCGGTCGTACTTCGGTTTCGTCCCCCGGCTCGTCACGCTAACCTATTTCCATTGAACAAGACAAAAGTAAGTTACCAATGATCCCAATCGATCTCTCTGGCAAAGTTGCACTTGTGACCGGTGGTGGACAAGGCTTGGGACTTGCGACAGCAAAGAAGCTGTACGAGGCCGGAGCTCAGGTTGCCATTAACTATCTCGATGATCCTGAGGGACAAAATCGTCAACGGGCGGAGACTTCGTTAGCGGCTTTTGGTGACCGCGGGTTGGTTGTCCCAGCCGATGTTCGCTCATCAGACGACGTGGCTCGACTACTGCATACGGTTCATGAACGCTTTGGCCGGCTGGACATTGTCGTCAACAATGCGGCGATTATCCGTGATCGCACGCTGAAAAAACTTGGCGAAGATGAGTGGCAGGATGTGATCAACACCAACCTCAGCGGTGTGTTCCGTGTCAGTCAAGCCGCAGCGGCCGCGCTGGCCGATGGCGGACGGATCGTCAACATGGCGTCCATTTCCGGCGTCGTCGGTTTCTTTGGCCAAGCGAACTATGCTGCTTCGAAGGCGGGTGTGATCGCGTTGACCAAAGTGCTGAGCAAGGAGTTAGCCGCGAAGCGGATTACAGTTAACGCAGTCGCCCCGGGTGTGGTATTGACCGACATGGGACAGACTATTCCACCGGAGGCCCGCGAGCAGATGTTAACGCAGATTCCGCTAAGGCGTTTCGGCGAGCCGAACGAAATCGCCGGTGTGATCCTGTTTCTGTGTAGCGATCTAGCGTCTTATGTCACCGGCCAGACGCTGCACGTCAACGGAGGTTGGTGGGGATGACGCGTAGCGGACCACCGATTGTCTGTTCGGCCATCGATGCCGTGCGTTTGATTCCCGATCGGGCGACAGTGGCCTGTTCTGGTTTCGTTGGCGCGGGGCATCCTGAGGCACTTTCGTCAGCCTTGGAACGCAGATTTCTTGATGAAGGTAGCCCGTGTGATCTGACGTTGGTTTATGCGGCTGGGCAAGGCGATAGACACCATCGTGGGCTGAATCATCTGGGGCATCGCGGTCTGCTGCGAAGGGTCATCGGTGGCCATTGGGGACTCGTGCCGCGAATTGGGCAATTGGCACTTGACGGTGAGATCGAAGCTTATAACTTCCCTCAAGGTGTGATTTGTCAATTGTTCCGCGACATAGCCGCAAAGCGTCCAGGTTGTATCACACATATTGGATTAGGAACGTTTATCGATCCATTAAATGGTGGCGGGCGACTCAATTCCCAAACCACCGAACCGCTGGTCGAGCGGGTTGAACTCAATGGTAAAACGTGGCTGTTCTATCATGGATTTCCGATCCACGTTGGCTTGATCCGCGCTACGGCGGCCGATCCCGCTGGAAATCTGGTGATGGATGACGAAGCTGTGATCGGCGAGGTTCTGCCGATCGCCCAAGCGGCTCGCAATCATGGCGGTTTGGTGATCGCGCAAGTCATGCATCTTTTAGATCGGCCTGCGGCGCCCAAGCAGGTTCGGGTCCCCGGGCGATTGGTGGACAGGATTGTTGTCGCGAATCCCGAGGAGCACTGGCAAACATTCGGCGAAAGCTTCAATCCGCTTTATTGCAACGCGTCCCCTGATGACTGTGCCGATATTGTTCCCTTGCCACCATTACCATGGGACGAGCGGCGAATCATCGCTACGCGTGCCTGTGATGAATTGCGACCTGGCGACATTGCCAACCTCGGCATCGGATTGCCAGAAGGCGTCGCTCGGATCGCGGACGAGCGAGGCGTTTTGAGCGACGTTACATTGACCGTCGAGAGCGGTCCGTTTGGCGGAATGCCCGCAGGTGGCCTCAGCTTTGGAGCGGCCGTTCACCCGCAGGCGATCATTGATCAGCCATCGCAATTCGACTTCTATGACGGCGGCGGACTTGATTATGCCGCGCTCGGAGCGGCTCAGATTGACGCAGCGGGGAACGTGAATGTGTCACAGTTTGGGACTCGTTTTGCCGGCGTCGGCGGCTTTGTGAACATCTCACAAACGGCCCGTCGACTCGTGTTCTGCGGCACCTTCACTGCGGATGGACTGGTCGTTGCCTTCAATGCTGGCCAGTTGCGAATTGTTCAAGAGGGCCAAGTCCGCAAGTTGGTCAGCAGGGTGCAACAGATTTCATTCAGTGGCCAGCAGGCGATTCATGGGCAACGCGATGTACAACTGGTGACAGAACGAGCCGTCTTTCGACTCGGTCCTGAAGGATGGGAATTGATTGAAGTTGCACCGGGGATCGACGTCGAGACAGAGGTTCTGCAACAGATGGAATTTCGCCCGATCATTCGCAATGTACGCACGATGAACGCAACGCTCTTTTGCCCACCAGGAACATAAACTTGACACGCATCGTTATCGTCTCAGCGCGTAGAACCCCGTTTGGCCGTTTTCGTGGCGGACTGTCGCCACTATCGCCCGTTGAACTTGGGACTATTGCTGCCAAGGCTGCACTCGATGGCCTGGATTGCCAGCGGATCGATAGCGTCATCGTCGGCAACGTGCTCGCAGCCGGCCACGGAATGAACATCGCGCGGCAGATCGGAATTCAAGCAGGTCTGCCGATCTCGGTGCCAGCCTACACCGTCAACATGATGTGTGCGTCGGGCTTACAAGCGGTGTTGTTAGCCGTGCAAGCGATTCGCGCTGGCGATGCCCAAGCGGTGTTGTGCGGCGGGACCGAGTCGATGTCGCAATCCGGACTACTAATACCTCGTCCGGCACGCGACGCATCGCCGAGCCTCGACGTCGTGGTGGATACGCTGATGCGCGACGGTTTGGTCGACACTTTCAGTCATCGTCATATGGCGGAAACGGTCGAACAACTTAGCCGCGAGGCTGCGATTTCACGCAGTTTGCAGGACGAGTTCGCCGTCCGCAGCCAGCAGTTGTATGCCGTCGCCTCAGCGGAAGGGCGGTATCGTGACGAGATCGTTCCGGTCGGCAATGTCACTGTGGATGAACACCCGCGGCCAGCCACGACGCTGCAGTCGCTATCGTCTTTGAAACCCGCATTTGAAGGAACGATTACTGCGGGCAATGCGTCCGGAGTGAATGATGGCGCTGCGATGCTGGTCGTCGCCAACGCCGATTTCGCTGTGCAACAAGGTTGGCAACCGCTAGCCGAGTGGCAGGCTGGAGAAGTGGTTGGCTGTGAACCGCAGCGGATGGGACTTGGGCCGGTTCACGCGGCGAGGGCTTTGTGTAGCAAGTTGGCAACCTCGTTAGATCAGTTCGATACGATCGAAATCAACGAAGCGTTTGCGGCGCAATCGCTGGCATGTATGGGGCAACTTCAGCTTGCCAGTGATGATCGACGCGTGAACTCTGATGGTGGGGCCATTGCAATCGGACATCCGATCGGAACGAGCGGAGCACGACTGGTCACGCACTTGGCATGGAAGATGGCGCGTGGGGAATCGCAACGCGGACTAGCAACATTGTGCGTCGGCGGCGGGATGGGAATTGCCGCAGCATTAAAGCGAACAGCAACCGTTGTCGCGATGCTGGTGGTCGTTTTAAGTATTGCGGTAAATGCCTAAGTAGTTGATCAGACGAGTGACGGCACAACCTTTAAACGCCGTACTAAACGCGACACTGATTGCGGCGCGGCCTGCCGATACAAATCGGTTCAGTGTCGATCTGGATATTGGTGATTTATCTTTCGACTGGTTCGAAATCGATGATGAACTTCGGCGGGACCGCGACGCGAAGTGCATTTAGCACAGCGGCGACATCGATTCCTTCCTGAAGTATCGCCCCGGCGACCGGTGACAGGTAACCGACTGCGGCAAACATCATTCCCGCGATACTCAAAGCCATACCACCGATGGCGCTTTGCAGTGCAATTCAACGCATTCTGCGACTGATATGAATAATCTCGTCAATCTTGCGCAGTGAGCTGTCTAAGATGACAATATCGGCGGCCTCTGTCGTTACATCGCTATTTTAACTGAACGCAATTCCCACCGTCGCTGCCATCAGAGCGGGCGCGTCATTGATACCATCACCCACAAAGATCGTATTCGCCTTCGCCGACTCTGAATTAACAATGGCAAGTTTTTGCTCGGGGCTTTGGCTGAAATAGACATCGGCAATGCCGACTTGTTCCGCAAGATATCGCACTTCGGACTCGCGATCGCCGGAGACCATCATCGTTCGCGATATCCCGTGCTTGGGCAACAAGTGGCCGATGAAAGAAGCGCCATCAGATCGTGGCGTATTGCGGAAACGATAGGTGGCGACATACCTTTCGTTGACCAGAATAACGCACTCCAGTCCCCCGGCCTGTGGTGGAAGCTGGCTCTCAACTTCCGGTTGTTGAATCAATAGTTTCTTGCGACTGGTTACCTCAACCGCGTGTCCGTTAACAATACCACGCAAGCCCCGTCCTGGTGGTTCGTTGATTTCTGAAACAACATGCGTCGCACCTTCGGACGCGTTGGACGCCGTAATGATTGCCTGCGCGAGCGGATGTTTTGAATACCTTTCAAGACCTCCCACCAGTGAAAGTATCTCGCCGCCCCGATCCGGATCAGTGTAAAGCTGCTCGACCAATTTTGGCGCGTCATAAGTCAAAGTTCCGGTTTTATCGAATATGGGCGTTCGACAAGTATCTGCCGTCTCAAGTGCCGACGGATCGCGGACGATGATTGCGCGGCGCGCAGCGAGTGAAATGGAACTGATGATCGCGACAGGGATACCAATCAGCAGGGGACAAGGTGTTGCGACAACCATTACGGCAAAAATCGCACAGGGTCCCCCGTTGCAACCCAAGCGACGATTCCAATCGTAACGGCAAGTGGCGTGTACCACGCTCCCAGTTTGTCAGCCATACGCCGCATTATTGGCTTACTCTGCTCGGACAACTCCATGACTTCCATGATCTTGGCATAGCGAGAGTCGATGCCCAGCTTGTCCGCTCGAATGAAAAGTGCGGATTCACCATTGATTGCACCTGATAGAACCTTTAAACCTGGCGCTTTGGACATCATGTAGGGTTCGCCAGTCAAGTAGGATTCGTCCATCACCCCGGGCCCTTCCAATACGGTGCCGTCAATGGGGCAAACTTCATGCGGGAAAATTGCGAAGAAATCTCCGACGACCAACTCTGAAAGATCAGCATCTTCAATGGCACCGTCAACTTTTCGGTGGGCAACCGACGGCATCCGTTTGCAGAGCGCGCGAAGCACCGAAGATGCACTGCGGACAGCATAGGCTTCCAAGGCTTCTCCGCCCGAGAGCATTAAAACCACCAATGAACCGGCCAGGTATTCTCCCAAGAGTATCGACGTGACAATCGATATGCCGGCCAACAGGTCCGACACGAATTGACGATGAAACAGTTCTACCAGTAAGTCCCAAACCAATGGGGCACCGCCAAAAAACATCGTGGCCCACAGGGGTGCATTGGCAACAGCACCCGAATAGCCAACAAGAAAACGCAAAACTAAATGAACCACCAGCATCACGATCGTGAAGAATGCAATGAGTGTCTCGCGACATTGCCAGGTTTGCCGGACAGCCTCCTTCGGCGATTGTGGCTTTATAGTTGCCATATCATCGTCATTGAAAGATTTAATCATCATGATCGCGACCGCCTTCGTCTTCACCCAATATCAAGGCTTGGGCAGTCCCTGGAACGATTAGAACCTATCCGAAAACCCCAGAAGGGCCCGCGGCTAGCGCCCAATGGCACTCACTTAAGCGGATCTGGAGGGATTTCGTCAGCATTGGACTTGACGGATTGCTTATTTCTTTGAGATTTTTGCCACTTCGTTGTTTTCTGC
>DIUH01000142.1:0-12915 GCA_002428205.1 Planctomycetaceae bacterium UBA6163
TAGTGCGGGTCACCATTTTGGACCGTTTTTAGGCTAGCGCCGCGACGACGGCAGGCCCCGGTCATCGCTCAATCAGGCTCGATGTGGCAAGATAGGTTCCGGCGGTTCGCCGCACCGATTTCGACTGTTTTTATTCACTTCAGAACATCCCATCATGGCATTCTCACAGGCGACCTTTGATTTCTTGACCGAATTGGCCAATAACAACGATCGCGATTGGTTTGGTGAACACAAATCACGCTACGTAGGCGACGTTCTCGACCCAGCCGTCGCCCTGGTTCAGTCTTTGGAAAAACCGCTTCGCAAGGTCGCACCGTTTCTGGTCGCGGATGCCCGGCGCAGCGGAGGATCGATTTTGCGGATTTATCGCGACACTCGATTTGCGAAAGACAAAACGCCTTATAAAACGCACGTCGGCATTCAACTTCGGCATGACGCGGGCAAAGACATCCACTCGCCGTCGATCTATATCCACATTCAACCGGGTGGCGAATCGTTGGTTGCCGCCGGATGTTTTCGTCCCGAAGCGACAGCGCTGGCGGCGATTCGCGCAGCGATTGACTTACGGCAATCGCAATGGAAACGTGCCCGCGATGACAAGCAGATGCGAGCCGAATCGACGTTTTGGGGCGAATCGCTGAAGACCGCGCCGCGTGANNTTGACGGATCGACAAGCGATCCGTGCAGATTTGGGTGAAATGATTATTCAGCGAATCAAATGGTCAAAACCTTATATGAGGTTTCTGTGCGAAGCGACTGGCGTACCTTACTGAGGGAGGCTAGAACAAACGGTTATAACCGTTCAACGCGGCCACTCGGTATGCTTCCGCCATCGTCGGATAGTTAAACGTGGTTTCAATAAAATACTTTAGCGTATTGTGACCACCGGGCTGGCACATGATCGCTTGGCCGATGTGCACGATTTCCGAAGCATTGGCACCGAAGCAGTGCACGCCTAAGATTTCCAGCGTTTCACGATTGAACAGCAACTTCAGCATCCCGACCGTACTGCCCGTGATTTGTGCGCGAGCCAGACTGCGGAACTGTGCTTGTCCGACTTCATAAGGAACGCGTGCGGCGGTCAATTCACGCTCATTTTTGCCGACCGAGCTGATTTCGGGGCTGGTATAAATACCGGTCGGAATATCATAAGACCTCAGCCCTTCGTCGGCTTCGCCCAAGATGTGCATCGCGGCCGTTCGACCTTGCGTGTACGCGGCGCTGGCCAGCGATGGATAACCGATTACGTCGCCGACGGCATAAATGTGCCCTTGGCTGGTTTGGAAATGTTCGTTAACCGTCAACAGGCCACGCGAGTTGGCTTGCAATTCGACTTTGTCTAAATGCAATGATTCGATATTGCCGGACCGACCGTTGGCCCACAACAGGATGTCAGACTTCAGTTTCTTGCCGCTCTTGAGGGTTAGAATCACACCATCGCTTTGACCTTCGATCGATTCCATTTCCTCATTGTGACGAATGATGACGCCTTGATCACGCAGGTGATAAGAAAGTGCGTCGATGATTTCGTCGTCAAGAAACTCGAGCAATTTGTCACGTGTGTTTACGAGATTGACTTTGCAGCCCAGGTTGCGAAACATCGACGCGTACTCGGTACCGATAACGCCGGCCCCATAGACGGTGATCGACGACGGGCGATCTTTCAGGTCGAGAATCGTATCGCTGTCAAAGATTCGTGCGTGGCTGAAGTCGACGCCGGCGGGTCGAAAGGGGCGAGTGCCGGGGGCGAGCACGAAACTCTTGGAGGTGATCGTTTCGCCGCCGATCGTGATCGTGTGTGGATCGACGAACGAGGCGGCACCGCGAATCACCGGCACCCCGTTTCGGTCGTAAAACGATTGTCGCATATTGACTTGGCGACTGATGATCGTTTGACTGCCTTTGCGCAACTGCTCCATCGTCGGGCTCAAGTGAATGCCCATCGCTTGGATCGTCGGGTTGGTCATCGCCTTGACGGTGCTGGTGATCGTGTACCGCAGCGCTTTGCTGGGGATCGTGCCGCGGTGAGTGCAACTGCCGCCGATTTGTGAATAGAGTTCAGCGACAGCGACTTTCAGTCCGCCCTTGGTCGCCTGCATCGCCGCCCCTTCGCCTCCAGGGCCAGTTCCGATTACAAACAGATCGTAGTCATATTGCGGTTCACTCATGAGTCAACTTCTTGGGCTTTGATGCGAACGGAAAAAAGTCGGGGAATACTCGGGGAAAAAAGTGTCCAGTACATTTATCCCCAAGCATGGCGGCATGCGAACATCACCTGATAGGATCATACGGAAAAAACATGTTGCTGTCTTGCATACAAACCGACGTCTCGTTCGCCGATATCACCAGCAATCTGGAGCGGATCGGCAGCTGGATCGACGTCGTGGCCGCTGCGGGTGCCGATTTAGCGGTTTTTCCCGAGTGTGTGCTGACCGGTTATGGCTATGAAAGCCGCGCCGAGGCGATCGAACAAGCCATCGAGATCACTGACCCGATTTGGTCCACATTGGCGAAGCGTTGCGGCGAAATCGGCACCCTACATCTGGTTATCGGCTTTCTCGAATCGGCGAAATCGGCCGACGGTACGATCAAGTTGTACAACGCGTCGGCCATTGTGGGCCCATCGGGCGTCGTGGCGTCGTATCGCAAGGTGCACTTGCCGATGCTGGGCGTCGATCGCTGGGTCGACCGTGGCGACCGGCCGTACGCGATCCACCAAGTCGGTCAAGCGCGTGTTGGTCTGGCGATTTGTTACGACTGTTCGTTCCCCGAGCCGATGCGACGGATGGGGTTGGACGGCGCCGACATCATCGCGCTGCCTACAAATTGGCCGATCGCAGCGGCGCGGACGGCGGAAATCGTGCCACCGGCACGCAGTATGGAAAACCATCTTTACTTCGTCGCCGCCAATCGGGTCGGCAGCGAACGTGGTTTTAAGTACTGTGGCCTCAGCAGCATTTGCGGTCCCGACGGTGTCGAACTGGCGCGAGCGAAGGATGACCAGCCGACCACCTTGTTCGCCGAAGTCGATCTGGCCAAAGCACGCAACAAGCGGATCGAGCGCACGCCAGGCGCCCACGTGATCGACCGCTTCGCCGATCGCCAGCCTAATTTTTATTGACATCTGAACGCATCAATCCCCAATCGGTACGGCGTCCAGTTTGCCTTGTTGCGCTAAGTCGAGGATTTGGGCGACATGCAGGACCGGCGTGTGGTTGCCAAGTTTTCTTAAATGTTGCTCAATCTGGACCTGGCAACCGATATTCCCCAGCGCCACGATGTCACACCGCGCATCAATCACCGTTTGTGCCTTTCGCTGGCCCAGTTCCTTGGCGATTTCGGGTTGGTCGATGTTGTAGGTTCCGGCCGATCCACAGCAGAGTTCCGAGTCGACCAGCGGGACGAGCGTGACGCCTTCGATGCGGGCCAGCAGATCGCGTGGTTGACGACGAACACGCTGGGCATGGGCGAGGTGGCAGGCGTCGTGATAGGCGATGCGGATCGGCCGCGAGACTTTCATCGGCGGCATTGCCAGCGAGTCGAGATAAACGCTGATGTCGCTGACACGGTTGGAGAACTGTTGGCCTTGGTCCGCCGCAGAGTCGCCAGCGAGCATCAGCGGGTACTCATGCATGCCGCTGCCGCAACCGGCGGCCGTGGTCAAGATCGCGTCGCTCGATCCGGCAAACGCGGTAATGTTCTTTTTGGCCAACTTGATCGCGCGAGCCGAATCGCCGATGTGCCAGTGCAATGAACCACAGCAAACTTGTGACTGCGGAACACGCACCGTCACTCCACAGCGGTTCAGGACACGAATCGCTGATGCGGTGATGTCAGGGTTCAGAACCTGAGCGGCACAGCCGATGTGCAGCGTCACGGTTGCGATTTCCTTGCCAATGCCCGGCGAAACTTCGGGTGGCGTTTGCGCGGGCGGAATCGATTCAGGGACCAACTCGACCAACGGTTGCAGGCCAGCGGGGGCAAAACGCGCGAGACTTGCGGTCAATTGCCCCAGTCGCATCGCGATCGCGAATCGGCGTGGATAGGGAACGGTCAGTGAAGCGATTTTGCGTCGTAATTTGGCGAAAAAACCGCGAGCCGAATCGACGTGCGTCGACGACCGATAGGAACTGAGCAGGTCGCCGTAATGCACTCCCGACGGACAACTCGACTGGCACGACACACAACCGAGACAGCGGTCGATGTGTGGCGCGGCGTCTTCGGGTTTCAGGTTCCCTTCTAGCACTTCTTTCATCAAGAAGATACGGCCGCGTGGCGAATCGGCTTCATCGCCCAGCACTTCGTAGGTCGGGCAGGTCGGCAAGCAAAATCCGCAATGAACACAACTCGTTACCGCTTGGGCCATCGCCTCGCCACGAGGCCCGAGCGTTTCAACAGGAATGCGATGCAGCATCGGAGGTCAATCAATCGAAGATGTTGGTGTCACGTCAGGCCGATCCGACGAACTTGCCGCTCGGGTCAAGAGCTGATTTTATTCTGGCGGTGACCGACGCGTTGCCGCGAACCCCCAGTCGATATTGGCTTGCCTGGCCGATCAAGACCGTCCCGCCGATCGAATGAAAGCGCAGCAATTCATCCAACTGGGCCAAAGGTCGTGCGGCTGGCCACCGGACCCAAGCCAAGTTGCCCGCGACACTGTATCGCCTTGGCACCATCGTCTCCGCAAGCGACCGTTCAAACTCGGCCAACTTCACCGGCGGCAAAGGCACTCTGACAAGCCGATCGCCCACGTCCAACCAACTGGCATCCAACAGCGGACTCCACAGCGCCGCGTCTTGGCCACAACGATCGACAACGGCTGATACCGAATGCTCGGTCGCGAGCTTTTCGATGCGGCCGATCGATACGGCCACTGCCGACTCGTCGCCGCTGATTCGCACAAGCAGCGTCGCATCGGGCAAAAGATCGAGCGCGGTCAGTTCAACGGCTGACCTTGCGAGGGTCGATTGCAGCGAAATCGCGGTGGCGAAATCAGCGACTTTGATCCGCAACGAGGATTCGATCGCCGGTCGCGGGAAAATCTTCAGCGTCACCTCGACGATCGGGCCGAGGAATCCGCCGCTGCCGACCATCAATTTGGGCAGGTCGTAACCGGCCGCATTTTTCACGACTCGACCACCGCCGGTGACGACCGAAGCGGTGCCATCGACCAGCCGAATCCCCATCACGAAGTCGCGGATGCCGCCATACTTCAATCGCCCCGGGCCGCTGAGGCCAGCCGCGACGGTTCCGCCGATCGTCGCGCCGGCTTCGACCAGAGGCGGATCGAATGGGAAGTATTGCCCATGGGCATCGAGCGTTTTTTGCAGCTCGGCGACCGTCGTCCCAGCCAGCGCGGTAATCAAAAACTCCGACGGTTGATGATCCACAACGCCACTCAGCAGCGTCATTTCCATCCGCGTCGCGTCGCATCGCCGTGCCACCATCGCCGACTTGGTCGCCGCGCCGACAACGTGAATCCGCTGGTGCTCGCGCACTGCCGCGACGACTTCGTCAACGCTGGTCGGTCGGATCGCGACTTCAGGGTTGGCCATCATGGGAGGCAGTGATTCAGGAGGACAGCGGAGGTGGGGTTACAGCGGCGAGCGGTGGAAGTGGACGTGTTTCCACACGCCGCCGATTCGCTGCCAAACGCGAGTCTCTTCAGATGCCGAAGTGACAATGCTGCCGCTAGCATCAGGCGATTGCACCAAGCGAACGTATACGATTACGGCGGCATCGCCCATGACACGAATGTTGGGACTGCTGATCGTGATCGTCGGTCCCTTGCCGGGCGCGGGGGCCGGACGCGGCGAATCCGGGAAATAGGTGCGATGGAACGGCAAACCTTGAATCAAGTGCCCGCGTCCCTCGGGCTCAATCGCCGTGATATCCTCGGCACAGATTTCGGTGTAGGTCGCCCAGTCGCCACGAAAAATCGCGGTCAGCAGTTTTTCGGTGGCAGCAAGGATTTCAGCGGCGGGTGAAGAGGCCTGGGACATCGGGTCGGACGGGGGTAAGTGGTTGGGATGAATTGGCTTCGAGCAACGGAGTCGAGTTGCAGTAGCTGACCCCAGAACCGGGGAATTGGCAAGACGGCGGCGGTTTCTACGACCGAGCTTTGGGATTCTTAAACGATCGCATCCAAGCCTTGTTGTTGATTTCTAAAAAAACTGCGACGCCGATTGCAGTCCTTTAAGATTGACCAATTGCCCATCAGATCGGAGTTACTTCTTCAACAACTCAACCAAGTAATCGCGTAAAATACTTCACGACATTTCACTTACTGCATCGCGACTTGAGGGCCGATATGAACAAACCAGCAATTGTCGAGTTCACCGAAATCGAAGGCGAAATGGAACATGCGCCGCCGGAAGTTTATGCGGCACACCTGATCGAGTGGGCCGCGGAACGTCGCGTTTCAGACATTTTCATTTCCGACGATCAGCGTAGCGTGAGAGTTTCGGTCCGACGCCTGGGACGTGTCGAGCTTGTTCGCCGATTGGCGCGCGATTACGGAACGAAACTGCAGGGACATTTTCGGGTGATTTCCGGCGCCGGTGCGGGCGATGCGATTCACCCGGCCGACGGTCGCGGTGTGGTTACAACCGAGGAAGGCAAAGAATATGACTTTCGCCTTTCGACAATTCCGACGCTTTTCGGGCAAGATGTCACCGTTCGGCTGTTCGATTCCAAGCGTGGCAATGGCGGGATCGAAAGTCTGGGGCTGGATGACTGCGAAGTCGCGTCGCTGAAGCAATTGCTCGATCAACCATCGGGATTGTTGCTGGTCAGCGGTCCGGTCGCCAGCGGCAAAACGTGCACGCTTTATTCATCGCTGCATTACTTAAACGACGGCACGCTTAAAATCCATACGATCGAAGACCCGATCGAATATCCGATTCGCGGCGTCCAACAAACGCAGGTCAACCTACGGGCCCGGCTCGACTTTTCCGAACTCCTAACCGCCGTTTTGCGGCACAGTCCCGATGTGATCATGATCGGCGAAATTCGTGACGCCCGCAGCGCCGCAACGGCCGTTCGGGCCGGTGCAAGCGGCCAACTTGTGCTCGCCACCGTGCATGCCGACTCGGCCGCCCAGGCGATCAATACCATGTTGCAATACGATACCAATCCGACGTTCCTGGCGCGAACACTGATCGGCGTCGTCAATCAACGCCTGATCAGCAAACTCTGTGTCGATTGTCGCAAAGAGATTTGGGCCGCCGATGACCTTTGTCGTAACGATCGCGTTTGGCGAAAACTCGATGGCGTACAACCCAAGCTTTATCGCAAAGTCGGCTGCGCAAAGTGTTTCGAAACCGGATTCTCGTCGCTGACCTGCTTGCCAGAAATTATGTGTATCGATCGCGACATCGAACAGGCGATCATTCATGGCGAAGACCCCGGCCAAATCGAACAAATCGCCCTCGACCACGGCATGCTGTCGCTGGCCGATGCGGCCCAGGTTCGAGTCCTCCGTGGTGATACAACCGCCACCGAAGCTTGCCGAGTGATCGAACATCCCGATCTTTCCTATCTGGCCGCAAAAGAACGCGAACTACTCTAGCCCCCTTCAAAACCGACAACTGACCTCAATGCGGCCCATTTTCCCCGTGTCGAGGTCAAGATTGTGGTTCAACGCGCATTGCCCACTTGCTAAACTTGAAAGAGGTGTCCTCAAAGTCCTTCTCCTTAAGGAAGCAGCTATGTGGGTTACAGAGCATTGCAGATGGTTCGCAACGGCGATCGGTATCGGTACGGTCGGCGGATTGCTGATGATTGGCGGGATCACACTAGCGCAGAATCCGCTAGCGGCCAGCGATTCATCTGCCGCGGCGACAGCAGAAACCACGGCGGGCGACAAGCCGACCGAGTACGTGCCAAAAACCAAAGCACAACTGCGAAAGATGTTGTCCAATCTGCAGTTCAAGGTCACCCAAAACGAAGGCACCGAACCAGCCTTTAATAACCTTTATTGGAACAACAAACGAGACGGCAAGTACCACTGCATCGTTTGCGACCAGCCGGCATTTGACAGCAAGACGAAGTTTGAATCAGGGACCGGATGGCCAAGCTTCTTTCAGCCCGTCGATCCCAAATCCGTCGGTTATAAGAACGACTTCCATCTGTTCTACAAGCGTGTCGAAGTCCACTGCAGTCGCTGTGGGGCACACTTCGGCCACGTCTTTGACGATGGCCCGGCACCAACCGGCAAGCGCTATTGCATGAATAGCGCTTCGTTGAAATTCTATGAACGCAAATCGGCCGAGAAGGAATGAAGCTGCTGGCTTTCTTGCCTAACAGTCGTCTCACTCAACAATCCCGTTGAGTGCAAACCCTTTCCTGCGCAGCAGACACGCGTCACACCTGCCACAGGCGACTCCGCCGGGACCAGGGTCATAACACGACAGCGTCATCGAGTAATCGATTCCCAGTCCAAGCCCTAGCGAGATGATCTCTGCCTTGGACAAGTGCAACAGCGGGGTGTGAATTTTGATCGTATCGCCCTGCACGGCAGCCTTCGTCGCTAGATTCGCCATCGCTTCGAATGCCGCAATAAACTCGCCACGACAGTCTGGGTATCCGCTGTAGTCCAGCGCGTTGACACCAATAAAAATGTCGCGACTGCCAACGACCTCAGCGTACGCCAGGGCTAGCGACAGAAAAACCGTGTTTCTCGCCGGTACATAGGTAATCGGTATTTCCGTGCCCACACCTTCCACCGAATCCGATTTCGGCACTTCCAACTGATGATCCGTTAGCGCCGATCCGCCGAATTGGGCCAGGTTGATATCGACAATCCGGTGCGTCGCAACCGCGAACGCTTCCGCCAAACGCTCCGCCCGCTCAAGTTCATACTCGTGCCTTTGACCGTAACGGAAACTAATCGCATGAGTCGCATAGCCCTCTTTGCGGGCGATCGCCAAACAGGTCGCGCTGTCCAATCCACCAGACAATAAAACAATCGCCGACGTACCTTGCGGCGAATACTCCGATGATCTCAATTCACCTCTCATGACTTCGGCTTCCACAACTTCCGCCCGATCCCCGGGTGATAGTTCGTCCAATACTCACTGCCACTAACATCCGCATCAATGATCGATAACGCCGCAGCCATCTTCGCATCCAAGTTATCAATATGATGCAAAGCGATCGCTTCTAAAGTATGAGGAATTCGGGGACTGCCGAACTCCAACAACCCATGATGACTGAGAATCAGGTGTTGCAATTGAGTCTGCAATTCGAGCGGCACTTCGTGGTCACACTCCGTCTTTAGAAACCGAATCTTCTCGTCCAGCATCTGCACGCCGATCACTAAATGGCCGATCAATTGGCCACGATCGGTATAAGTCGATTCGCCACCAGACGTGATTTCGTCGATTTTCCCTAAGTCGTGCAAGAACGCACCGAACATCAACAATTCGACGTCCAAGCCTTTGTATCTCGGGCCAATGGTCTGTGCGATCTCGATCAAATCGACCGTATGCTGTAACAAACCACCAGGATACGCGTGATGATTGTTGATCGCTGCCGGCGCGATCTGCAATTTGTTGACAAACTCCGCATCATCCAAAAATGCCTTCGCGAGTCGTCGCAGATGGACGTCGTGCAGCCCGGCCAACAGTGTGGTCAAGCGATCGATCAATTTTTCAGCAAGCTTGGAATCGAATCGATCGAAATCGGACAAATCGACGTCATCGACCGACATCCGATTCAATTCCGTAACAATGATTTGCAGGTTACCGTTATGCAACTGTGTCCGGCCGCGACAGAAGATGTAGTCGCCACGATGGAACGACTCGAACATCCGCTCGTCAGCGTTCCAAACCATCCCTGAGATCGTCCCGCTGCGATCGGACAGTTTCAGTAAAATGTATTTTCCGCCTTGGCGATTCACTCGCAACTGTTTGTCAGTCGCTTGAAAGGCTTGTTCGACCGACACATTGTCGCTCAATTCGTTGATCGCAATTCGATTCACGCGCTGGATCCGTATTCTGTCGAGTTCTGGAAATTGCCAGCGAGAGTTTAGCGTAAATCGCCTTGGCCAAGCAGACGGCTTGCGCAACCGCGAAATCTCGGCCCCTACACCTGCGTTGGCTGTAGCCACACCACCATAGCGAACCGCAGTTATTGCCCTGCGGCCAATGAAATTCCCTCCGGGCTACCAAAACGTACAACTTCAAAACGCATAAGCGAGGGAATTCCCCGTCATTCTGTCCCTTGCTCACGCTGCGGGTTGTGATTTCTTGGTCTTCCCAATCAAGGTTATCTCTAAGTTGCGGCACTAGCATCCGCGGATGCCTCGTACATCACAGGACAAGTGCTACGCCCCAACGGTGGCGAAATCATCAACGGCTGACCCCAAAAGTGGCGCAAGCTTCCAGCCTTTTTTGACCCCCACGAGCTCGTCTCGTGGGTGAAGAAGGTTCGCAAGCTAGATATCGAAGCCCTCCCAGTCCAACGGTTTTCACTTTTGCTCGCCGCTTCAAGCGGCGAGCAAAAGTGAAAACCGGAAGGTCGGGAAAATTGCGGGCTGTCTCTAGCTTGCCAACCTCGGCTTCCTACCAGACGAGCTGGCAGGGGAGCAATACACGATGCCTTGTGGGGTATAAAAAGGCTAGAAGCCTATGCCACATTCATTAAACTCCCGCCAACGCGTCGTTGTTGACCTTTGCTGACAACTTCGTCAACAACTTATCGGCGTCTTCCTCTTCCTCCAACGTCGCCTTCAACAACTTGGCGGCACTTTTATACCCCAAGGCATCCGCCCAAGTGCAAAGCGTCCCATAGGTCGCGATCTCATAATGCTCAACCTTTTGCGCACACGCGATGATGATCGCATCTTTCGCCGCCGATTCGCCAGATTCTTCCAGCACCGATTCGGCTTCGGTGATCAGCCCCTTCATCGCATCGCAAGTCTTTGCGCGAGCCGCTTTACCCGTTTCACCAAATGCTTCCTCGGCACGCTTAACCTGTGCCTCGGTCTCCTTTAAGTGCGCCTCAATCGCCTTCTTCAAATCAGGATTCGTGGCATTCTTGGCCATCTTGGGAAGTGCCTTCACCAATTGTCGCTCGGCGCTGAGAACGTCCTGCAACTCTTCATAAAACGCATCGGCGAGTGTAGCTAGCGCCATGTCTGGCTCCCTATGTAGATTGAAACTAACCATTCTTATTCTTCGGGCAACACCTGCCCGCATCCGCCACCGAATGCAAAATATGGGCCGCAGAAGCGTAGTAGTTTGCTGGGCCGACGATTCGCCAAGACACCGCGAATCCGCATGCAGCGGGAATGCGAGACCACCTGATCAGCGTTGATCGTTCAACATTCACTTCATGGAGCCTGAAGCGTCAACGCTCCGCCAAATAATCCGCCGTTTCGCATTCCAAGCGATCAAGGCCCCCCTGGCGTAAATAGCGGTTCACTGGGCGGCCTCACACGAAAGCCCCGCCACCACAGAGGTATCGCAATGCCTAGATACCCAATCTGGCACGGAATCTGCGTTGAACATCCAAAATACCGTAATCAAATACCAGGATCACAGTATTCACATGGAAAACAGAAGAACTTGGGCGATTCGAATTCTTGCACTCGGTGGTGCCGTCGGCTCCTTCGTGATCGGCGTTCCCGCGCTGCTTGCGGCGCTGAGTGCAAGCATACAGGGTCGGCAAAAACATGCATGGCGGACGGCCGGTATCGCCAATGATTTTAAACTCGGCCAAATCACACCCACCGAAGTGGCAACCGATCGCGGTGATTGGTCAAAAACACTCGATCGAATCACGGTGTTCGTATGGCGACAAGCGGATCAGCGGTTCGTAGTTTTCTCGCGAAGCTGTACAGACCTAAGCTGTCCTATCACGTTCGACCACGGCAGCGAATGTTTTTTCTGTCCCTGCCATGGCGGAATCTTCGCGAAAAATGGTGTCCCTTTAGCCGGGCCACCCAAACGACCACTCTATCGCTATGCCAATCGAATTCATGATGGCAATCTAGAGATCGATCTTCATTCATTACACCCTGCCCATTGAGAATCGACAAAGGGGTTAGGCCTCTTTTCGGATAGGGTTTAAGAAAACCAATCGTCACCAGTGTTGTATGTTGAAAAAATCCACCGCATGGGCGATCGATCGCTTCGGCATCGACAAGGTGTACCATTCATTACTCGATCGACGTGTCCCCAAGGCCCCTTGGTACTCGGGTGACGGATCGACATTGATCGCCTTGCTGGGAATCCAAGTGATCACCGGCGCCGTGCTCGCACTGACCTATTCCCCTTCAACCGACTCCGCCTATCAAAGCGTTGTCTACATCACAGACCAGATGTTTTTGGGCTGGTTTATCCGAGGGCTGCACTATTGGTCCGCTGGTGCAATGATGATCATGGTCCTGTTTCATCTGCTGCGGCAGATCATCTTGGGAGGTTACAAATCACCTCGCGAAGGGACTTGGCTGGTCGGCGTTCCACTCTTCTTTGGTGTCTTATTCCTCGCCTATTCCGGATACCTGTTGCGCTGGGACGAACGTTCGATCTACGGCATCCGCGTCATGCTGCAAATCCTCGGGCGTGTGCCTCTCGTTGGCGATTCACTCGTCCTGTTCGCTCAAGGCGGTCCGTCGATCGGACCTGCAACGCTTTCCAGGCTGTACGCGTTTCATGTTTTGGTGATCCCGCTGATCATGTTCGCCTTGGTCGGTTTCCATCTCTACCTGGTTATCATCAAGGGAACGATGACCAAAGGTGAACGGTCGATGCCGGTCCGTTCTGTTGCTCAACAACGCGAAATCTATAAGTCAGAGGCTGCGTCATTAGAAAACGGCGAAACGTTCTTTCCCTTCACGATGTTAAAAACCGGCACGATGGCAGGAATCGTGATCGGCCTTACGCTCCTGGCAACCGTTTTCCTAGGGCC
>DIUH01000142.1:12952-13292 GCA_002428205.1 Planctomycetaceae bacterium UBA6163
CTGCTTCCGATTGCGGTGCTTGCCTTTTTGTTGATTTTGCCGTTTGTCGACCGATCACCGCTGCGTGGGGCACGAAACCGTCCGGTGTGGATTGTCTTGGTGATTGCAACTGTGATCACGATTCTGCTGTTGACCGACTACCGTCGGCGCTCGCCGTTCACCGCCTGGCCCAATTCAAGGCTGCCCGCTCTGCCAGCCGGGATGACCTTGCCACCTGAAGCTGAACAGGGGCGAATGCTTTTCGCGCGATACGGTTGCAACAGTTGTCACGCGGTCGGGAAGGCTGACGCAAGCTTTGCGGTCGACTTCGCGCTACTGCGTGGTCAATTGTCACGAGAAA
>DIUH01000003.1:0-1792 GCA_002428205.1 Planctomycetaceae bacterium UBA6163
GCGTCGTTGGGGTCGGAAGCGGACTGCATGGATGGACGAATGTTCGTGTTGGAGGAGGTTTTCGGTTGTCGTCGTGAATGGCTCGGATTGGTTGCGGCCGCCATCAGCCATTGGCCCACCGGTGCCGGCCCACGGCTTTCGGTCGCCCTGGTTCGTCTGGCCGCCGGATTACCCGAAGTTGCCACCCGCGACCGCGGAATCAACGAATCACTGGGGGATACGTCATCGCCGTCGCATGACACAACATCACACGATGGGGCAAACGAGCCGACTGAGAGCGTTTTTATCGGCTGATCGTCGCCGTTTCGCCCCGTAAAATCGGCTTGATCGGCCAAATCACCTGCCACGGGCGATGATGTCGCTGCTGGCGTGGTGACTTCGCCACCCGTTGCTAGCATAACGTTATCGTCGGCTTGTAACATCAGCCTAACGGCGACTGAGCGGCTTAAAACTTCGGCGGCCGCAGACTCGATCGCTCGCAGATAGTTTCCGCGAAGCCGCTGGAGCGCGAAGTCGCCGTCGACGACTACCCGCAACTGATCGCCCTGGTAACGGAACTCGACTCGGTTGCCGAACCAAAGGCCGAAACGATCGCTACCGATCCGTTGCTCAAGTACTTCCTTGATTTTTCCGACGACAACCATGTCGTCGGGTTCCTTCTGCAACGTGGACATACCGGTAGCCGAAACCTCCCTCTTGGAAATTGCGCGGCGGCGAAAAAAAGGCGACGGGATTTGAAAGGAAACGTGCGCCGAGAATGGTGCCCCAAGCTTCCCGTCGGTGACGTGAGAGCGAGATTCTAGGCTTGCTAGCAATGCTGTCAAACAGGTTCGCAAGGTCGCGCCGTAAGTCGTTTTGCACGACCTGCAAAGCGTCGTTTTCCGCTTACGTTTTCTTCATCGGGGCTTCAGAATCGAGCCACGGAAATGACTTTAACACGGCGTGGAAAAGCTGTTGTCGGTTTGGCGTCGTCGCTTGGGCGATCGACGGATACTTGAGAAAAACGCCGCAATTTACGCTAAATTTTTCTGCCCCACACCGTTTCGCCGATCACCTCACGCCACCCCAACCGTTGATAAATCGCTGATGCGGGGCGATTATCGCGGTCGACCGCCAACACCACCCGCGACGCTCCGGCAGCCTTCGCACTGCCAATCGTTTTGGCCAACAACTGCCCCGCCAAGCCTTTTCCGCGATACTCCGGCACCAACCCCATGTAGGTCAACTCAATCGCCCCCGATTCGGCCGGGGGCGTTTGAGCATTGTTGCCAGACGAACCGGGAGCCTCGGGGGCGGAATGCGCGGTCAGGATCAGGCACCCGGCCCAGTCGCCGTCGACTCGCATCAGGCTGGCCAGCCGCCGGTCAAAATGCGTCGCTTCCACATACCCCTGCACAATCTCGTCCGCGGCGCGAAAGTCGCTCAGCCGCGGACAATCTTGCGTATCGATAAATGTTCGCCCAGCCACATCGTTCAAATGCAACCGCCAATCTTCGCCCAATCGGTCCAGGTCGACCCACGTGACGGCTGCGGNNTCGGCCTCCAGCGACATCATCACCAGATTCGCCAGCGGCTCGAACCCGCCAGCGGCCAGCACGTTGGCTTGCCCATCGTCATCACATCCCGATTGAATGAACGTCACGCCAATCTGCGAAAGACGATTGATCAACGGCGCCAGCACTTCGCCGGAGCTCGCCTCGCCAACCACCTGAAACGCAAGCAGCGTGGCCGAATTGCCCGGTTGCCGAATCGCGATCGCAACGCCACACAACTTTTCTGGATCGATCGCGGC
>DIUH01000003.1:1921-3194 GCA_002428205.1 Planctomycetaceae bacterium UBA6163
TGAACGTATCGGCGTAAGGCAGACGCCAGCGTAACGAGTGGGTAGACTTTGGCTTATCTGAAAACCAATTCCAACCCATCCACAGCAAACCTAACCGCTGCGGCCAAGGAATGATCGATCATGTCTGACCCAATCGCATCTGACCCAATACCAGTTCTTGGTCGCTCATCGCGGACGCCGAACTCAACAGCAATGAGACGATCGCGATGGTCCAGCGTGTTGCTGGTCGTTTCAATATTCATCGTCGCCGACACCGCTTCGGCCCAGGGGCCGCTGCGCCGACTGGGCGACCGAATCCGCGAACGGGCTGGCGGGCCACTCATACCTGGCATTAATGATCCGGCAACGCCACCAACGCCCGCATCGCCGCTCGGCCGCCGTCCGCTGATCGGTCGCCCACAACCCAGTGCGCCCACGGCCGCCAATCCCGCCGCCGCCCAGCCGCAAGCGGCCGCGCGCGGCCAGGCTGGATCGCCGCGAAGTGCGAATTACAACCGCGCTGCCGCAACCGCCCAGCGGATGGCCGATCCGGCGGCGTCCCGAGTCGAACAATCTTCGGCGTGGGAATCACGCCAGGATTTCCGGGGCAGTGCCAATCGCGCCGCGGCGGAGCCGATTGCGCCAGCATCCGCATCAACGATCACGACACCAGCTTCGCGAGCACGCTTGGGTGTAGTCGTCGATACGCCAGAAACGATCACTCCGCCCGGCTTGCCACCGCGACGACCACGCGGGGCATTGGTCTCCGAAGTCCAAACAAACTCGGCGGCGGAAGTTGCCGGAATCGCTGTCGGAGATTTAATCGTCGGCGTCGACGGCCGCGTGATCACTTCGGTACGCGACTTGACGGATCAAATGAGCGGTTATGAACCGGGTGACGAGACGCGGATCCAAATCGTTCGTGATGACCAACTGGTCACCGCAGACGTCATGTTGGCCGGTCCCGACGGCATCGCGATGCGTCGCCCGGAATCGAAAGTCACACAGCGGTCTAGTACCACTTCGCCATCGATCGTAAGCGGCCTCGGTGCGGCGATCGGCGGTCTGTTTGGTGGTCCGGCCGACGGCGGTGCCAACACCGCCGCGCCGCGAGTTCCGGCAAACAATGCCACCGAGAACTCGCCAGCGATTTCGCCTGACGCGGTCCGCAATTCGTTACCCGAATCGCTGCCACCGCCGGCGCCCGAAAAAGACTAAAGGCAAACCGCTCGCCGCGTTCGCTTTACACCTTAATCCAGCACTGATCGGCGACCGATCGTTCGCCCGCTTCGGC
>DIUH01000419.1:0-602 GCA_002428205.1 Planctomycetaceae bacterium UBA6163
TCGATCAACTCACGGATCTCAGGATCGCTGTCATACGTTTGCCGTAATTCTTCGCTCTGCTCGAGCGCCTTAGGCAACGTAATCTTCAACTCATCAGGCACCATTTCGGTGATCTGGTTGACTCGCGCCAGCGGAATCCCCAACGCCCGACCGGTATCTTTGATCGCCGCCCGTGCCGCCAACGTTCCAAACGTCCCGATTTGGCAAACGTTGTCGTGACCGTACTTGACCTTTACATAATCAATGACCTCGGTTCGGCGATCCTTATCAAAGTCGATATCGATATCTGGCGGCTCAATGCGACTTTCATCCAAGAATCGTTCGAACAACAAGTCGTATTCGAGCGGACAAACGTGCGATAAATAGAGCGCATAACAGACGATCGCGCCGACGCCGCTGCCTCTGGCGGTCGCCCAAATGCCGTTGTCGCGGGCATGGTTTACAAAATCCCACACGATCAAAAAGTAGGTGGGGAAGCCGAGCTTTTCGATCACGCCCAGTTCGCGATCCAGGCGCGCCATCACCTCTTCATTCAGTTGACCATCGACCAGTCGCTTTTCATTCCCCTCATAACGCTCTAGCAGTCCCCGTATGCATAATTC
>DIUH01000419.1:624-4206 GCA_002428205.1 Planctomycetaceae bacterium UBA6163
CGCGCGACCGCGTCTTCCAACCCGGGAAACTTCTCATACATCTGTTCCGGACTGCGCAGGAAGTATTGATTCCCATCCATCTTCATCCGCGACGTGTCGGTGCGGAATCGACCGGTGTTGATGCACAGCATGATGTCCTGCGCTTCGGCATCTTCGGGATCGACATAATGCGTGTCGCTGGTCGTCACGACTGGCATCCCCATCCGCTTGGCGATGTCGACGGCTCCTTCCAATTGCATCTGTTGGATCTGAACCCCGTTGTTCATCACTTCGATGAAGTATCGATCGCCGAAAACATGATGGAACCAACCGACCACATCACGCGCCTCCTTTTCCGCCTCCGCCGTATCGATGCCTTTCAAAACCGCGCGACTAAACTCGCTGCTGACGCATCCCGAAAGACAGATAATCCCTTCGCTGTGAGCCTTTAAAAGCTCTTTATCGATCCGCGGCTTATAATAAAAACCTTCTAGGCTTGCGGCGCTTGCCAGTTTTACAAGATTCTTGAAACCGACGCGATTCTTGGCCAACAAGGTAAGGTGATAACTGGCATCCTTGCTGCCGGTCGCGCCGCCGCGATCATACCGACTGCCCGGGGCGATGTACGCTTCATAACCGATGATCGGATTGATCGCCGCGTCCTTCGCCTTGCGGTAAAACTCCAACGCCCCATGCAAATTGCCATGGTCCGTCAACGCCAGCGCGTTCATCCCATGCTCTTTGCAACGTTTGATCAATTTGCCAATGTCGCCAGCGCCGTCGAGCAGGCTGTAGTGGCTGTGGCAGTGCAAATGGACGAAGGGGCGAGCATTCATGTTGGGTCATTCCGTTGGTAGGGGCAAACGGTGCGGGGCCAAGCTTAACACCCATTGCGGCGATGTTGCAGTGTCGCCGTCACGGGTCGTGCCGCAAACCTTTTCCTAGTCGCAATTTCGGATCGCTGATTTACTTGCCGTCGGACTGCATCCACTTGCGCAACACCGCGACATCCCGCCGACAGGCCGCGACCATCGCAGCGGTTTCGCCCACCGGCAACGGATTTTGCCCCAAATACTCGACATGCACCGAAAGCGGCGCCGGACGCGAAATCCGCTTCCAAATCGTGCGAAACATCGCCGCGTCGGCCATCCCGTCGGCTAGCGGCACGTTCACCAGTTGAGGCTTGCCGTCGTTCGTCCAGGTCGCGTTTTTGGCAAATACGGTCGCGACATGCGGCTGAATCAAATCGATCATCGCACGCCAAGACACGCCAATTTCCGCACGCAAATGCCGCAAATCGAGCGCAACCCCCAGCCACGTCGGATCGATTCGCTCCATCAGCATCGCCAAGTCCCAAATCACGTTGCCCAAGTACTGGTCGCCCGCGTGATTTTGGTACACACCGACGATTCCGATCCGCTGATTCAATTCGGCCAATCGCTTCGCATCCTCCGCAAACTTGCGAACCTGATCCAGACGCGATTCGCCTTTGCCATAGCGGTAATAACCGGTCCGATAATGCGTCACGCCGCTGTCGCGCAGCGACTTGAGCACGACTTCGGTATCTCCGCCGGTCGCGGTGATGTCGGTCGAAGCCAACAACAGCCGTTTCCCAGCCTTGGCCAAAGCTGCCACCATCTTGGGAACTTCTTGGCCAGCATCGACCGGTTCGATATGCCCCCCGCGACGGACCGGTGCCTCGACCCCGTCGGCCTCAATTTCGACCNNTCGGCCGGCTGATCTTGGGCAAAGGTCTCGCTTGTGGCCGTCGTCAATTGGGCCGCCCCGCACGCCATGCCCAATCGGCCCAATGAATGCAGAAAATCACGACGTTGCATGCTGATAGACTCCTCGATCGAATCACGGATGAACGAAACGGTGCTTGCGAAAGCCAGCATGCCAATTCACGACTGCTTCGCCACAACCCAGGATAATCCCGATCACCTCGCGGCGCAACCGATCGTAACCCTGCACCGGTAAAGACGACGGCTTAACCGACCGCGTTTTGAGACGGTTTGTCGGCGAATCGCGCAAGCCGACGAGCCCGCATTTCGCGATACTTGACCACCGCTTGATACGTAAAAACGTACCCGAAACCGGCGATCGGGATTGCGACCAACAAGCAACCGACCATCAACGGTTCGATGATTTCCATCAGACGCTTCCAATAAAAACGCGTCGCATCAAGGTAGGATTCTGGTGCGTAGGCCAGTTCCTTCCACCATCGCAGCGATACCGGTTCGCCGCCCAGCACCCAGCGGCCCAAACGATAACAGGGGTAATAGATCGGAATGAACGTCGCCGGATTGCTGATCCACACCAGCGGCAGGCCGACCAATTTGTTCGCCCCGAACATCCACGCCAGCGCAATAACAAGAGCAGACTGAAAGCCAATCGTCGGCGTAAACGTGACGAACAAACCGATCGCCACCCCCAAGGCCAAACGATGCGGCGGGTCATCGGCATGCAACACATTGCGTACCACCAACCGTCG
Organism: Planctomycetaceae bacterium UBA6163; assembly: GCA_002428205.1. Classification (GTDB taxonomy): domain Bacteria; phylum Planctomycetota; class Planctomycetia; order Pirellulales; family Pirellulaceae; genus UBA6163. Next base: position 3,098 of record DIUH01000419.1, read on the forward strand.
ACCTTTGGCCAGCACGCGGTAAACGTCTCGTCGGCTGGGCCATGAAAACACTCGTTACGCTCCTCCGGGCACTTTCTTCTTGATCGATCCGCCATAGCGGGTAATGGCTTTGTGAAAGGTAATTAGTTTATTCCGATAAGGGGCAATTGGTTCGCCCCCGCAGCCCGAATCGCGGCACCCAAAGCCGGGTCACTTCCTTGTAATGACCATAATCGTCGCCAAAGCGAGATTGTAGATCCGCCTCCTCAACCGGTCGCACAAACCAATGCCAAACAAACGCGCCGACGATCGAATAAGCGATGACGCCGAAACTGCCCATCAACCACCCTACAGCCACACCTTGCGAAATGCCAGCTACCGCCATCGGGTTCCGAACGAAACGATAAGGACCGCGGACAACCAGTTTCGGTGCCGTCGCAGTCGGCAGCGGTGTGCCATTACCCGCCAGTGCCATCGTGATACCGCTCCAAGCGCCCAGCAGTGAGGCCGCAACCAGAAAACTTATCGACAAAATGAATTGCCCCGTGTGAACAAAAGCGTTCCATCCCAAGCGAGATTCCAGCTCAACAATCCCCTTGGGTAAAATCCATAGAAATACGCCCCAGAAAATTGCGGTTTGTGCGAACGTCCACCACAGAGCCCCCTTCTTTGACATTGGCGTCACGCGAATCGTCGCTGGCGTTTGCGACGTATTGCCATGAATGGTCGCCATCGCCAAAGTCAATCCAGCCATACTGGTCATCATCGCCGATGCGATCCAAGCACCATCGGTCAAAACACTGACTCCGATGCAATACAGCGTCGGATGCCAAACGGCGGCGGCCAGCGACCAAATCGCGATGCCCGCCCAAGGTCTCTCTGCGACGACCGCCGCAGCCACCACGATCGAACCACCGACCAGCAGTAAAAAATCCGCTAACCAGAACCCTAGCAACGCGTCCGCCGGCCAATCGTCTGGCTGAAACCAGCTCACACTGTCACGAACCCAAAACAACAGCGCCCACCATCCAGCCGTCCCGGCCGCCTGGATTACCAGATAACTCGCTATAATTTTTTGGGGGTTCATGTCGCCGATAGTAACCGAAATCTTTCTCCAGCCCCCACACGAG
>DIUH01000145.1 GCA_002428205.1 Planctomycetaceae bacterium UBA6163
GTAGATCGCTGCGAAACACGGGGCCGCTTGAAGCGACAAGCAGCGGTTGTTGGGACAGCAGCGTCTTCATCCCTTCGACGTCGCGATGATGCAGCGAGTAGCTCCACAGGATCGGCGACTCAATTTGGTTCTCACGAAGGACGCGAGTGATCGTTTGATAGATGGCGTCGTCCTTCATGCGATGGGCAACCAAGTCCCAGGCAAGTTTTCGTAAGTTCGCCTTATCAAGAAACGCAGCGATCTTGGCGGCATCACCGTAAGCGGCGACCGATGGCCAAGAGTCTTCGTCGATCTTGGTCGGAGCAGCGACGACTTCAAACGTCCGCTGCGTTCCGCGAGCAACGAGTCTTCCATCGACGCCGACGCAAACGGGATAGTGTGCGAACGTGCCGGGCTTGGGGAAGTAGAACTGGTACTCAAGCCGCTGGACCGCGAACGGTTCGATCACCATCGTTTTGCTGTCCGTCGCTTGGCCGCTGGCAAGTGCGATGCTTCCGGCGGGGATCTNNGCCACAAGACATCGATGGTGCGGCGCTTGGGCGTGGGGTTGGTGATGATCACTTCGCCGCGATAGACACGCTGGATGATGAACTCATCGGGCGCGATTGGTGCGTCGGCCGTTGGATCGGAATCGCTTTGATTGTCGATTGCTGAGAATCGTTGACCCACCAGCAATGAAGCTTCGCCCTTCATCGGTTCGAGTTCGATCAACCGCTTGGTTACCAAGGCGATCGCGTGAGGTGGCGTGAAAGGTTTGTCATCGGTGGGCAGCTTGATGTCGCCGGCCTTGAGCGGCAAACCGCAGAAGGCAAGTGCCGCGAGAGCCGCGTGCCGTGTCGTGGTTGGCCGCAGCAGATGTTCGTTCGCAGCGTCGGCCTCGTTGCCGCTGGCCGCCAGTGCTGACCAGAACGGATCGATGGGGATCAGCTCTGGGCCTTGCANNGCCCATTGCTTGGTGTCATCCAGAGGACGGAAGAAGCTTTGTGCGGTTTGCGAACTCATTCGCTTTGAAAAGCGTTCGGATGGCTTGGCTTCCTCTCGATTCGATTTGTCAGCGTTGGCGTTGAGTCCGCGAGCGGCTTGTTGTCGTCGCATGCCCAATTGCGCACTCTTTTCTTCCGGTGCTCCGAAGGGCTCGGCTGCGCCCATGGCACCGCCCATGCCGCCCATGCCCGTGCCACCGAATGGACTGTCGGCTACTGCCGCGTCCATGATCGCGCCATCGGCTAGCGAAAGGCTCGAGCGATCTCTGCGTAACTCGCTCTCTCCGCTCATCGCCGTTCCCGCCAAGCCGGATTCGACCAGTCTGCGCAACAGATCTGATTGGTCAGGTTGCATCTGGACCCATTCGCGCATCTCGCGCTGCACGGTCGGCAGCATGCTGGGGACACGTCGGGCAAGCAGCACCTTTTCAGCGGCGTTCAACGTTCGATAACGCCACATCGGCGTCCACGGCGTCAGGTCTTCGTCGAGCAAGTAATGGTCAACAAGTTGCTTTTCAACCTTGTTCTTCAAGAACGGCCGGATCGACTTTTCGAAGAAGTCGCGATCGTGCACCGACAAGAACAGGTGCAGTTCGTGGCTAGCCAGTTGGGTGTAGGCAGCCGCTTTGGCTGCGTCGTCGAGCGTGTGCCATTGGATCAGCGGTTCAAAATCTTTCAGTCGCGCATCGGGCAGAAGCGTCATGTACAACCGGAGCAGTTCACCGACCGACGGATAGAGTTGCACCTGAGCCGTTCCGAGCGACTTGAGGTCGAGCGGTGCGCCAGGTGAAGCGATCACGACGCCGCGAGCAAACGCGAGTGCTCGCTCGAGTTCGAGATGCTTGGCCAAACGCAAGTCTCTCAGCTCTGCATCAACCAGCGGCGCCGAAAGCGATCGTCGCACGATCGTCAACGCGTCGGCGGCGATGACTTGCAGATGTGGCATCCCTGCAACGACGTCAGCGGGGATTGTGATTTCGCCGTTCTTATCAGGAACCAGATTGGTGACCACCGCGCCGCTGTCGAGCAAGAAATCGTAGTCGGGCCAGAGCGATTCGCGGGCAATCGCTTCCTGTTGCTTGCGGTACATCTCGTCCATCATTGGTGCCATCGGCGCGGCAGCCGCGCCGGGTGCCTGACCTGTTGCGATGGTTTCGGTTTCGTTGTTCGTCGAGCGTGTTTCCCAAGGGTTGAGGATCAAACCGGGCTGGGGCAGCATGACGCCGGGATACTTGGTGGCTAATTGTCGACGAAGCACGTATTGATATTCCTCGCCCAGCCGCAAGTCGCTGATGTAGCCGCTGGCGTTCCGCCAAATGCCTCGCATGGTGACAGGCAGTTCGGGCAAGGCGAAAGCTTGCAGCGGATCAGCAGCGCTGTGATATCGATGAGCAAGTAGATGGACACGCGTGTCGGAGTTGACGCCGGTCAATTTGATCTTGAGTCCGCCGTCAGCTTGGTCGATCGATGCGATGCCGAGTTCCGAACGTGGCGCGAGTTCGAGTTGCCGCACTTCGCCCATGGCGACATTGCCCACGACGTTGCCGCTTGTCACGGCGATCTGCACGCGAGTGCCTCGCTGTTGGTCAATCAATTGGTAATTGCCGGCTTGCAGTTCGGAGATCGAAAGCATACCGCCGTCAAGCTTCAGCCGGTCGCTGAGGTCGATCTCGGGACGAGCGTCCGCGCGAAGGCTTAACAAGCGGAAGCGACTCTCGTCGGATGATGAGTCGGGTGAGGGCAATCGAATGATGTTGCCGGTTACGGCGTGCAAACGCGTTGGCCAAGTCGCTTCGACCAGTCGCAGGTCAGCGCTGGCTTGCTGGCCTTCACACACAAACTGAATCGTATCGATGTCCGCCAGCGGTCCCAGTTCGATGCGACCACGTGCGTCGGACTGAAGCGTCGCTTGAACGACATTGCTTCGGACGGATGGGTAAAGCGTCACGTTGACGATGGTGCCGGCAACCGGTTCACCTGTGCGACCACGCGTTTCGAGCAGCCAGTTGTCCTGGTCTCGCGTCAGGTGCGCGGTGGTCGTGTGCGACGATTTGCGAACGGTCGCGATCGGCCAATTTTGAGCAGCAGTGACGGGCTTCCACGTGTTATCAGCAAGCGAACGGACGCGACCGCTGAGTTCCGCTCTCAACTCAGCAAGCCGCGGTGGCACTCGCAACGACA
>DIUH01000403.1:0-2559 GCA_002428205.1 Planctomycetaceae bacterium UBA6163
GTTGTTCCCCCGTATGTTCTTGCGGTTGTTGCCCGTTGGCGAAGATCGCTTGATTGCGCTGGGCGGTACCGGCAGTTCGGGCAGCGGTCGTTTGGCGGTTGTCGAATCGTTCAAGGTCAACGAATCGGTTGCACCGGAACCGAAACGAGTTTCATGGACGCTGCCATACAACGGCCGCGCTAAGCACAGCCAAACGTTGGTCATGGACGGGCACAAGTTATATGCGTTCGGTGGCAACGCCAGTTGGGCTCCGCATGACTTCAGCAAAGAAGCGTTTGTTGATGAAGGTTTTGTGTTTGATATCGCAAACCAATCGATGGAGTCGATTCCAGCGGCACCGCGACCATTCCAAAGTGCCGCTGGCGTGATCAACCGCCAAACGAGCGAACACAAGACGATTGCTTTGGTCGGTGGGTTGGGCATGAAAGACGAGAAGTTCGGCTCGCTGGACGAGGTGTTGTTGTTTGATCCCGAGACGCGGCAGTGGACGGTTTCAGAGAATCGCCTGCCTCAGCCGCGTGGCATGTTTGATGCTGTTGGCCATGAGGACGCGATCTGGATGTTCGGCGGTAGCGATTCGGGCCACGGCAGCAAGTTAGATGGATCTGTGCAGCACTGGTGGGGCGACACTTCTGAGATCGCGCCCCTGCCCGGCGTTCAAGTGCCTTATCCTCGCAGGTCGTTTGGTGGCGCGGTTCTGGCGGGTGAATATTTTATGGTAGGCGGTTTGGGCGAGAATAACCAAATTGTTAGTGAAGTCGACGTCTTCAATTTTGAAACTCGACAATGGCGATCAATCGCGTCGCCGAAAATCGATCGAGTGTTCCCAACCGTCTGCAGCGACGGAGCGAAGATTTATCTGTTTGGCGGTTTCAGCAACAGTGGAGGGCATTTCTCGGAGTGCACAACACTTGAGGCTTATGACAGCGAATCGGATCAGTGGACCGTCGTGGCCGATCAGATTGACGGCGTTGACGCGTCGATGCGAATGATCGGAATGAATGGACGATTGTTGTTCTTTGGGATCGACCGCAAAACCAGCGATCAAGCGAAGTTCGTGTTGTACGATCCACAACCGACCGCGACACCCAAGACGGTCGAAACGATGTCGTTCACGGCTCGACGCGGTGGCAGTGAGGCGTTGGCGAACGCCAAGATGATGATGCGTCAAGACGTCGACAAAGATGGCAAGTTGAGCGTCAAGGAACTAGGAAGTCGCTTCGCCGATTTTGTCACCAGCGGCGATACAGATAAGGATGGAATGCTGTCGTTTGATGAGCTGAAAGCCAAACTCGAGGCTGACGAACAGGCGGAGAAGGACGCTGAAGCGGCAGAGGAGAAGGCCGATGCGGCAGAGTGATCATCGCGATTGATGATCTTGCTGGTTTATGTCTTTCGCTCGGTACCCGACGATGCTCTTAAGGATTGCTCGTTGGGACTGCTAGTCGGGTACCGAGTTTTATTCATATCTATACTCGAAAATTCTTTATTGAATCCTTTATGTCGTCTCTAAAAATGATCGTGCCATCGCTCTGCGTCATGGCCTGTTTGACTTATGCAAATCACGGCCTGCAGGCTGATGAAGCGAGCCCGTCATCAACGGCTTCGCCGACCGTCAATGCGGAGGCATCGGGATTGCACGTCCAGTTTTCGCTGAATCGACCCGAGGGCAATCGCTACCGCCGGCCTTACGTCGCCGTGTGGCTTGAGGATCAAGAAAACTTTCCGGTCAAGACACAGGTGTTGTGGATGCAGACCGAACAGCCAGGTCCGCGTTGGCACCGCGACCTTACACGTTGGTATCGCAACGATCGGCTGCGTAAAGTCGCCGAGAAAACCGATTTGATCGATGGCATCTCAGGAGCCACGCGTGGCCCCGGTCAGTACGAAGCTCATTTCGATGGTACCGACAACCAAGGTAAACCGCTGAAGCCAGGCAAGTACACGCTTTGCCTTGAGGTCGCTCGCGAACATGGAACCTACCAGATCATTCGTCACGATTTTGTGTGGGGCGACCAGCCGATCGAGCAGGTGGCCTTGTCCGACAATGTTGAAATGTCGAACGTATCGGTTTCTTATCGGCCATCGTCGGCGATTGGTGAATAACCGATGACGATGACGACCGTCACGACACGGGTCGATCGACCGAGCAAGCATCGCCCGATGGGCGATGCGACGGGTGAGGTTCCTGCGCCACGTCCGGTTAAGTCGGCACTTTACCGAAAGAGCGCTGCGGCGTTTCGCTGGCTGCACATCTATCTGTCGATGCTCAGCTTTGCCGCCTTGATGTTCTTTGCCTTTACCGGGATCACGCTGAATCATCCGACGTGGTTCGGCGCCAGTGAGCAACAGGTGCGAGATGTCGAAGGGAGCCTTCCCGCTGGGTTGATCAGTGAGCAGAAGGTCGACGAGTTAGCGATCGCGGAGCATTTGCGGGCGACGCATCGGTTGCAAGGTCGAGTGACGGAGTTTGAAAGCGGCGATCTCGATTGCATGGTTGTTTTTAAGGCACCGGGATATTCGGCCGATGTGTTTGTCGATCGGCTGTCGGGTGCTTAT
>DIUH01000403.1:2626-2809 GCA_002428205.1 Planctomycetaceae bacterium UBA6163
TGATGATTTTGATGTCGGTATCCGGATTCGGGTTGTTGTTTTACCTGAAGAAGCGTCGTGTCAGCGGCATCCTCGCATCCGTCGCCGGCACCGTCGCGCTGCTATTGGCCTGGGCACTGTTGGTGCCCTAAGGTAGCAGGCACACTCCGTGTGCCGTGGCAAAAGGTAGTAGGCACACTCCGT
>DIUH01000293.1:0-1179 GCA_002428205.1 Planctomycetaceae bacterium UBA6163
AGAAACCGGAAACTTCCGCAGGGCAAGCCTGCGGGATTCAGATCAGCGGCGTGAACGTGTGTTTTGTGCAGCTACCAGCTGGGAAAGGATCGCGGAGGGCGAGTGAGAGTGCGACTACCCTTCCTTGACGATGTGCTCAAAGGCGTATTGTTCCTGCTCCGTCTTCTTCGCCACGCGATAGACCTCTTCAAAGGTCGTGATCCCGCGACAGACTTTCCGCATCCCGTCGGTGTAGAGCGTCGTCATCCCGCCCTTGATCGCCGCCATCCGCAGGTCTCGTGTGCTCGCGTTCTTGAACATCATCTCGCGAATCCGGCTGTTAATAAGCATTAACTCGTAGATACCGATGCGGCCACGATAGCCCGACCTCTGACAATACGTACACCCCTTACCCTTGGCGAACTCGGCCTGGCGGATCAGCTCCGGTGGAATCCCCGAGTCGGCCAAAACGCTCTCCGGCGGCTGGTACCTTTGCTTGCATCGCGGGCAAATTGTTCGCACCAGACGCTGAGCCAGGATCGCAATCACGCTGCTGGCAACCATGTAGGAAGGTACACCTATGTCCACCATTCGCGACACAGCACTGGGCGCATCGTTCGTGTGTAGAGTACTGAATACCAGGTGTCCGGTAAGACTAGCCTGAATACCCATCGATGCCGTCTCATGATCTCGCATCTCCCCCACCAGGATGATATTGGGGGCCTGTCGCAACATCGCACGAATGATCCGGGCGAAGTCCAGGCCGATATTGTGGCGAACTTCCACTTGGTTGATGCCCGGCAAGTAATACTCGACCGGGTCTTCGGCCGTGATGATCTTGCGGTCGGGGCGGTTTAGCGCGTTCAGCGCGGCGTACAGTGTGGTGGTCTTGCCCGACCCGGTCGGGCCGGTGACGAGGATAATGCCGTTTGGACGTTTGATCAGTGAGTTGAAGTTTTTGAAGTCACGCTCGGCCAATCCCAATTGGCGGGTACCGACTTTAATGTTGTCCTTGTCCAGCAATCGCATAACGACCGACTGGCCGTGGTTGGTCGGAATGATGCTGACCCGCAAGTCGAGCTGTTTGTCGCCAACCGTGATCTTGATTCGACCGTCAGTCGGACGTCGCTTTTCGCTGATGTCGATCTTTGACAGGATCTTGATACGGGCGACGATCGCCGACAACATTCGCTTGGGTGG
>DIUH01000293.1:1250-15970 GCA_002428205.1 Planctomycetaceae bacterium UBA6163
TCAGACCCACCGGAAGCATCATCGGTGGTTTCGGTAAAGTCGATCGCCGTGTCGGTAAACTCTTGCAACATCGAGTCAGCCGACTCGCCTTCGACCTGGCCGTAGTAGGCGTTGATCGCTTCGACGATTGCGGTACGTGGGGCGAGAGCGGTTTCGATCTTCTTATTTAATATGAAGCGCAGCTTTTCGATCACTTCCAGGTCGAACGGATCAGCGACCAGGACGCGGATCGCCCCGTCTTGGCTGGAATAAGGGATGACCGTATTTTCTCGGGCCACCGATTCAGGCACTTGCTCGATCACATCATCGGGGATGCGGTGTTCGCGCAAGTCGACGTATGGCATGTGGTTAAAGTCAGCGAGCGCCTTGGTAACCTCTTCAGGCGTCGCATACTCAAGCTGGATCAGGCAGTCGCCAACGGATTTCCCCGTCGACCGCGACATCTCGGTAGCTTCGGAAAGCTGGTCAAGTGCGATGACTCCGCGTTTGAGCAGCAGGTCGGTAAATTCTTGGGGGATTTTGGCCATCGCCAGAGCTGTGGGTTAAAAGACTAGAGTGGAAAGGCCACGACGCGATTTGAGATTAGACAGAATAACATCGGCAAAGCAACGTTGCGAAGGAAAACAAGGAAAGCGAGGCTGGCCAGCAAAAGAAATCTCTTGACCGCACGCCGAAACACCCCTGCAGACCAGAACAACCACCCCTCCGAAAACTTCACCGACTAGCTTTCTGATTCGACCTAACTTAATCCCGGCGCCCTAGCGACCGTCACAAACGGACACTGATTTTGGCGAACCGAGCAACATGTTTTGACGTACGGGTGTCGCACCTGAGGGCGATGCGAGTATGCTATCGCCATCGGACATTTTATCTTTTCATCGCCCGATGCCTTTCATCGTTTTTGATTCGGATTTGAACGAATGCTTGCATCTTTTGTTGGCCACGGTTTATTGCTCGGACAAACCACAACCTGGATGGCAAGCTGGCTGACGCCGATCTGGGTGCTGTCGATCGGCCTGCTGCTGGGTGCCGTTCTGCTGGTTGGAACGCTGGGCGTCCTTTCGATTTTATCATTGACTCCGCTGGGAAAAATAGCGGATTCGCCCCGATTGGCTCGCACCGTTTCTGTAGTGCTGGGCGGCATTGTGGGCGCGGCATTGTGCGCGACCTTTGTGCCGCAATCGGATGACAATGGCCAGATGTTGATTCTGCCGCTGCTGATCCTGGGATTGGCTATCGGGTTTGCGGTCATTTATGGGATGTGGCATCGGACACGATCCGAATTGTTTTCCATGCTGTCCGAGGGTGTGGTGCCATATTTGCTGGGGACGGCAGGCGCATTCGCGGTGGTGGGTTTGGTGTCGACTCCGTTGGTGGCAGAGCCGAATCAGGTGTTAGGGTCGATTTGGCAGGTGAACCTGTTCAGCGACGGGACAGAGCGATTTGTCCGCACGTTGGACGCCGCGCCGACCGATTTGGCGAACCCGGACGATGCCGAGTTCCAGAAGGTGCCGATGGATTACGTGATGTTCAACATTGCGGAATTGACGCTAACCAGCGATAGAACGATCATCATCGCCGATGCGGACAAGCCGGCTGATTTCTTGATGCCACCGGTACGAGTCAATGCGGGCGAGACGGTCCGATACTTACGAGAAGGCTTGGACCCGCCTCCGTTGCCACTGGATCCTGCGCGGGTGTTCATGCAAAACCGCGAAGTCGACCCGGCGACAGTGACAATCACGATGACCACGCGGCCAACCGTTCCCGAGGCTTCATCGATCGTGGTCACCGCGATCGGATTCTTTGCCTTGTTTATGACTTACATCGCCCTTCGTCAGGCCGCACCCCGGATATCGGCGGTCGCACTGGCAACGGCGAAAAGCGAAATGGCCCAACCGCTGTACCTGTTGCTGGTGGCGCTGGGGTTGTTCGGTGTGGCACTGTTCACGATCCTGCCGTTTAACACGCTGGGCGAAGACATCCGCTTGATGAAGGACAGCGGCGTTACGCTGATCATGGTGCTTGGGATGCTGCAAGCCGTTTGGTCAGCCGGCACGAGCGTCAGCGAAGAAATCGAAGGCCGCACGGCGCTGACGGTATTAAGCAAGCCGATCAGCCGCGGTTCGTTCTTGATCGGTAAGTACATGGGGATCATGTTAACCGTGCTGGTGATGTTCGTAATCATCGGCGCGTTTTTCATGTTCGTGCTCAGTTATAAGCCGATTTATGACGCGCGGGAAAACTCACTCGAGATGCCCGCCTGGAACGTCGGCCATGAGGAACTGATGTCGACCGTACCGGCGCTGCTGCTGTATTTCATGGAAACGATGGCGATCGGCGGGATCGCTGTGGCTCTGGCAACTCGATTGCCATTGATCGCCAACTTTGTAGTGTGCTTCGTGATTTATGTGATCGGCAACTTGACCGCGCCGCTTGTCAGGTCAACTGTCGGCGAAAACGAACTGGTCGGTTTTGTCGGCAAACTGATCGCTGTTGTGATCCCCAACTTGAACACGTTCAACGTTCAATCAGCGGTCGACGCGGGGAATCCGATCCCAGCAATCTATCTGGCCGGCGCCTTCAATTATTTATTCTTCTTTAGCATCATGATCATGATGCTGGCGTTGTTGATGTTTGAAGAGCGCGACTTGGCATAAAGCCCGTGAAGTTATGTGGCATAGGCTTCCCAGCCTGTGAATTCTCTAAAAATAGTACACAGGCTAGAAGCCTATGCCACTGTCTGATTTTGATCCGCGAGTCTTCTTTGCCGCCGAGCGGACATTGCTAGCTTGGATTCGCACCGGCATCGCGATCCTCGCGCTGGGATTCGTCGTCGCAAGGTTCGGACTGTTTGTTCAATTGCTGGGCACACAATCCGATGCGGCATTGGCTAATACGCACCCCAAGCTTTCGGCCGGACTGGGGATCACATTTGTCTTGGCAGGGGTTTTGGCGATTCTGTTAGCCGCTGTTCAGCATCGTCGATTCATTGCGACGTTGTCCGCTAGCGATCTGCCACCGGCGTATTCGCGAACGTATGCGATCATCGTAGCTTTGATGGTCGCAGGCTTAGGAATCGCGCTGGCTTGCTATTTAGTAATCACATAGAAGATGTGAGACGCCCGCGGCTAGCGCCATCGGGTCAGTAAGACCCGAGTTACCTAGAAAACTTCGGCTTTCGCTTTTCTTTAAACGCCGCGATTCCCTCTTTCGCATCGGCACCTTGCAGACAACGTATATAAGCAGCCGTGTCGGCTAAGAATGCAGTCTTGGGTTGCAAGCCTTCGTCGATATGAATCAGTTGCTTGGTCGATCGTAACGCTTCAGGTGGCATCGCCAGCAATTCATCTGCCCAGTTTTTAGCGTTGGCCAGCAACATGCCCGCGGGGCTCAATCGCTGGACCAATCCATATTGCAACGCCGTTTGTGCATTGATCGGTTTGCCGGTCAAGCACATTTCCATGGCGCGGCCTTTGCCGATCAAGGATGTTAATTGGGCGATCCCATAACCGGGTGGCCAACCGAGCAAAACTTCTGGCATCCCAAACGTGGCGTTATGAGATGCGATTCTTAGGTCACACGCCGATGCGGCAACACAACCGCCGCCCAGCGCTAGGCCGTTGATCGCACCCAGAAATATCTGGGGCAGTTGTTCCCATGCTAGATACATTCGCGCTTGTCGGTAGCTTAGTTCCTGGGCCTTTTCGATCGACAGCGTTCCGACTTCTGGGACGTCATCGCCAGCACAAAACGCCTCGCCGGATCCGGTAACGATCACAACACGTATCTGCGGATGACGCGACAGGTATCCGTTGACTCGTTCCCAATCCTCGGTCATCTCAAAATTGACCGCGTTCTTCTTGGCGGGCCGATTCAGCTTTACAATCGCCAAACTGCCGGAAACGTCAACCTCAAGGGTACGGGTAACTGGTAAAGGTTCCATAGACGATGATGGTGTCAGGTTGGTTGTTTTGGGCATCAGCAGATCGACCGGGGAAGGGTAGGTGCCAGACGAAGCGACGGGTAGGTTCGCAATACCATCCATCCAAGACAGAGGCATGTGGGACGGGGGAGCGGCCGACTTCTCCGCCATCTTTTTGGCGACACGTTCGAGTTTGACGACCGCACGCCGATGAACGCCTCGGCCGATTTGTTCATGGCGATCATATGCCGCAACTTCGAAATCGATCGTCCGGCCGCTGACGGCGGTCACTCGCGCCACCCCGCGAACGATCTCCCCCAACGGCGTGCCGGCCATGTGGTCGATGTTCACCGAAGCACCCACCGAGGCTTCGCCCGAATCCAAAAACGGCTCGATCACTTTTCGCGCCGCTCGCTCCATCAACAAGATCATAAAAGGCGTCGAAAACACGACCGCCGACACGCTGGGGTCCGCGACATCGTCCGCCAATCGTGAACCGACCAGCGAAGGCGGCGGAAACCCCAGGTGAATCGTGTGCTCAGCCGCGACCTGCCAAACCAGTTCAGCTTCGGCCCCAATCGTTAGTCCAGAACGCATGCGAAAGATTGAAAAAGAGAAACGGGATCGTTCGACGCCAGTTGATCTTAATCCATTTCGCCGCCAGCGTTACCAGACCAGTTCGATCGACGCAGAGACCGCAATTTGACAGCACGACGACAATTGTTTATACTGACCTGCACATTTGCAGTACCACCTTCAGGCGGCGTTTGTTAATCAATCCTTCCTCCCCCGAAAAGCCGCCTAAAGGCGGGACTACAAACGAGTGCAGTGGTTTGTTATGGGCATTGAATCAAAGGTCCGATCCTTATGCTTAACCGTCGCGACGATGGCTGTGGCGATTGCCACCGCTTTGGCGATCTCCTCGGTCGCTTTCGCACAATCGTCGACTTTTGAACAACCGCCGATTGATTACCTAAACGCTCCGGTCAACGATCCGGTTGCCCAATTGGCGGATCGGATCAAATCTGGCACGACAAAGTTAGATTTTGATAACAAACAGGGTTACTTGTTAGCAGTGCTGAAGGAATTGGATATACCGATCAGCTCGCAAACGCTGGTATTTTCAAAAACTAGTTTACAGTTACAACGGATTTCGCCACGCCGGCCGCGGGCGCTGTATTTCAACGACGACGTTTATGTCGGATTTTGCCAGAACGGCGACGTTCTGGAGTTTGCAGCCACTGATCCGATGCAAGGCGCAATCTTCTACACACTTGACCAATCAAAAACCGACCGTCCGGAGTTCGTTCGCGACCGCGGCAGTTGTTTGACTTGCCACGCGTCAACGCGAACACAAAACGTACCGGGCTATCTGGTCCGCAGCGTCTTTGCCGATGGATCTGGATATCCGATTCTGGGCAGTGGCACCTACAACACCGATCACACCAGCCCGATGGAGCAACGCTGGGGCGGATGGTATGTCACAGGCACTCACGGCAAAACGAAACATATGGGAAACGTTCTTTATGACAAGGACGACATTCGTGGGAATCGCGAACTTTCGGGCATGGGTTCCAATATCACGTCGCTCGATTCGCTGGTCTCGACAAGTGCATACCTTTCGCCTCACAGCGACTTGGTTGCCCTGATGGTATTGGAACATCAAACCCAAATGCACAACGCGATCGCTGCGGCCAATTATGAGACTCGTCAAGCACTCCATCAATCATTCCAAATGAATGAACTACTGGAGCGTGGTGAAGGCTATGTCAGCGACAGTGCACAGCGCAGGATTGATGCGGTCGCGGAGAACGTTGTAAGGCACTTGTTAATGTCTGGTGAAATCCGCTTGAGCGAACCGATCGCCGGGACCAGCGACTTTGCCGAACAGTTTGAGGCGCGAGGAAAACTAGACATCAAAGGTCGATCGCTGCGGAAACTCGACCTGCAAAACCGTGTTTTCAAGTATCCTTGCAGCTACTTGATCGATTCGCCAGCCTTTGATTCCTTGCCGGATCACGTTCGCAAACGCATCTACGACCGACTAGTAAACGTTTTGGTCGATGGCGAAAGCTCAAAAGACTTTGACCATCTGTCGTCGGACGATCGCCAGACGGTAACGGATATCCTGAAGGAATTAAAACCTGAGTTTGCGGCCCGATTGTAAGCCGCGCGACGGTCAAGTTCATCGCTGCGGACGGACGACGACTTTCATTTGGTCGGGGTCGCCTGCGTGCAATCGTTCGAACCAAAGTGGCGCATCGGCCAGCGTGATTTGCGACGTAATCAGCGGCGCGACGTTGATCGCCCCGCTGCTCATCAATTCGATGCACTGAGGGTACTCGCCGTTGCAGCCGCAGGTTCCCTGCAGGCTGATCTCGCGAGTCACGACGCTTTGCAGTGGCAGTTCGATCGTTGGTGAAACGTTGCCAACGAGCGTGACGTGGCCACCTTTGCGCACCGATTCGATCGCGGTCTTAATCGTCACCGTCGCACCGACGACTTCCAAAGCTACATCGGCACCGCGTCCACCGGTCATTTCGCGAATCGCCGCTGGCACGTCGCACAAGTCGCTGCGCAGAACATCGGTCGCGCCCAGTTGTTTCGCAACCGTCAATCGATTGTCGTTGATGTCGACGGCGATCACGCGTGTCGCACCGGCCGCTTTGGCCGCTTGCAAAGTCAGCAGGCCGATCATCCCGGCACCGACGATTACGACGCTGTCGCCCAACTTGATCGGCGAAACGTTTACGGCATGGACGCCGACGGAGACCGCTTCGACCAGCGCCGCGTGTTCGAACGGCATTCCATCGGGCAACAGATAAACGATCCGTCGCGGCACCGCGATCCGTTCGGCGAACGCGCCATGCCGACGATACTCGCCACACGAAACGCCCAAAACACGACGATTGTTGCACAAGTTTTGATGGCCACTGCGGCAAAACTCGCACTTCCCGCAGGAAACCATCGAGTCAAAAGTGACGCGATCGCCGGCGACCAAGTCGTCGACATCCGAACCGACACTGACGACGATCCCAGCCGCTTCGTGGCCCATGATCAATGGTGGGATCCGGCGACCGGTGCTGCCATCATAGCCGTGTATGTCGCTGCCACAGATTCCGCACGCTTCGACTTGAATCAGCACATCATCGGCACCGATTTGTGGTTCATCGACGTCGGTTACTTCAAGGCGTTTGTAATCGGTCAGCAGCAGGGCTTTCATTATTTTGTCTCGAGCGAGTTGATGTTCGTTTAGAGCAAGGATATCCCAAACTGAGGGCTTTTGTCAGGGATCGTCGCTCGACTCTCCGAGTCGAGTGAGCACGGCTTGGAAAGCCGTAAGACGGTCTACATGCCGATTCTTGCGACACCCATCGCCAACAGGATAATCGACGCACAAACGCCCAAGCAGACGATGAATCCGACGACATCGGCGCGGGTCGGTTTTTGGATTTCGATACTTGTGCCGGGGAACATCTTCCGCGATTCAAGTGCGGCAGGGTTGGCATAAGCCGCTTCCAAATTCTTGCGATCGACCTCGGGGTCTGGGTCGACCATCGTTTTCATCTTGGCGTAGTAGCGATCGAGCACTTCGCGGCGGACCGGCGGCGTCAACAGGCTGACCAAAAACATCACCAAAAAGGGTGTGATAATCTTCGGCGGCAGCTCTAGCGTCGACAACGCGGCATTGGACTTTGTCGTCAGGTCGACACCGATCAGACCGTACAATAGGAAATCGAGCCGGAAATTCCCTTCACCACGGAAACGCACCGTATCGGGGTAACGCAAAATGGTTCTCGTAACGTTTTCATCCACCACTTCGGGCTCGCCGACCGCAACCGGCTTAGCGGTCAGCAAGGGCTGGCCTGATTCATCGATCGGCGTCAATTTAGTTGGCCAAAAAATCCCCTGACCGCCCGCACGTTCGGTCTCGGTGACCTCCTGTCCTTCGGCCAGTTCGACCGGACGAGCGCCCAGTGCCGCAATCGCCAATGCTTTTGCCGCATCGTCCATCGGTCCGTTGTCAATCTTACGTTTTCGGTCGTCCCAAACCTCGATCGCAGCGGCACGCCGTTGGACATCCGACGGAGCGGCCATGCGAGTGGTTGTGGTTTCGACGATTTCGTTCATCGCTGAATACCGTGGATTGGTCCTCAAAGAATCGATCAATCGCGGCGCGGCGTAAGGGATCAAGAAAAACATCAGTGCACAGTAAGCGACCGTGGTCCAGGCTGCCACAAGTGTCGCGCGACGCCAGTAAAGGCCTGCCCAAAACGGTGCGGCGAATAGGATATTGAACACCCAAGTAAGCTGCAATTGTTCGAACACGTTCATATAGAACAGCGACACGATTACAGCGCCGCCGACAATGATCACACCCGTCATCCGAGCGACGCGAACATACTGTGCGTCGGTAGCATTGGGGGCGATGTAGGGCGCGTATAAGTTTCGCACCACCAAACCGGAACCGACAATCATATAAGCATCGACACTGCTCATCAACGCCGCCAGCAAACAGGCAAGCATCAGACCCGTCAGGCCTGGTCCGAGCAGTTCTCGCGATGCAATGCCCCAAGTCTTGTCCGGATCGATCGAAAGCTCGGGATTATTGGCGTAAAGAGCTAATGCGATTAATGCCGTGAACACCCAACCGACCGTGCAAAAACGCTTCAGGAAATTGCCGGCGACCAAGCCGACTCGTGCGGTGTTCTCGTTTTTTGCCGATCCGCCACCGGTGGCGATAAAGTGGGGTTGGACGACGATGCCGATCAGATTAATGATCACGACGGCGATGATTCGGTGCAGCGGAAACTCACTGCTGCTGGTCGATCCGACCAAATCAAAATGTTCCGGAGGCAACTGTTGATGAAGGTAAGTGAAGCCCATCATCATCCCGTCGGTGGCCGGATTACCAAACTTTTCCACCAGTGCGGTCAAACCATAAGGTATCAATACGATCGACAAGAAGATGATGCAAAAACCTTGCACCAAGTCAGTATAGTAGGCGGCGTGAAGTCCACCCAGAATCCCATAAACCAAAACGACGACACCGATTAAAGGGACCAGCAGGTATTCGATCTTGTATTGGGATCCCATCAAACTGAAGGTATCGATTTCGATCAGCGGTGCGGCAACTTTACCGATCGCCGAAAACAACATCGATCCGTAAACCATATAGAACAGGATGCCAAAGATGCAGTAGCCGGCACCGAGGGCTCGCGAGTCATAACGTTCGACAAACCAATCACCCAACGTCAGGTGCCGCATACGGCGATACCAGACGCCAGCGATCCAATAGAACGGCGTGACCAACAACCAATACATCACGCTCCACATCCCGCTCATCCCGCTGGTGAACGTTGTGCGCGCGGTGTTGACCGGGTCGCTTGAGCCGGTTCCTGCCCCGAACGCGGCGAACGTTTGCAGCAGTTTGCCGAACGACCGGCCCCCCATGAAAAAGTCTTCTTGCCCCTTGATCCTCAGGGCACTATAGACGCCGATGCCGACCATCACGGCAAAGTATCCGGCAAGGGCGACGTAGTCCCAGAAAACCATGGCGTTTGGCCTTTCAAGCGGCGGGTGGGTCGAAGCGGTGGGGACGCCGCAGATGCGGCTCGGGCAAGGCTGGAGCCAACAGGATAAGCGTCTGTCGTGCCGATACAAGCCCGACGCTAGCAAGTCTTTCAATGGAAGTTACGTATACCATTTTCGCCTTCGTTTCAATTTTCGCCGCAGTGCAATAAAACGAAACTCAAGAGCGTCCGGCAAGTTTCTCACCCGATCGATGTGCCATTAGCTACCTTGTTTCCCTGCTCGAGAATTAAAGGATTGTCGGAGCTCTTTAAGTAGTGCCTGCAACCGCTCAGCGTCCATTTGCTCGAGTTCTGCATCGGAGCTCACCGGTATTCCCAGCAGTTCTTGCAGCAACTGTATATTGCCTTCTGCCTTACCTTCTGCCTTACCTTCTGCCTTACCTTCTCTTCTGGCGATTCTTTCAATGGAAGTCACGTATGTCATTTCTTTCTCCGTTTCAATTTTTTTCACGGTATCCATAAATTGTATCTCAAGCGTCTCTGGCAAGTCCATCACCCAGTCGATAAACCGAAACAGTTTCCTGATCTCGTCGGCCTGCCATTGCTTTTCGTACAAGTTTCGTACCAAATCGACTTTAAAGCCAAAGCGAACATTGGGATTTCCCGCAGATGCTTGTGCTCGCAAGTGCGAAGCGATCACTGTGGCGAACGGATTTCGGGAGATGTTTAAACGCTCAATTTCGTCGGTAAAATCCTGCAGCTTGACAATTGGGTAGGAAAACCGAAGCTGGCACCCCAGCACGTCGACTTCCCATGTCTTCGGTCGCCACGACTTCGAACCGTCTCCTATAATACCAATACAACCACCGGTTCCTCAAATCGGTCAAGTATGCGGTAGTAACAGGTAAACATCCGCTGTGCGAAGTCGGCTTGGCGGGCCACTTGGACTTCAGTGTGAATCATAAACCAAGTCGGTTGCTCACTGCGTAGAAATTTGGCTCGAAAAAGTTTGTCCGCCACGCGTCCGGCTGTGAGGCTTTTGGGGAAAAGGTGGGGCAATTCCTGTTCGTGATTTTCGATGGGGCTGTTCCAATCGATCCCCGCGTGGACTTCCGGTAGACACAATTCGAGGAAATCCTTCAGGTACGCGTCCAGCACCTCTTTCCACGGCAGATCGTATTCGGTCATCTTCCTTTGCGCCCTTCTTGGTGAAATGACGTCGTTTGTTACGTCTCCGCCGCGTCATCCCACTGGATCGCCGCTTCGATCGCCGACTGGTACTCGTCGTCGGTCAAGTTCATCGCATCACGCAGCGATGCCAGCAGGGCGAGCGTTTTCGTGTCGAGCCCCGCGTCGGCCGTTGCGGCGACAAACATCGCCTGCAACGCCAACTGTTTCTGCTCGGTCGACCAACCACGACAGACGCTGCGGACGTAGTTGGCCGCGGAAACCCGGTTCTGGATCGCCGACGAACAGAGCTGGCCCAGCTCTTCACGGTCGATCGGTTCTGGCAAAATCCGTTGTCCGACTTCCAACAACGCTTCAATTTCGCGNNTCGCCACCGTGCAGCACCACCAAAACCGACGCTCTGAACGCTTCGACCCGAAACTGCGTATCCTTAGCAAGCTGATGGTCACGAGCGTCCATGTTCAGGATCGCCGGATCCCAATTCGACTTGCAGCCGTCGCAGCGAACGAAAAGTTCGCTCGCACCAATTGGAACCGTCGGAATAAAGTACAGTGTTAGGAATGGACGTCGCGACTTCAGCGAATACTCGCGAAGCGAACCGCAGGTTGGGCAATGAAAATCGCCATGGCTGCGGGTTCGAGTGATGTTCATCGTGCCGATCAGGATCATTGCAACCGATTTTTCGCCGTTGATGTGGCTCTACAAGGCATGGACAACTTGACCTAGGGTCGGCCGCTCGATCACAATCTTAACCATGCCTGCACTCGATCCTCAACTTCGAAAACTTCTGACCTCACTTCGCGGGCGAGTTCGTCGATACATCGTTGCCGATTCGCTGCTGGCCCTGGTCGCGTTCATCTTCGCCGCGTTCTGGATCGGGCTGGCAATCGATTTTATACCGGTTCGGCTAGGCGGAACGGAAATGCCACGCTCGGCACGAACCGTTTTGCTGGCCGCCGTCGGCATTGCCTTGATCGTGATGATTTGGCGATTGCTGGTCGGACGCTTACAGCGGCCGTTGCCTGACGATTCGCTGGCGTTGTTGGTCGAGCGGCATCATCCGGAAATCGGCGGACGATTGGTGACCGCGGTGCAATTGGAACAGGGCGGGCGAATGGGCGATGCTCACGCCCCGGCATTGCTGCGACGCGTGCATGCCGAAGCGGCTGCGGCGGTTGGCGGTGTCGATTCGAACCGCATTTTTCGCTGGCAACCGCTGATTCGCAAGATTTGGTTGGTCGTGCCGATGGTCGTCGCCACGATCGCCTTTGCCGTGGTCAGCCCGTCGGCGTTCGGCCGCGCGGCGGGACGATTGCTGCTGATCACCGATACGCCCTGGCCACGCCAAGCGGCGCTGGAAATGGTGGGTGTGGAGTTGCCGATTGTTGGTGCTGACGAAGCGTCTGCCGGTCCGCCCAGGGTTGTCGCTTTCGAAGACGGTGTGGTGCGATTGCCACGTGGTTCCAGCGGCACGTTGCGTGTGTTGGCCCGTGCCGAAGGGGCCGTTGTCCCCGAAGTTTGCACGGTTTACTTCGCCACCGACGGCGGAATTCGTGGTCAAGCCAACATGCGACGCGTTGGCCGCGTTACCGATGGCTATCAAGCCTTTTTGCTGGATGGCCCGCCATTGGCCGGATTGACCGAAAGCGTATCGATCACGGTTCGTGGCCTCGACGCGCGACTGGATAATTACCGAATCGAAGCCGTCGAACCGCCGGCACTGAATCGATTACAAGTCGTGACGACCGACCCGAGTTACCTGCGACCGATCGGCCAGGACGGGGCGGCGACGACGCGAAGTGTCGATTATCAGGCCGGTTTGCGAGTTCGCGAGGGTGCTCGGGCGGAATTACGTGCGAAGTCGAGCGTGCCGCTGGGCCGAGTCGACGCGCGGATGCTGGTCGGCAATTCGGATGCCCAGACACCGCCGATCAAACTGTCGGCCGACGGCACCGAGTTTTCGCTGGTGCTGGAAGACATGCGGCAACCGGCGACGATTATCGTTGTCCCCGAAGACCGCGACGGCATTTCGGCTCAGGTCCCGTATCGCTATTTCCTCGGCGTTGTCACCGACGAAAAACCGGAAATCGAACTGCGTCTGAAGGGGATCGGCACCGCCGTTACACGCAACGCGCGGTTGCCGATTTATGGCACCGCCAAGGACGATTACGAGATCGATCAATCGTTCGCGACGCTGTCGGTTCTCGATAAAAACGATGCGGTCGCGGCAACGGATGAAGAAGGCGAACCGGTGGCGCCGCCCTCGGGCGACCAAAATGTCCGCCGTTCGGTCAATTTGCCGATTCGTGGCGACCGCGATGGCAAGTTCGAACTGACGATCGACCTGCGCGACCTTGCAGAAGATAAAAAATCGGGGCTAACGATTCCCGAACCTGGTGGGGCGATCAATGTGATCGGCGAAGCTTCGGATCGTTACGATTTGGACGGACGTGTCCACCGGGCGACCAGCCAACTGTACAAGCTGGACATCGTGACGCCTGAGAACTTGTTGGCGTTGCTGGAGCGGCGTGAACTGGCACTGCGTTCGCGTCTGGAACAGACGATCGAAGAAACACGGCAACTGCGTGATTCGCTGGGCGGATTAAAGCCCGATTTGGACGATCTGGCGGCGACGAATGCAAATGCCGTCCAGGTGCCTCAACCGGACGGGTCTGCTGGTGAGGGGCCCGCTAGCGAAGATACGGAAACCGGCGAAGGCGAAAATGAAACCGACCGACAGCGCCAGATCGTCCGTTTGCGGACCCAGCAAATCGGGCTGCAGGCGGCCAAGACAGGCGAAGAATTGCAGGGAATTGCCACTTCACTGGACGACCTGTTGGAAGAAATGGCGAACAACCGAGTCGATTCGATCGACCGCAGCGAGCGGATCGGGGGCGGAGTGCGTGATCCGTTGCGAGCGATTGTCGCCGGTGATTTAACGCTGCTGCGATCACAAATCAGCGGAATCGAGAAACGCATCGCTGGCGGGGACGCTAAACTGGCGGATGCCGGTGGGCCACAAACCGGCGGTACCGCTGTGACAGTTGACGTGGCTGTCGCGGTTGAAACCTCGGAGCGAGTGCTGCTGCAATTGACCGCCGTGCTGGAAAAGATGCTTGACCTGGAGAGTTTTAACGAGATTCTCGACATGGTGCGGGAATTGATTGACAGTCAGGAAGGTCTTATTGAAAAGACCAAGAAGGAACAGAAGACCCGCGTGCTAGACTTGTTCGATTGATCGATAGCCCCCAACCCGCTGATATGCGGGCAAGAGTGGACGGATGAAAGCTTACAGATTAACCGTCGTTTTTCTCGCAATACTCTCTGGCTGGGGTTTCCGGCCTGATCCTGCCTTCGGCCAAGCCGACCAGGGGAATGCCCCTGCCGCTGGAGCGACGCTTGCCGACGAACAACAGAGCGTTGCCGAACGGTATCGCAAGCTGGAAGAACTGCTGTTGCGTTTGGCCGATATGGAAGCCGACGAGAACGCCGAACGAGCCGCGTTGCTGCGTCGGGCGGCAAAGCAAAGTCGCGATATGTTCGTGCTGGACAAATTAAGTACGGCCAGCCAAGCGATCCGCAACGCCCAGTTCAAAAATGCGATCGACAGCCAGGGGTCGGCAAAAGAAGGGCTCGATCGCTTGTTGACACTGCTGCTGAGCGAAGACCGCCCACAGCGGCTGCGCGACGAGAAAGAGCGTGTCGGCAAAATGATCAAAGAGCTGAAATTGGTCGAGCGGTTGCAGCGAACGACACGTGCCCGAACCGAAAACGGCGCTGACCTGCAAGCGATCAGCGGCGAACAGAAACAGATCGCCCAGCGGGCCGGCAAGGTCGAAGAGGCGATGAAGGACGAAGATTCACCCGACACCGGGGAACCAACCCAGTCGCCAGAAGGCGAAGACGATCCGGCGCAGAATGGCGATGAGCCAAAAGATGGCGATGAGTCAAAAGATGGTGAATCCGGGAAGCCGAGAGACGGCAACATGAAGCCGGGCGAACAAAAGGAATCGCAAGGCAAGGACGGAGAATCAAAAGACGGAAAATCGAAGCAGGGCGAGCCCAAGGACGGT
>DIUH01000293.1:16028-18617 GCA_002428205.1 Planctomycetaceae bacterium UBA6163
GACGGTGAGCCAAAAGACGGTGAATCCAAAGAAGGCGGCGACGAAAAATCGCCCATGCCGAGCGAATCGTCACCTGGTGAACCGTCCGGTGAATCGAAGCCACAGGACTCCCAGCCACAGCAGTCTCAGCCTGGGCAACCGTCCCAGCCAGGCCAGCCTTCGGAAGATTCGCCTCAGCAACAACAGCCTCAGTCGCCCGAGCAACAGGCTCAGCAGCAGTTGCAGCAGGCGATCGAGAAGATGAAGCAGGCCGAAAAGGAGCTGGACGAAGCGAAGCGTGACAAGGCGATCGAAGAGCAACTGAAGGCCGAAGAAAATTTGCGGGCGGCGATCGATCGGCTGGAAAAAATCCTGCGTCAATTGCGTGAAGAGGAAATGCAACGCGAACTTGCCCGCTTGGAATCGCGTTTACGTAAAATGGCCCAGATGCAAGGCAAAGTGCTCGACGACACGAAACAGCTCGACGCGATCCCGGTCTCACAACGCGATCGCCAGGTCGACGTTCGCGCCGGCAACCTAGCTTTTGAAGAAAAGAAGATCGTGATGGAAGCCGACCGAGCGATGCTGCTGCTCAAAGAAGAGGGCTCCAGCGTCGCGTTCCCAGAAGTCGTCTCACAAATCCGTGGCGACATGGAAACGGTTGCCCAGCGGTTGGCAGCTTCGAAGATCGATGCGGTCACGATTGGCATTCAAGAAGACATCCTGGCAGCACTTGAGGAGATGATCGCCGCGCTGCAGAAGGCTCAGCGTGATCTCGAAAAACAGAAACAAGAACAGCAGCAGCAACAACAGCAACAGCAACAACAACAGTCCGGTGAACAGCCGTTGGTGGAACAATTAGCGGAGTTGCGTTTGATTCGTACGATGGAAACGCGAATCATGTCGACCACTGAACGTTATGCAAAGATTTTGGCTGAAGCGGGCGATACGGCCGACGTGTTGCCATTGGTCAAGGACTTGGCAGAGCGTCAGACTAACTTGTATCGAATTACTAGAGATATTGTGCAGAAACGAAATCAGTAGTTTTGAGGTATCGTTTGTAGTACCGCCTTTAGGCGGCGTCCGAGGCAGAGTTTGTAGCAGCCGCCTAAAGGCGGGACTACGAGCATAACCGCAGATCGCGTTATTCCGCTTACAGTTTGCCACCCTTTCCGAGAGCCCATCGCATGAAGAATCGAGTCTCAGCGGCCTGGTCGTTTGTCACCAAGGGATTTTGTGTCGCTAGCCTGCTGTCGGCGTCGATTTGCGTTGGCCCGATAAGTTACAACCGCGCCGCTGCTGCTGATGGACTGAAGAAAGCAGCGTCTTGGCAATCGCCCGACTCCACCGAAGTGATCCAGCGGATGCGAGACTCCTGGAAGCAATTAAATGTCGCCCCTCAATCGATCGATGAAGCATCCGAACTGTTGCTGCAAAAATTGACCGATGGCGATGGCGATGTGCTGAACGCAGTAATCGATTCGTCCGCAAACATTCTGCCTGCGATCGCAAGACTCAAAGAATTGACGCTGGCCGATCCTGCCATAGCCTCAACCTGGTTCGCATCGGCTGAACCGCTGGCCGCCAACTTCGACCAATTGCCACCCGCCATCGCAGCGACATCGCGCACTTGGCTCGCTCGCGAATTGGTGCAGCGACGATTGTATGACGAAGCGTTACCCGTGTTTGCCGACGTCGAGCCGACCGATTGCCTCGACCCCGCGTCTGTCATGTTTTATCGCGGCGTTTGTCGCCACTCGCTGTTGATGAAAAAAGAAGCCCTGGCCGATTTGCGTCGATTGCTCGAAAACGAAACCGCTGCTCCCGTACGTTTCGTTCGCACCGCTCAACTGATGGTCGCCGATATCAAGCCGCTGAAGGAAGACTCGCTCGACGAAGTTTCGCGGTTGATGACCGACGTCACTCGCCGTCTCGATTTGGGACGTGCCGACAGCGACGTTCAACAGCGCGAACAAGTNNCAGCAGCAGCAACAACAACAGCAACAGCAGTCTGGTGGTCAAAACCGGAACTCCGGCCAGGACCAACCGATGGACGACAGTCGGATCGCCGGCGGCAGTGGCCAAGGCGATGTCGATCGAAAAAACATTGGCCAGCGTGACGGTTGGGGCAACTTGCCGCCTGCGGAGCGTGAGGAAGCGCTCCAGCAGATCAGCCGCGACCTGCCAACCCATTACCGCGAAGCGATTGAAGCGTATTTCCGAAAACTTGCCACGGGCGAATGATTTGGTGGCGAAACTGGTTCAGTTTCTTGCCGCAATTCTTATTGTTACGCTTATTCATCGACATTCACTTCTGTACACCGGGGCCAATAGCGCCGGCATTTTCCGATTGATCCGTTCAATCGTCAAAAACGCCTGAAGCTACTCATCTTCTGCCCCCTACGCAGTCATATTCTTCGGAAACCGCTTGACTATTCCGATAGGTAGGAGTGCAAACACCACCCCCCTGCAACTGCTCGCCGAGCAATGAGCACGAGTTGCAGAAAATAGGCCGTGTGGCTGTTGAGCGAATTGATTCTCTTTATCCAGCGATTTTGTCTTCATCCGGTTCCCCGATCGTGACGTCACGTAAACCCCGCCGACAATACG
>DIUH01000181.1:0-10236 GCA_002428205.1 Planctomycetaceae bacterium UBA6163
GTTCGGTACCCCTGCCGAATCGCATCGGGGCGAGGAGGGTCGATCAACGGAAACTGGTCGATCGACCCCAACCGCAGCGTCAACGTTTGCAGGATCACCGACGCCAGATTGGTGCGTCGAATCTCGGGTGTCGTGAAAGCTTCGCGATTCTCATAATCCTCTTGCGAATAAAGCCTCACACAAATGCCCGGTGCGACTCGTCCGCAGCGGCCGGCCCGTTGGTCACAACTCGCTCGGCTGACCGCTTCGATCGGCAGTCGCTGCACGCGGCTTCGTGGGCTGTAACGACTGATTCGCGCCGTTCCCGCGTCGACCACGTATCGAATGCCGGGAACGGTCAACGACGATTCGGCCACGTTGGTCGCGAACACGATGCGGCGACGATCGCCGGTAGGGTGGAAAATTCGCTGCTGTTCGGCTTGTGGCAACCGTGCATACAGCGGCAACACGTCGACGCGAGTCGCCAAGCCGAGCCGTTTGAAATGGCCCGCGGTCTGGTGCGACACTTCGCGAATATCACGCTCAGTCGGCAGGAACACCAACACGTCGCCACCGCCAGAGCGACAAACGTTATCGATCCCGGCGATCACGTGTTGGCCTAAATCGTAGTTATCATCTTCGTCTTGGGCGTCGCGATTTACGTCGGTCCAAGGCAGGTAACGGATGTCGACGGGGTATCCGCGGCCTTCGACCATCACGATCGGGGCCGGATTTCCTTGAATCGAAAAATGTTCGGCGAAGCGCTGGGCGTCGATTGTGGCCGACGTGATGATCAACCGAAACTCCGGCCGACGCTCAATTACTCGCAACAAATAACCGAGCAAGAAATCGATGTTCAGCGATCGCTCGTGCGCTTCGTCGATGATCAACGCGTCGTAAGCCCGCAAGTCGCGATCGGACTGCGTTTCGGCTAGCAGAATGCCGTCGGTCATCAGCTTGATCAGCGTTTCGGGCGACGTTTGGTCGCCGAACCGAATCTTATAACCGACGCGTGAATCGCCAGTCGTACCGAGTTCTTCGGAAATCCGCGCGGCGATCGATCGGGCCGCCAGACGTCGTGGTTGGGTGTGGCCGATCATGCCGCGGCGACCCAGGCCTGCTTCCAGCAAGATTTTGGGCAATTGGGTGCTTTTGCCGCTGCCCGTTTCGCCACAAACGATGATCACGCGATGCTCGCCAACCAGCTTCAGCAGCGATTGGCGGTGAGCGGTGATCGGCAATTCCGCCGGATACTCGATCGGTGGTATCGAAACGGTACGACTGGCGGTGGCGGTCAAGCGTTCAACTCGAAACGGCGGCGGGAACTGGCGGTGCAGGGTAAGACAGCTCAATTGCTGCGGAGGATCGCGCAGTCTACCGCAGACGGTTCACTTTCGTGAGCGGCAAAAAAAGCCACGTCAGCTTAAGCCGACGTGGCTTCTGAAATATAACAGGTGGGCAGTGGCGATTGCGACGATCAGCTGATCGCGGCTTGCAACTGTGTCTTAGGGCGAACGCCGACAAAGCTGTCCGAAACCTGGCCGTTGCGGAACACCATCAACGTCGGAATGCTGTTCACGCCGAAACGTTCGGCTGCCCCAGGGTTATCGTCGATGTTAACCTTGCCGATCTTTACGCCCGGATTCTCTTTGGCCAGTTCTTCGATAACTGGAGCGATTTGTCGGCAGGGGCCACACCAAGGTGCCCAGAAGTCTACGAGCACAGCGCCCTCGGACTGCAGCACTTCGGTGTCAAAATTGTCGTCTGTGAATTCGAGGACCGCGTCGGAAGCCATACAAAACCCCTCTGATACTGACTGGATATGCGACAAAGACTCGGACAGCGTCGCTCGTGTTCAAAATTTTGTTTCGTCGCGAATACCGAGTCTGCGACAGGTCGGAATTGTAGGCAAACAAGCTGTGCTGTCAATTTGTCGGTGCCTCGCTAACCCCTAACCACACAGCTTTTCACTGTTGTTTAATCTTCCGTCGTCCCTTTTTTATCGGTGGGGGGGAACGTTGGACAATCCCTGCAGTCGGTCCTAACATGCCAGCAAACGTAACCGATGAACTTCAGTAGGCGTCGCTGTGTCCGCAATTCAGTGGGCGATTCGACCACCCACCGACTAAAAACCTCAGACAGGAAAGAAAAGAGATGACCCGAGCCGCAACGCTTAAAAACCTGCAAACAGCCCTCGCGATGGAATTAACCGCAGCCCACCAGTACCAATTGCATGCGAGCGTCCTGGACGACTGGGGGATGGACCGCCTGGCGACCAAAATGCGGCAAGAAATGCAAGAAGAGATCGGTCACAGCGACGCCTACATCGCGCGAATCATGTTCCTGAAGGGGAATCCGGAGCTTGTTCTCGCCAAGACACCCAAATTGTCAAAATCTTTGGTCGAGATGTTCGAATCCGATTTAACCGACGAAAAGGAAGCGATCGAGTTCTATACCACTGCGGCGCGGCAGGCGGCCGACGATGGCGACATCGGATCGAGAACCTTGTTTGAAAAGATCGTTTTGGACGAAGAAGGCCACATGGCGTGGCTGGAACTGCAACTCGACCTAGTCAAACGCATGGGAGAACCGGCATACATCTCCAAGCACATCTCAGCCCCGGGCGAAGACGGCGCGGCGTGAAATAATGCTCCGCCTTGTTTGACGATCCACCGGGATGGCGGAACCCAGGCGAGGATAAGGAACGCAAGCGAGGTTAAGGGGCCTTGCGCTCGACGCTCGATTTCTCAGTTTTCAGCCTTTCGCTCAGCTTGCGACGGGTGCTAACAATAGAGTTCAGCGAACGCGAGACAGCGTTCTCGCTAGTTGATTCATCCTCAACCCGTAAATTGCTGGCCCAATCTGTGCTTGCCGAATACAAAGTCAACCGCTGCTCGCGCCGTTGCTGTGTCGAAGACCGACCGCTGCGCGACGGTGAGTGGTATTATTCGGTTGTCATCGAAGTCGGCGAAGAACTCATTCGTCGGGAATACTCCGCTAGTGCCTGGACCGAACCGCCCGAAGGCACGCTCGGGTGGTGGAAATGTCGCATGCCACAATCGGGCCAGCGAAAGATGGTGCTCGCGCCCGACCCGGTGCTGGTCGAAACACTGCGGCAGATGGAACATGACGACCAACGCAAACCACTGGCATTCTTGTTGGCACTAACGCTGCTGCGACGGCGCATTGTGAAAATGGTCCCCGTTGATTCGCCCGCTGATCCGGTCAGCCCCAAAACGATGCGATTGCAGGTCGCCGCCGACGGTTCGGAAATCGAAATCGAAGAATACACGATCACGCGCCGGCAAACCGAAACGCTGACCGAAGCGCTCCAGGAACTGCTTTACGTCGAGGCAGCCGAATGAATCATGCCCAGACAGGATGTCCAGGCACTCGTCAACCCAGCCAAATCGTCATCTGTTTGCTCGCACTGTTGACCGTTCAGTTTGCTGGCGGGGCGACTTGCTATCGCCAAACCGTTCGCGTCGATCAAATGCCGCCGCCTCAGGTTTTTTCGGGGCTGCCGACAATTGAGGAACTGGCCGAAGTCGTAAACCGGACCGATTCGATTAGCCAGCTTTCCAGCAATTCGGTATCGGTCGAAGTGCCGACTATGTCGAACGTGCCACGGCTTTCCGCCACATTGTCGGTCGACCGCCCGCACAACTTTCGAATGCGGGCCAGTTTGCCGATCATGCTGGGTTCGGGCATGGATATGGGCAGTAATTCCGAAGCGTTTTGGTTTCAAGTACCCGAAGGGATGACGCAAACGCTGTACTACGCCAGCCACGAACAATTCCGGAATCTGCCGATTCGGTCTGTCTTACCAGTCGATCCGACTTGGATCGGCGACGCGTTGGGGCTGGTCCACATTGACACCCGCGAAGTTGTCGAAGGGCCACTCCTGCGAACCGATGGACGTTTGGAAGTCCGCACCATGGTGCCGATGTCTGACGGACTGCACAGCCGCGTTTGCATCATTGAACCGACGGCTGGCTATGTTACCGATCAAATGCTGTATGGTCCCGACGGACGAATGATCGCCGCGGCTAGCGGCAGCAATCATCGCTACTATCCCGAGCAAAAGTGCGCTTTGCCGCATCGGGTTCAATTACGGTTGCTGCCCACCGAAGGGCCGCCGCTGGAATTAAAGCTCGACATCGGCAATTACGTCATCAATCAATTGATCTCTGGCGATCCGAAATTGTTTGCGATGCCGCAAGACGCCCCCCGAAAAATCGATCTATCATCGCTAGGCCGACCTGTCGATCCGCCCGGTTACAGCGGTCAAACCGCACCAAGTTCGCCCCAATCGTCACCTCGCACCGCGATGCTGCCTTATCGGTAACGCTGGCCTGATGCGTCAACATTCACGACGGGCTGTGTGATCACCAATGGGTTTTTTTGCCCTGATGCGATATCGTCTAGGCTTTGCATCTCCCGGTCCGCGTGAAGCCCATTCAATCCAGTGTCGAGCGATTCTTTTCATCATTATCCGTTCTACACTCCGCGTTTCTGGCACGGAATGAGCCCGCGTGTTTGGTGGCGTTTGCTGCGTGACGGCAAGTTCGCGGTTCATCCGTCGCGATGGGCGATGGCGATCGCGATCACGATTGCAACGCCCGTAAATGCCGGTCTCGGATTGATGCAAAAACTCGTCTGGGGGCGAAGACTAAAGAAATCGGCCTTTCATGGCCCGCCAGTTTTTATCATCGGCCATTGGCGCAGCGGAACCACATTGCTGCACGAATTGATGGTGCTTGACGAACGACTCAGCAGCCCGTCGACGTTCCAGTGCTTTGCGCCGCATCATTTTCTTGCTTCCGAATGGATCTTCCGAAAGTTCTTCGCCTGGCTTCTGCCCGAGCGCCGGCCGATGGACAACATGGCCGCCGGTTGGGACCGCCCCCAGGAAGACGAGTTCGCACTGGTCAATCTCGGCTTACCCTCCCCCTACCGCCGGATCGCCTTTCCCAATCAACCGCCACCGGACATCGAATACCTGGATACCGAATCGATCGACGATGCGGCGCGGTCACGATGGTCAGCGGCATTGAACCGTTTTTTGAAAGCGGTCAGCTATCGGACCCAGCGACCGTTGATCGTAAAAAGCCCGACACACACCGGCCGGGTGGAGACGCTTGCCAGGGTTTTTCCCGGCGCGAAGTTCATCCACATCACTCGTGACCCACGGGCACTGTTTCCATCGACCGTAAGATTGTGGAACAGTCTCGACCAAGTGCAAGGATTACAAGTTCCCGATGGAAAATCGATCGAACCTTATGTGATCGAGTGCCTTAAAACGATGTATGATGCGTTTCATCGCCAACGTGATTCGATCAACCCAAGCAACTTGGTCGACATTCGGTATGAGGATTTAATCAGCGATCCAGTTGGCAAGATTGAAGAAATCTATAAAACGCTGCGATTGGGCGATTTTGACCACGTTCGACAAACCTTACAAGATTGGGCCGACACCGCGCACCGAGAATATCAAACCAATCGTCACGCGTTGCCCGCCGACCAGGAACAACTGATTCGTGACCAATGGGCTGAATACTTCCAGCGGTACGGATATTGATAACTTTATGCAGCCTGCCGCACCCCATCACGTATCCAAATGGACCGCTGTCCTGCTGCTGGTTTTTGTGAACATCCTCTGGGGGCTTTCGTTCCCGATCACCAAGACAATTAACTTGCAGGTCGATCGACATTTCGACATCGTTGCCGAAGACTCATCGTCGGCCCTGCGATTAACGGCCGCCGCATGGCTGATCCTGCTCCGCTTTACTTCCGCCTTTCTTATCTTTGCGATCGCATTTCCCCAAATTCTTCGCCGTGCCAGGATCGCGGAATGGTGGGCAGGCATCCAGATCGGCGTATTCTTCTATATCGGTTTGATTCTCCAAATCATTGCACTAGCAACGATCCCCGCTTCGCGCAGCGGATTCTTGACCAGCCTCGTCGCCGTTTTTACTCCGGTACTGACCGCCGTACTGTTACGAGTTCGGCCGCGGTGGCCGGTGATCGTCGGCGTCGCCGTCGCACTATTGGGCGTTGCGGTTTTGACCGGTTTGGTTGTCGGTTCAGAGTCCGGTTTTTCGTTCGCCGCCGACGCCTGGCAAGCTTGGACACCCGGCGACTCGCTCACCACACTCGGTGCGGTTTTCTTCGCTGGCCAAATCATGTTGGTCGACTATCACGGCAAGCGACTTGACGCCGCCGCGCTGACGCCAGGTATGTTTGTCAGTACCGCCGTCTTTGCGCTGTTAACTTTCTTGCTGGCCAATCCATTGGTTACCGAGGCCTCGCCGAGCGGTTGGTTGGCGCTGTCGATCAAACCGCAGTTCTGGCTGCTGATTCTCGCACTGAGCGTCTTTTCATCAGTCGTCGCATTCAATCTGATGAATACCTATCAACATTACGTATCTGCCTCCCAAGCAGGCATCATTTACACCCTGGAACCTGTGTTCGCTTCGATCGCAGCCATGATTTTGCCAGGACTTTTAAGCGCCGCAATCGGTGTCGATTACGCTAATGAACGTCTAGTGATGCCCATGTTTATCGGCGGTGGTCTAATTATCGTAGCGAACCTGATCAGCCTATGGCCCGCACCGATGAAAATCGACGAGACGACGCACCAATGGGTTGAAGAGGTCGATGTGCCGATCGTTTCCCACACAGAAAGTTCGGAAAATCCACCGAAGCAATGAGCGGGAAATAAGTGTCCGGTACCTTTTGTGCGAAGCACCCGAAGGGCGAGTTCCTCGCAAAAGGTACCGGACACTTATTTCCCGCACGATCCTAACGAACATACCCAAACGAATTGAACACAACCGTTTCGAGGCCAATCATTCATTCACATTGGCCATCGCGGACCTTTTCAACCGTCCACGCCGCGCAAAAAACCACGCGAAAGCCGCCGCGGCAATTCCCCAGGGCGCCATCCATTTGAATTGATTCACGTTGAATCGCGGCACCAACGGATCGCCCGCAATCGTCAAGATTTGATCCTGATTGGCTAGCAGACCACGCATTTCTTTGCGGTGAACCAACAAATCCCCCGCAATCAGGCCGCTGCTCTTGCCGACATCCGCGAATCCGCCTGCAACTTGTTTTGATCGAACAAATCCCGTCAATGGATCAGGTATGTCGCTGTCGATGTATCCGCCAACCATACTGTCGAATTGTGCATGCTGCATGTAAAGCATGTGATCGAACGCTTCTACCGCGTGGACTTGGCCATCATGAATATGGACCGTAGGAAAAAAGACGCGGTCTTGCCAGCGCGATGCGAACTCCAACGCCATCGGGTGAGGCTTGCCAGCAAGCTCTTTTAATTGGAAAACGGCAAACCCATAATCTTTGTATTGCGGAATCAGATTCCAGGTTTCCGTAGGGATGACAAATTGACGGTCCAGGCGGTCGAAATCAACCAAACTGGGCACAAACGATGCGATGTAATCGCCGACCTCGTGCACTTGGATCGCGGCCGCTCGCGATGTGGTTACCATCTTCGAATCGCTACATCCGATCGATAATCGTGGTATCCGGGGAAAGCCCCGACCGAGTTGGTTAAAGAAATTGTCGTAATCTTCCAACGACACAAATCGTACGGCTGCTTCGCCTTTGTTCGCATCAGTGGGCAGCGGCAAAATCATCGCGTTTGGCACAGCCGATTCATATTTCATTTCATAGGCCAACACCTGAACGCCAGGTGAGATCAAGCGGGCAAAGATCTTCGTGTCAATAACGCTCAATACGCCCTGGGCAAAACAACACATAATTTTCTCGATCAAAAACGATAAACGATGCAATCGCCGAATGTGCCCAATCGGCCCGAGTTTGACGCCAACGTGCGACAGCACTGAATCAATAAACGAACGACAGTTCACATTATTATGAAATTTCTCGAACCGAATCGAATTTTTCTTTCCGCCGCATTTCTGTCGCACGCCGCAAAATCATACCTGATTGTGGGGGCGGCAATGAAGCTAGGCAGGCAGCAAAAGTCGCTGGGATGATTCATCGCTGGCGCAAGCCAAGACTGTCACCGACAACCTGGGCGGCCGCCCAAACGGCAAGTGGTGTTCCGCTTGATCGACCATGCCTATCCCAGTTCGCAGTAAAAGTTTTTCGCTAAGTCGCGAAGTTGGTGTGGCATCTCCTCTGGGGGGGCGTTGCTGGCCGGGGAAATTTCTTGACAACGGTCTTAAAGACCGTTACGTTCACCTTAGTGGCGGATTAGCTTGCATTGCTGTCGGTTTTCCGCAGCTTCGTTTCTTCTTTTCTTACCATTTTGCTTGGGGTTCAACGTAGTTCTAAAAAAGGGTTCACTTTGGTTGAACTGCTGGTGGTTATCGCAATCATCGGCGTTATGGTTGGCTTGCTGCTGCCCGCTGTTCAAGCGGCCCGTGAAGCTGCGCGACGAATGTCATGCGGTAATAATATGAAGCAAATCGGGCTCGGTTTGCACAATTACGAGAGCACTTACAAGAAGCTGCCGCTGAATCGTTCTTGGGGCAATATTTGGCCTGATCCTGCACCCGTTGGACCTGGCGTGCGAAGCATCAGCTGGATGGTCGGGACTTTGCCGTTTATCGAGCAGCAGGCAGTGTATGACATAATCGACTTCAATTTTGAGTCGACCAATGACCCTCGCAACGGACCTGATTTCAATGCCCCTCCTCAGTTCAGCAACGCGGCCGTTGCTAGGACTGTCATTCCTTCATTTCGATGTCCCAGCGATGGCTTGTCCGACCCGCAGATGAACGGACGGGCCAATCGAACAGGTGATAAGATCATCGCCGTCAACAATTACAAAGGTGTGGCAGGCTCCAACTGGGCTTGGGGTAATTTCATTGTCAACACCGCCCCTTTTGCGGGAACCCGTTGGGGTTTGCAAAGTAACGGCCTAGATCGTGGTAACGGGATGCTGATGCGTGCAAACGGCTTCGATTATCAAAGCGAGTTTCGGTACGCGACCGACGGCCTCAGCAATACTGCAATGGTTGGCGAAGCAGTGCCTGCTTTCTGTACTCACACTTGGTGGTACTGGTTCAATGGCTCGACAGCCACCATGGGCGTACCGCTGAATGTTCGTGCACAGTGCACCAACACGGGCCAACGTAATCAAGACTTGATCGCCTGCCGTGGGGACTGGCCCAATAATTACTCGTTTATGAGCATGCATTCTGGTGGCGCACAATTCACAATGGGCGACGCGTCGGTGAAGTTTATCACCGATTCGATCGATTTGAGAGTTTATCGCGCTCTGGGCAGCATGATGGACGGCCAACCCGTTAACCTCGACTAAGTCGAACGCTTGCCCACAAGCAGAAACGATTAAGACCACCCGCGCTACGGTTCGGGTGGTCGTTTTTCTTAAAATCTTTTTCCTCCGGTGGATTCCAAACCATGAAACTCCGTTTCGCACTTTTGCTAGTCCTTTTGCTTTGCATCATCGGATGCGGTGAGTCGAAGATTCCGGTCTCCGGTTCGGTGCTCTATAACTCTCAACCTCTGCCCAACGTCAATGTGGTGATGATCCGAACCGATGGAAAAGTCGCTTCGGCAGTAACTGATAGCAGCGGAAACTTTGCCTCGGTTACAACCGATGCTCCCGGTGACGGTGCGCTGGCTGGAGAATACAAGGTTGGTGTCACCCCCATTTCAAGCGTTCCAGACGAACAAAGCTCGGCCGATTCGTATGCGATTCCAACGAAATCGCCGGTTCCGCAATCTTACATGAGCGCCGAGTCATCCGGATTGAAAGTGGTCGTCGAGTCAGGAATGGCACCGGTAAAGCTTGAACTGAAAGACTGATTTCGTCTAAAGCGAGACTGATGTAACCGATGCGGCAACGCGAGTTTGCCTGGCCGCGTCGGTTTTTTCGTTTCACGATGCATCGCCGCCAGCAGTATTTTCTACCTTGTCGTAGTTGCTCATTTTATCCCAGAAGGCGATGAAAAAGACCAACGCAATCACCGCAGCCATCGCGGCTGGCACGAACCAAAAACTGCGCCACTGATCCATCGTCTCGGCCAACAGTTGAGGGTCAACACTGACCGTCTCAACCGAAAACATCTTCTTCATCGACTCGAAAAAGCTGAGCGGTTCAGTCGAACTCGACTCGCTGATCGCCGCAGTCAATTCGCCATACCCTGCCACTGTTCTGGCATGATGTTCAAAGGCGATCCAATAACCGAAGTACATGCCGATTCCTTGGGTGAAGAATACCAGCATCCCTTGAGCCTG
>DIUH01000181.1:10377-17254 GCA_002428205.1 Planctomycetaceae bacterium UBA6163
ACAAAGCCGGTGTTTCCAAGAAACATCGACGTAACGCCGTAATAGTAAGCCAGCGGAATGCAGATCAAAGTCGAACAAACGATGAACACCAGGAACGGCGGATGCTTGAGCATCGATAACGCATCGAGCATTAGCAGCGACCGCAAGTCAACCGGTTTCCCTTTTGCCGGCGGCGGTGTGTGCGGCAGCGTAAAGCTGTAGATGCCCGTCAGCACCGAACAGGCCGCCGCAGCCAAAAGAATGTTGAGACTGCCGCTCCAGCCCATCGCGCCAACGAACAGACCTGCGGCGATCCAGCCGATCGTTCCCCAAACACGAATCCTGGGAAACTCGTTCTGATCAGAAACATTTGAGAACACGATTGTATTGCTCAGGCCCAGCGTCGGCATGTAACACAGCATGTGGCCGATGAACAGCCAGACCATCATTTGCCCATTACCCGCTACGGCGTACCCGTGAGCCAAGTAAAGCAGGGCACCGCCTAACAGGAACAAAACGCCCATCAATCGTTCCGAAGAGAACAGTCGGTCGGCGATTAGCCCCAAGAACAGCGGGGCGATCATGGCTGCGATTGGGGCACTTCCGTACGTTCCGCCCCCGAAATCGGTTAGGCCGTTGTTGCCCAGCGCAAATCCGATGGTCGCAAACCACGCCCCCCAGGCAAAGAATTGCAAGAACATCATCACGCTAAGACGCGTTGCCACAGCATTCATATCGGGGCTCAATGGGTAGGATGGGCGGGTGGTTTCCAGGGTCTCTCAGCCCCGTCTCGGACAATGTTAAACCATCGCGACGCCTGAAACGAGTGGCGAAACCATCTTGCTTCGTCATCGGCTGATTTCCTACCCTCGCGTCACCCGATGTCTGCGCCGGTCCGGCGCGGCCGACACCCATCCGATGTCCACCCATGCGCCGAGCAGAACGCCATGAAGTCGATGATGCCGTTTGAAAAGTTCGCCTTGCCAGTTGTCTTTGCGCTCGCGGCGATCGGCTACGGAGCGTCGTGGATGATGACCAGCGACGAATTCGCCAATCACTGGATAGCACGCGAAGATGGCCTGTTGGAAATGGGAACGTTCTTCGCCCTCTTGGCTGGAGCGGCGCTCTGCCTGTACCGAGCATGGACGTTGCGACCAGAACGATCTCGCCACTTCGTGGCGATACTCGTCGCAACGGCAGTCGTTTTGATCTTTGGCGCCGGCGAAGAAGTCAGCTGGGGACAACGGTTTTTCGGTATCGAAACGCCTGAGTTCTTCCAAGCCCATAACCGCCAAAGTGAAACCAACCTCCATAACCTCGTCATCGCCGGAGTCGGTGTCAATAAATTGGTGTTCGGTAAACTGCTGGCGATCGGTTTGGTATGCTACCTGATACCGCTTGGGCTGTTGTACCGCCGATCAGATCGATTTGCGACTTTAGTTGATCGATTTGCCATTCCAGTCCCACGCCTCTATCACACGGTCGCAGTCTTGGCGATTGTGGCGGTTGTCGAAACCAGTCCCGCTGGCAAGCGCGGTGAGATCAATGAATTTGCGATCAGCACCATCGCGTTTCTGATTTTATTGAATCCGGCCAACCGAAGCATTTTCCTGCCCGGCATCGGTTCTAGGGATCGGCGCACGACATCATCTATCGATCAGCCGAATCCTACGATCGATGTTTCTCAAACCCTTGAGATGGAAGTGCGTCGAGCCGCCTAGGCCCAATCGCTCTGGCCAAGTAAGCCCTACTTTTCGCGGAATAACCAAAAAGCCAGCACAGTTTGGTACCGGTTTAACCTCAGCGCGTCCCTAACGGCCCGCCATCAACAAGCGAGTCGTTTGCACATTGCAACATGCGTTCGACCATGAAAACCTCGTGGTCGGAAAGCTGGCCACTGCCGGCATCTCAAAAAATATCGGCTGATTTGGTCGCCACGGTGTGATTTCGTGACCTACAGTTCAATAGCCGGGCATTGGACGCGGACCAAGCGGTATTCGGCCGCTCGCATCCAGAGTGTCAATCGTCGATTGACACGGGCTGGACACCGAACGAAGCGTCATTGCTATCTCTCGTCGAAAACTTATTACTAATCCTTAATCGGCCGACCGGCTGGCATTGCCCGTCGTTCCGAGCCGATCAGAAATACGATCGATACTCATTCGTTTTTCATGCCGATGATATCACCCAAGCCCCCCCAGCGCAAACGGACGTTCGGGCTTTCCCGAATTCTGGCCACGGCGAATAATCGAACGTTTAACAGACCGGGGGCCAATAAACGCAAGAGTATGATTCGGCGAGCTGTCGCGGCGGTCGAAGCGGCGATATCACTGCCTTTGTTGCTGCTGTTGGTTTTCGGATCGATCGAAATCGCCAATAGCATCTTTTTAGCTCAAACTCTTTCATTTGCCTCGTATGAAGGCGCCCGTGAGGCCGCGCGTCCCGGCGCCACGGCAGCACAAGTGAATGATCGCGTCGCACAGATCATGCACGCTCGGGGCATTTACGATTACAGCCTAACAATCACGCCCCAACCGACTCAGACGACCCCACGCGGCACCATGATGACGGTCCGCGTCGAAACCGCCATGAGCGCACTTTCGACCCATTCAACCGGTCTTACCAGCGAACACATGACGGCTCAAGAAGTGAGCATGGTTAAGCATTAGCAACCTTTATCGATGACTACCAATGTACTCCGAACTTAATATGACATGCACTTCCCGAGACGGAGAATATATCATGTTTAAATCCTTTCTTTCACAAAGCTTACAAAACCATAATCGCAAAGGAAGTTCGCTGGCACTTATCGCTATCATGCTGTCAGTCTTCGCGATTATGGCAGCGATAACGATCGACTTTGCCTATATGGGGTTGGTCCAAACCGAACTGCGGATCGCCACTGACGCAGCAGCAAAGGCGGGAGTAGAGGCCCTGTCACGTACCGAGAATATCGATAGCGCTCGCCTTGCGGCGGTTAACTATGCAGCAGCCAACAAAGTCGGCGGCCAAGCTTTTCAGTTGGCCACATCGGATGTCACCATTGGAAAACTGGTCAAGGCTCCATCAGGTGA
Source organism: Planctomycetaceae bacterium UBA6163 (assembly GCA_002428205.1). GTDB lineage: Bacteria > Planctomycetota > Planctomycetia > Pirellulales > Pirellulaceae > UBA6163. The sequence goes on from DIUH01000181.1 coordinate 13,431, forward strand.
TTGGGGCTTTGTTGCCAGCCATGACAAGCCCAATGCGGTTCGTATCGATGCGAAAACCGGTGGCGATGCCGTGCATTCAGCGATCTCACTGTTCTTTGGATCCGTACTTGGTACTTCGTCGTTTACACCTTCCTATTCCGCAACCGCGGGCCAGCAAGACGTAGCGGTGTGCCTGAGCATCGATCGCTCTGGGTCGATGTTGTTTGATATGTCAGGAACCGATTTCTCGTACCCGCCCAACAATCCCTTGCTCAGTACATTCACAGCCTGGGGATTGGTGTGGCGTAATCACTTGTCGCCGCCCAACCCCATCGGTAGTCGGTGGGCTGTTTTATCGCAAGCCGTGGATGTATTTTTAGAAGAAGCGGGAAACTTCAATCCGCCGCCTCGGGTCGGACTGGTAACTTGGGCTGCCGATTATCAAATGCCGATCTCCCCGTTCACTCAGTACGAAAAATCAAAGAAAGATAAGAAAGTCCCTAAGCACCTAGAATACGAATGGGCAACGAACAAAGCAGAAATCCGTAACTCATTAAATGCTCTGGGTTCAATCCCAATGATGGGTGGCACTAATCTTTCCGCTGGCCTAGATGATGCAGTCGCCTCTTTAACCGATCCTGATGTCGGATCGTTTTCCAGCAAAGTTGTGATTCTGATGACCGACGGACAGTGGAACGATGGCCGCAACCCAATCGATGCCGCCAAGGATGCTCGCGATGCTGGCATTGTGGTGCATACGGTTTCGATGCTGACAGGTTATCACCCCGACATGGCGGCAATTGCCGAAATCACCGGAGGTAAGTACTACCGCACGACGAACGCCCTCGAATTGACTGACGCGTTTCGAGAACTCGCCCGTTCGTTACCAATCGTGCTGGTCGAGTAGGCCCCAGCCAAAACGGCTGGTTGGGGTGAACCCCAACCGCATCGCTCGCTCTATAATCCTTGCCGATCGATCTTCCCCTGTCGAATCGTTACAAGGAGTTTATAGAGAACGATGCGAACCAAACAATTGCGTGAAATAGGCGTGCCGGACGAATGTTTCGCCGCGGCATTGCAGTGCATTCAAACGGTTGCGAAAAATCGTACGCTGCGCGGTTCGGCGATTAAAGAGGCGATCGCGACGGTTGTCGCCAATCCAGCGGATCATACCGCCTGCCCCAACTTCGGACCGCTTGCCCAGTCGCTTTGCGAGGTCGAAGCGTTCGTTCCTCACACGCCGGTTTCTTATCGCACGTGGGGAACGGATATCGATCAAGCGTCGCACGAACAGATGCGGCAGGCCTGCGCCGTGCCCGGTGTTCGTGGCGCGGCACTGATGCCCGATGCGCACGTCGGTTATGGATTGCCAATCGGCGGCGTCTTAGCGGTCGAAGGGGCGGTGATTCCTTATGCCGTTGGTGTTGATATCGCCTGCCGAATGAAGCTGTCGGTGCTGGATGTCGACCCGCAAACACTGACAACNNGGATTGGACCGTATCGCGTGTGACTCGCGAACACCGCGACCGGGCCTGGCGACAACTCGGCACGTCCGGCTCGGGCAACCATTTTGTCGAGTTCGGTGTGCTGACTGTCGGTGATGAAACCGAACCGTTTGGCGATGCCCAAACCGCGACCGCAGTGAACGAATTGGGGCTGCCGCCGGGGCGTTACGTCGCGTTGCTCAGCCACAGCGGAAGTCGCGGTGTGGGTGCCGCGGTTTGCGATACCTACAGCAACATCGCACGTTCACGTTTGCCGCGTCGATATGCGGAATGTGGACGACTGGCGTGGTTGGACTTAGAAACCCAGGAAGGCCAGGAGTATTGGCAGGCGATGAACCTGATGGGCGACTACGCCGCGGCGAATCATGACGTGATTCATCGTTTGGTCAGCAAATTAGCTGGTGGCGAAGTGATCGCGGGCGTCGAAAATCATCATAACTTTGCTTGGAAAGAAATGCATGGCGATCGCGAATTGATCGTGCATCGCAAAGGGGCCACACCAGCCGGGGAAGGCGTCTTGGGCGTAATCCCTGGGTCGATGGGGTCGCCGGCGTATGTGGTTCGCGGGAAAGGACATCCCGAAAGTTTTGCGTCGGCGTCGCATGGTGCGGGACGACGTATGAGTCGTACCGAGGCGAAACGTCACTTCACTTGGGGTGCCGTCCAGAAAGATTTGCTCGCTCGCGGTATCCATGTGATTTCGGCCGGTTCGGATGAAGTGCCCGGTGTTTACAAAGACATCGATGAAGTGATGGCCCAGCAACAAGACTTGGTCGATACGCTGGCGCGGTTCGATCCCAAAATCGTCAAGATGTGTGGTGATGGCAGTCGCGCCGAGGACTGACCGTCAGCGGCGTGGCCAGCGCGGGCGGTGATCGAATGATGCAGTCGACATGCCGCAGCGGCGGAAACGACGTTTTAACCGTCGTTCCGCTCCTGCGTTAAGACGTCTACAATGCCACAAACTGCTTGTAACACGTCTCCATTCCCCCGCTGGTCATGTCGATGAGTACCGCCACACTGCCCGATCGCAAAGACGTTCCTGTCGAAGATACCTGGGATTTATCCAGCCTTTATTCATCCCAAGAGCAGTGGGAAAGCGATTTCGCGAAACTCGACTCGATGATCCCGGGCTTTGAAAAATATCGCGGCCAACTCGGTTCGTCGGTCGAAACACTGGTCGAGGCACTCGATTTCGATAGCGACTTCGATCGATTGGCCGAGCGATTGGGGACGTTTGCGTTCCTGAAAACCACCGAAGACCAGGGCAACAGCGACTTTCAGGCGATGAAGTCGCGATTCCAAAACTTGTCGATGCGTGCCTCCCAGGCCGCCAGTTACATGCGGCCGGAATTGCTGGCGATCGAGGAGAGCACGATGGCTTCGTTCATGGCCGACCCGCGATTGTCGCTGTATCGATTGCAGCTCGACCGCCTGCTCCGCTTTCGCCCTCATACATTGTCCGATCGCGAAGAGCGGTTGCTGGCGATGCAGGGCGAAATGTCGGCAGCGGCGAATAACGCGTTTCGACAACTCAACGATGCCGACTTGCGATTCGGTTTTGTTGACGATCACGAAGGACGCCAAATCGAACTGTCCCACGCAACGTTCGCCCAATTGCTGATCAGCCCCTCGCGCGACGTTCGCCGTGCCGCGTTCACCCAGTACTACAAACAGTTCAGCGACCACGAAAACACGCTGGCCGCAACACTGACCGGCAGCATTCACCGCGATGTCTATTATGCCAAGGCGCGAAATTATCAATCTAGCCTCGAAGCGTCGCTGTTCCCTGATAACGTCCCGACCGACGTTTACAACAGCCTGATTGCATCGGTGCGGGCATCGTTGCCAGCGGTTCATCAATACTTGGATGTTCGCCGCCGCAAAATGAAGCTCGACGATTTGCATCACTACGATACTTATGTCCCAATCCTTAGTGGTATTAAAAAACATCATACTTGGGATCAAGCCGTCGAAGTGATTTTAACCTCGCTCGAGCCGCTGGGGTCAGAATATGTTGGCGTCCTGAGCGAAGGGCTCCGTGGCCGTTGGTCAGATCGCTTTCCAAATCGTGGCAAGCAGAGCGGCGCGTTCTCGTGCGGCTCGTTCGATGGCGATCCCTACATTTTGATGAACTTCAAAGAGGAAGTGCTGAACGACGTCTTCACGCTTACCCACGAAGCCGGCCACAGCATGCACAGTTGGTATTCATCGCGAAGCCAACCGTTTCAATACTACAATTACACGATTTTTGTCGCTGAAGTTGCCAGCACATTCAACGAACAATTGCTGGCCGAACATCTGATGAAGAACGCGGCCGACGATTCCGAGCGTGCTTTT
>DIUH01000184.1:0-495 GCA_002428205.1 Planctomycetaceae bacterium UBA6163
GTCTGCGGATGAAACTCGCTGACGAGCGCCCCGTTGTCAGCGATGCGGCGCGACAGTTCGGCGTTTTCCGGAGGATAGACGTGGGCTAATCCACAACCGTAAACGGCGATCGTCCTGCCGCCGGCATCGATCGCTCCTTGATGGGCGGCAGAGTCGATTCCGCGGGCCATGCCGCTGACGATCGTCACCCCAGCCTTCGCNNAGCCCGTAAGCGATTTTTTCCGCTTGCGAGCGTCCATAAACCGTGGCGTGGCGGGTTCCGACAATCGCAACCGCCAACGCGTCGGATGGCTTCAGCTCGCCATCGGCAAACAGGATCGGGGGTGCGTCGGGCAGTTCTCGCAGCAACTGAGGATAAAACGGCGAATCGAGCTGCAGGATCGTGATTCGGTGTTCGTCACACCAATTCATAATCGCATTGACATCGACATGATCCTTGGCGTGTTGGATTGTTGCGACCAACTTGGGACCAACGTTCCTAGTCTCCGATAACGC
>DIUH01000184.1:560-14627 GCA_002428205.1 Planctomycetaceae bacterium UBA6163
TCGCACTGACGCATCTGGGTGAGTGCTGTCAACAAAAACAGCCGCGATTGTACCAGTAAACACGCTACTGGTTATCGCGGCTGAGTTGTCTCAGGTCAACTACCTAGGGGGTGGTCTCGGCAGCCAATGTAACAATCACCAAACAAACCTCTGAAACCCCGGACGGCCGGAAAAATTATGGCAGAACGTTGGCAGGGGTCGCGGGATCAGGTGTCGGATTGACAATCACGCGGTCATTGGAATCCGATGCTGCTGCTGCAGCGGCGATCCCCAATCCGGCCAAACCGAGCAATCCACCGGCGCCGCCCATGCCGCCACCACCACCGCCGCCAAAACCGCCCCCAGGACCGCCAAAACCGGCACCACCGCCACCAGGGACTGGAGCAAATGCCGCTTCAGTTTCAAGCGGCAGTTCATCACCTTCTTCCGGACTGCGTAGCAGAGCCTGCAATCCTGGAACAACGGGGCTGGGGATAGGCACAATCGGCAACACGTCACCCGAAGAAAACGGGCCTGGCGTGGGTGCCTGTTGCAGTTTCATGGCGACCAAGGTTTCACCGTTTTTCAACGATGCTGATAATGCCGGCATGACAGCCTCAAAGGCAAACGCGGCATAGCCACCAGGGCCAGCACAGATAATTCCGTAAGCACCCGGTGCCAGCTCCTCAAAGGCAAATCGTCCCAACGGATCCGAGATAGACCGAGCGACCAATTCCCCGTCTTTAAACAACAACAGGTTGTTGCCTTCTAAACTCTGCTTTACCAAGCCATCGCGCATCAGTGAAACCACCTGGCCTTCCATTCGGCCGGTTTCGGAAAGATTAACGCGGAAATCGACTGTCGAGGTAACATCGCCCATGGTAGCCGGCGACACGTCGATGTCCGACAACGTCCACGCGTTCGGAGGCACAAACGAACTAACAGCCCGAGACGCTTCGCCTGCGCCCAAAGTAAAAATCGGCAGCGAGATTGTTGGCACAGCAACGGCAGCACCGTCGGCAAACGGTTCACCAGTGTCCAGACTTTCAAGTCGAATCACAACCGGAAAGGCTGCGTGCCCCATCGGACCGGAAGTAATGAATGCGTAAAGCCCCGACTTTCCAGCTTTGAAAATCACGGCCCCATCTTCGTTGACTCGGTACCGTGTCATCGAGCCATCAGAACCCGCTACGGCGAGGGAGGTTCCAGCTAATTCCGATGCGTTGGTTCCGTTAAACTTCATTAACTGGACACGAATCGGCTCGCTGGGATTAGGAACATACAACGAGTTCTTGGCGGGAAGCTGCCTTATCGCACCGGCAAAATCGATGTTTTCTGCCGCCGCTTGCGGAACCGGATCGTCACCAAAAGGAGTGTCCGCTACACCCTGTGCTGACGCTGGCAATGAAATCGCAAAAGCGGCAACGGTGTTAGCCAAGGCAAATGATTTCAACGAACGCTTGAGACTCATTATTCTGATTCCAATGGATACGGACCGTGCCGACCGGTGACTGATGTTTGGCTACAGCTTACCCATTTTAAACAACTTGGCGATGTATGAGTAGTAAAAAAGTCAAAATCATTACGTTCGGCAGTCGGTTCTGCGGGGAAATTTGCGACTGTTTTTCTCTGTTGCCGAGATCACACGGCTGTGAAAGAGCGACTTGAGCGGCGGAAAACGATGTTGACCCGATTCACGCGGCGCTGATATTCCTCGACCCCACTTGGGTTCGATCGCTACGGAGGCACTGGAAAAGAAATGTTCCGAAACACATTGGTACCGATTTCGCTAACCGCGACGTTAATCATCTTCACTTTCGCAGGCTGCGGGAAGTCAGACACTTCGTCGCAAGCCGATGCCACACCTGCAGCGGCACGCCCAGGCGCAATCGCCCCGGCAACTGCACCGCTCGATGTTAATGCGGCAAAAGATGCCGTTTCTCAATTCCTAGACGCCGTTCGACGCGGCGGCGATACCGGGGGCGCTCATTCATTGTTGACAAAGGATGCTTGCAGCGTTCTGGAAAGCTTGGGTCGTTCGGTCCAGCCGATCGGTTCGCCCGCAGCGAAGTTTATCGTTACCCGCAGCGAAGCGGTTGATGGACATCCCAATTCAGCACTCGTTCACAGCACTTGGTCCGAACCAACCGAAGCCGGTGCGTTCGAAACCTTCCAAGTCGTTTGGGCACTCGAATGGGAACAACAAGCGTGGAAGATCTCTGGATTAGCGATGGAGCTTGATCCGACCGAAGAACCGATGATTATCGACTTTGAAGATCACGTTCAGATGGCGAACCTATTTCGCGGCGAAGTTGCCGATGAGGCCAGTGCGGGCATCGCGCAACCGGGAAATGCGGACAATGTGTCGCAGGCCCCAGGATCTGCCTCGACGTTTTAACGCCAGATTAGGCGAGCGGATGCTCAGTCGTTGCGATTCCAACTGACTCGCCAAAGCCTGCAATCTCAGCGGCAACTCTGATCGATACAAAGCGGATTGGTTGCGGGTTAACCGATCCGCCTTTTGCTTTCCAGTATTCCTCCTAAGGAATCGATGGGTTCCTCTAAGAGCAATTCAAGGTGAGCCTTTCGTCCTTTGTGGCTGGCCAGGATCATCGCTCTGCGGGTTCGGCTGCCCGGATCATCAGCGGCGAGACGGGGTGGAACGATCAACCCGCTGCATTGAACGTCGCAATGCTGCTGGCGTGTTCTATCGGACCCCGTGCTGTTTCCGGGGCCCAAGTCGCGTTGTTCACCGGCTTTTTCGGGTGGAAGATTTTCACCGACCAGTGATTGACAGGCAAACTACCCAAGGTACGCTTACCGAGAAGTTTGCGTGTCCGGCAATCTTTACCCATTTTGCCAGGGTTCGTACTAGATTGGTCGGCATCGCGTTCAAGCTGTCCTTGATCGCGGTCAAAGTTTGGGCCCCGGGGAAAAGGGCATTGTTGATTTGCGCAAGGATTCGCAGCTTATTTACCCGAATAGTTTTGGAGAGTTTAGATGAGTCGAAATGTTGTTAGCGTAGTTGTGGCTTTCGCCCTGTTGGTTGGTGGTTCGTTGATCAGCACCGATTCGTCGGCAGAAGCTGGTCAATGTGGTGGTGGTCTGTTTGCTAAGCTGAAGGCATCACGCAGCAGCTGCTGTGCACCTGCCCCAGCACCAGTTGAGTGCTGCCCACCAGTTGTTGAAAAGAGCTGTGGCGGTGGATTGTTTGCTAAGCTTCGCGCTCGTTGCGCAGCTCGCAAGGCTGCTTGCAGCGCTCCAGAACCAGTTTGCTGCGAACCAGCTCCAGCACCATGCTGCGAACCAGCTCCAGCACCTTGCTGCGAACCAGCTCCAGCACCATGCTGCGGTGCAGCACCAGTTGCTGAGCCATGCTGCGGCGGCACCTCCGGTGAAGTCGTTTACGGCGAAACCATCATCAGCGAAGCACCAGTTGCTGCAGACGCACCAGTCGAAAGCGCCAGCGACGCTGTTCCACCGGCGCCAGTACCGGCTGCTAACTGATCTCCTTTTAGATCGGTTCCCCCCTCCCGGATCTGCGTTGAGCTGATTTTCGGGGACTACTGAACGCTAAGACCCCAGATCGAGTACAAACTCGGCCTGGGGTTTTTCCATTTTCCAGGGATGTCAGTGAAGTCGATGTCAATGAAGCATTGTTTCGGATCGCATGTCTCGGTTGCGGGCGGTCTTGATCGCGGAGTCACTCGAGCGGTAGAGCTGGGTTGCGACTGCTTGCAGGTTTTCACCAAAAATGCAAACGCATGGAAAGCGGCTCCGCTGACAGACGCGGCGATTTCGGCTTGGCAAAGTGCTTACCAAAAATCGGGTTTGAAACATCCGATTGCTCACGCCAGCTATCTGATCAATTTGGCAACGCCCGATCCAGGGTTGTGGGAAAAGTCGATTGACGCACTGGTTATCGAATGGCAACGCTGTGAAACGCTGAAGATTGAAGGGTTGGTTTTGCATCCCGGTGCCTACACGACCAGCGACGAAGCGACGGGGTTGCAGCGAGTGGTCGAAGCGATCGTGCGTGTTGGTGAAATCGTGTTGCCCCAACACTGTCGTTTGATGCTGGAAAATACCGCCGGCCAAGGTACCTGTTTGGGCCACAGCATCAAGCAGATTGGCGAAGTCATCGCTGGTGCGACACAGCACGCCCCGACGCTTGCCGACAGCCTGGCCGTTTGTGTGGACACTTGCCATGCATTTGCCGCCGGTTATGCGATCCACAAACCGGACGGATTTCGCGATTTTGTAAATCAAATTGGCGATTTTTTACCAGCCGGCGCTGTCCGAGCGCTTCACCTTAACGACAGCAAAAAACCGTTGGGCAGTCGAGTCGATCGCCACGAACACATTGGGCGCGGCGAATTGGGGTTGGATGCATTTCGGTTGCTGCTGGCCGATCCATTGCTCGGCCCGTTGCCCGGATATTTGGAAACCGAAAAAGGGACCGATCCGGAATCACAACGGGATTGGGACGAAATCAACCTTGGCGTATTGCGTTCGCTGGTCACAGAAATCGCTTGATCGGGCAATGGTCTTGCGCTGCGGCGCAAAACAAAGTTTCTGAACTTACGCAGCAGGCCATTCGCAAAATCAATGAAATTCCGTTATTCTGACTGGTGCATCGTTTTCACCGCCCCCCGTCGCAGCACCCGAGGAAGCTTTTTCTCATGTCCCGCCTTCGCTATCTCGCCGTTCAATTTTCGATCGTTCCCTTTCTCTGTCTAGTGTCGAGTCCATTGACCACCACAGCTCAAGATGCCGCAGTCCCGGCCGTTACCGCTCCGCCGGCTGACCCGGTCGGTTACTTTCTCGGCATGTCCGTTGGTCAGCAAATGGCACAACAGGGATTCCAATCGCAGGACTTTACTGGCGCCGGGTTCGCCGCTGGCATCAACGATGCGTTGGCCGGGAAAGATGCTTCATTGACCGACGAACAAATGCAGCAAGTCGCCCAAAAAATCGAAACGATCTTGCGTGCACGCCAAGAGGAAATGGTCGCCGAAATGCGAAAGTTGGGCGCCGCGAACCTTGAAAAGAGCAAGCTTTATCTCGAAGAGAACAGCAAAAAAGAGGGCGTCAAGACGCTGGCCAGCGGGTTGCAGTACAAGGTGATCACCGCGGGAACCGGCAAGTCACCCGTTGCTGAAGACACCGTCCGTGTTCACTACACCGGCAAATTGATCGACGGCACGACCTTCGACAGTTCGGTCGCGCGCGGCGAGCCAGCCGAGTTTGGCGTGGGCCAAGTGATCCCGGGTTGGCGCCAAGCGCTGCAAGAAATGAAGGTTGGCGACAAGTGGATGTTGTACATTCCTCCCCAACTCGCTTACGGCGCACAAGGTGGACCTGGTGGCCGGATCGGTCCCAACGAAGCCCTGGTCTTTGAAGTTGAATTGCTGGAAATCGTTCAGTAATTGCGGATTGAAGATCGAAAGATATCGCCACGGCTCATCCCCTTCGGATGAGCCGTTTTTTATTTCGCAACAACCTCTTTTTGGCGTTCCAAAAGTAGTCGAGCGGCCCAGATTTGCGGTTAGAATAGGTGCCATCGGTGAAGAACGTCGAACCGCGCTGACCGCATTAGACTGCCGACATCGCCCCTACCTTTCAATCCCACTTTTTTGCAGCAGTACCAGCCCATGAAACTCAGTTTCCGGTCGCAGACCCTTCGTAGAATTGCCCTGGTTGGCAGTTTGGCCGCTTCACTCGGATCGATCTCCACGGCTTGGGCTCAATCGCCGACAATCGATTTGTCAAAGCCGCCCGCCGAACTGGTCACCACCCCAATGCCGCTTCAGGTTGTCGAAGCCTATCCCAATCTGCGGATCGAAAGACCGATCGTGATCACCGGCGCCGGTGACGGATCGGGGCGATTGTTCATCGCCTCGCAGTATGGACAAATTTACTCGATCGACCAGAAGGATACAGACGTCGAAGAGCCCAAGCTGTTTATCGATTTGAGCGATCGTGTGATGTATAAGGATCGCGAAAACGAAGAAGGTTTCTTGGGACTAACATTCCATCCTAAGTTTAAAGAAAACGGGCAATTTTTTGTCTATTACACCACCAATGATCGGCCACACGTTTCGGTCTTAAGCCGATTCACCGCCACCGGCGATGGCAAAGGCGACACCGGTTCGGAGGTTGAACTTTTGACCATCCAGCAACCGTTTTGGAATCATAACGGTGGCACGATCGAATTCGGACCCGATGGATATTTATACGTCGCCCTTGGCGACGGCGGCAAAGGAAACGATCCGCTCAATAGCGGCCAAGATCTCAGCAAGTTGCTCGGATCGATTCTGCGAATCGATGTCGACAATACCAGCGAAGGGCGCGCTTATGCAATTCCTAAGGACAATCCGTTTGTCGGGCGTGATAACGCTTGGCCGGAAATCTATGCCTATGGTGTTCGCAACATTTGGCGAATGGCATTTGATCCAAAGACCAACGATTTGTGGGCTGCGGACGTCGGACAGAATGAATGGGAAGAAGTGAACCTGATTACCAAAGGCGGTAACTATGGATGGTCCATGCGCGAAGGGGCTCATAAGTTTACTCTCGGCGGCGGCAAGGGTGCCGATTACAACCCCGACATGATCGATCCGTTGGTCGAGTATCCTCATACCGACGACTGGGGCAAATCGATCACCGGCGGCGCGGTGTATCGCGGGAAAGCAGTCCCGATGCTGGACGGATACTACTTATACGGCGATTACGTAAGCGGTCGATTGTGGGCTTTGAAGTATGACCGAGACAGTAAGAAGGTTGTCGAAAATCGCCCCATCGCTTGGAACCAATTGCCGGTCTTTACCTTCGGCCAAACCGATGATGGCGAAGTGCTGTTCAGCACCATGATGGCTGGCGGCCGGATCTATCGATTCGCACCCGCCCAGTAACGGTGATTTATCAAGTCGACTCAATCGGGCGCCAGAGGCGTTGTCACTCGCGCCCGATCTCGACATTGATTTGGTAACGACCATCCTGTCGCCGTACCCAGCACTTCAGACGCTCACCTGGCATCGTATCGGCGACCGCAACACGCAACGACTGAAAGTCGGTGATGTCAACATCGCCAAACTTTTCAATAATGTCACCCTCGCGCAGCCCGGCCAGTGCGGCGGGCGAACCCGGATTCACAACTGCGATTTCCGCGACATCCGCTCCCTGTTTGCCACGAACACCCAATACCGGCTTGAACCCTTCCAGGTATCCCCAGGCTTCGCCTTGGACCAGACGGTCCCACGTTTTATCGTAGTGGTCGAACGGGACATGCAAATTATCGGCCACATCATTGCCGATCCGACTGTGAACCGCGATCAGCCGACCGCTGATGTCAAACAGCGGCCCGCCACTGTCGCCACCGATCAGCGCGCAATCGGTTACCAAGGCATCGGTTCGCACCGCTAGGATGCGACCAATACGGGTCACCACACCGCGATTGCGATCAAAACCGCCAGGGTGACCGCTGGCAATGCACCACATTCCGGGTCTTAACTGGTTGCTGGTACCCAATGAAGCATGGGGCCACTGGCGTCCTTGGCTTTGGCCATCATTGATCTTTATCAACCCGGCATCAACTGACCGATTCAACCCAAGGGTTGTCGCGGCTACGGTTTCACCGTTTTTGAATGTAATGATGGCGGTTTTTCCCGGTCGCGTTGCGACGTGGGCTGCGGTCAAAATGTACCCATCGGCGGTAACCAATACACCGCTGCCCTGTGCCGGTCCGATCGAAACGTTTACCGTACACTCGGCAACGCGTTCAGCGACACGACGATGCTGCTCTTCGAGCTCGACCATTTGCTCGAGTGTTTTAGGGGTGCCGCCTTTTTCCAACAATTCGACCAGCGAATCGGCGACCTCGGTTTTCGTGCCGACGCCTTCGAGCGATCGCAGCGATGCCGTTTCGGCAAACGCGGGCGCCGAAATCGTGGTTAATCCGATTACCAGGCAAGCTATCCACATTCGTAGACATCCACCCCCGAGCGACCGGCCCGGCGCCGGATTGCCCGCACCGAGACGATTGCCAGCGGAAAGAACTGGACGAATACCCAAACTAAAGTTGAACCCGTTACGCATTGTCGCTTCGCTGGGAGTTTGAAGAATATCACTGCGGCGAACTCCGCCGCTTCCATTGTAAACGTAAGCGTCAAGCGAAAGAAAAGAGATGGCTGAGAAAATTGCCACAAATGGGACTTTGATTGTCGGTTGTGGCTACATCGGTACGGGCGTTGCCGCAGCGCTGAAAGCGCTGGACGGTGGGCCGGTCTACGCCGTGACCCGGTCGCGAAAGAGAGCGGACGATTTTGCGGCCGCTGGCTACGAACCCGTGATCGCCGACTGGACAGACCGTCGGACGCTGTCCGCCCTGCCGCCGTGCCAACGAGTGTTGGTGGCGGTCAGCTATGACAGCAAATCCGGCGTGTCTCGCGAAGATTCTCAGGTCGGTGGGCTGAGCAATTTGCTCGATTTTTTGCCGACTTCGACCGACATTTGCTACCTCAGCACGACCGGTGTGTACCACCAAAGCGATGGGCAATGGGTCGACGAGACGTCGCCCGCGCGGCCGATCGGTGAAGGCGGCAAGGCACATTTGCGAGCCGAATCGCTGCTGCACCGCCGTCGCCCCAACTCGCCCTGGACCATTTTGCGACTGGCGGGTATTTATGGGCCGCGGCGAATTCCACGAGTCGCTGATGTCTTGGCCGGCCGCCCGATCGAGGGGCCAAATTGTGGTTACTTAAACTTGATTCACCGCGATGATGCTGTGTCGGCAATTCTGGCGGCGTGGACACGTCGGCAAGATCGCCGCAAACTTTACCTAGTCGCAGACGATCAACCGGTGATTCGCAGTCGTTTTTACCAGCAGATTGCGGTTCAGTGTGGTGTGCCCGAGCCTGCGTTCGCGGCAAACGACAAACCGTCGCTGTCGGCGCGGTCAGCCAGCAATAAACGAATCTGGAATCGTCGGCTGCGGCGAGATTTACTGCCCCAACTCCATTTCCCAACATATGTGCAAGGGCTGACTGACCTGCTGGGGTGACTATGTTAGCCTACCGATATTCATTTCGTCCGCTGTCCCGATAATCATGCCATGTTGACCCGTAAGACACTCTTTCCTGGAATCATCGAACTCAACTTCCAAGCTGGCGAAGTGCTCGGCTGCAACGTCTACCTCGTTTTTGATGCCGACCAGTGGATCTTGATCGACATCGGTTACGAAGAGACGGTTGACGATTTTGTGGAGATCATCCGCCAGCTCGATTTCCCGTTTTCTCGCTGCAAAACACTCGTTGCCACCCACGCCGATGTCGACCACATCCAGGGTTTGGCGAAGCTGAAGCAGTTGTTGCGAACAACCGTCACGGCGCACCCCAACGCGGTTGCACCGCTGGAATCGGGCGATCCGCTGTTGACGTTGGCCGTGATCGAAGCCCAGGGCTTGAAACTGGAAATGCCACCGGTACAAGTTGAAAACCAGGTCAAGGATGGCGATGTAATCACAGTTGGATCGCTGGAATTGGAGGTTTGGCATACACCCGGACACACCAACAGCCAGCTCGCGTTTCGCTGTGGCGATGTTTTGCTCAGCGGTGACAATATCTATCGCGATGGCTGTGTCGGAGCGATCGACGCGCACCACGGCAGCGACATCAAGGCCTTCATTCGTTCACTGACGCGTATTCGTGACAGCGACGTTCGTTGGCTGGCCCCAAGTCACGGGCCGATCTTTGCCAAAGACAACGCGATGTTGCAGCGGACAATCGATCGACTGGAAAGTTATTTGAAGATGGCTGACTTCGGCACGCTTGCCGATTCGTGGCCGCTGATGGACGAGTGGGAAGACGAGGTCGCCGAAGGCAAAATGCCCGAGGGTCTGGTAACGCCGGTTAGCGGCAAGTGACCGAAGCCATCAGCTACCGAGCCGCAGCGACCGCGGTTCGCTTGGACGAACGGTAACTTGCGACCATCACGAACAACAAAATCGCGGCGCCGATTAAATCGATCGCCGAGATTCGCGATGCACCAAGGGATGCCTGATCGGGATACAACGAACACGCTGCGGCTGCAAACAAAAGCAATCGCATCGGCCAACCCAGTGGCGAAAATAGATAACCGGCCATCCCGCCGGCAAGCGCCAAGACACCCAGTGTTGCCGCCGTCACCGACAAAAATACCGCCAAAAACTCCGGTGAACCGCCGTCGGCCGCCATCAAGCAAAGCTCGGGGCGGTAGACAAACATAAACGGCAATGTGAAACCGACCAACGAGAATCGGAACGCCGCGATCCCGGTTTCCATCACACCCGAACCGGCAATCGACGCAGTCGCATAAGCCGCAAGCGCAACTGGCGGCGTGACCATCGCCATCATGCCGAAGTAGAAAATAAAGAGGTGCGCCGCCAGGATCGGTACACCCAATGTCGGATCGGCAAACACTGGCCCAATCACCGTCGCCAGCAACAGATAGGAAACGGCAGATGGCAAGCCCATGCCAAGAATGATCGAACAGCCCATAATCGCCAGCAGTGCCAAGAACAGGCTGTTGCCGGCCAGTGGGATGATCGCCTGAGGCACTCCCGTGCCGATCCCGGTTCGCGACACCAAACCGATCACAATCCCGACACACGCCGCCGCGACGATCAGCGGAATGCCACCTTTGGCCGCGGTATTGAAACCGGCGACAATCATGTGACGCCAAGTCGATGAAAGCAAACCGATCACCAACGTCGCCGCCATCCCCCAAATCATTGCATCGAGCCAATTGCTGGCCACGGGCGCAACAAACGACGCGACGATGGATGCAACAATCCAAACCCCAAACCCAAGCATCCTTTCAGACAAACTGGCCGACGTGCGAGGGTTTATAAAAATCATCGCCATCACAAACGCCAGCGAATAAGTCACGGCGCGAAATGGCGAACTGCCCAACAACAGAAACACCATCAAACTGCCCAACGCACCAAAAAACGTCAGCCCCTCGAAGCTCAAGATCGCGGCCTCACGTTTCGCCGTAACGCCATTGCCAGTCGACCGCGCACCGTCGATCGGGTCGCTCATGGCGCCAGAGTTCATCAACTGTGCGACGACTTCTTCAGCATTGGGCTGAGACGATTTGTCATCACCATTGCCGTCGCCGCTGTAAGCCAGTTCAGGCACCTCGTCGATTCGTTTGGCATAAAAATGAACAAGCAAGAAAATCGACAAATAGTACAGCACCGCTGGGATGATTGCCGCTTTACAAATTTCCAAATAGGTGACGGCGGGGGTGCGATTGATGATTTCCATCATCATATAAGCCCCAGCGCCCATCACCGGCGGCATCAGCGCGCCACCGGATGAAGCCGCCGCTTCGATCCCTGCGGCGATGTGCGGGCGAAAACCGATGCTGCGCATCAGCGGAATCGTAAACACGCCGGTTGTCGCCGCATTGGCAACCGCACTGCCGGACAGCGATCCCATCAAACCGCTGGACAAAACAGCGACCTTTGCGGGGCCGCCAGCTTTCTTGCCCAGCAAGCGTGTCGCCAGCGCGATGATATAACCGGTCGCTCCGCTGGCTTCTAAAAACGCACCAAACAGCACGAATAAAAACACATAACGAAACATCACACCCAGCGCCGTGCCAAAGACGCCTTCGGTTCGCAGATAGGTTTGCCCGATCAAGTCGCCAAAGTCTTGACCGCGGTGCGGGAACAGCCAATCGGGCAACCCTTGCGAAATGCTTTCATGAGCGTAAAGCACAAACAAAAGTGCCAATATCGGCAGCGCCCAACCGATCGACCTTCGCGTCGCTTCCAACACGAGCACCAAACCGATCGCGCCGATCACCAAGTCCGAAGTCTTATAGATCCCAGCCCGCTGGCCAAGATCGGAACCGTAATAGATCAAGTAAACACAGCAAATGGTCGCCAAAATCGATAACAACCAATCGCTGGCCCCGGCCAAAGATTCGGGTAACCACTTCACCCGCAGCGGGAAACAGAGAAAGCAAAGGATCAAACCGGCGCTGGCAAACAGCGCCAATTCTTTCAGCGGACTCAGCAGTGAAAAATTGACCTCGATCAGTACATAGATCGACAGGGCTGCGGCTAAAACGGGAATCACCCACGCCCGCAACGATGTTCGATTCTTCGTACCGTCTTTGCCGTCTTGATCAACCGAAACCGCATCAGCCGACTCAGTCATTTTTCACCGTCGTCGGCCAAACACCGATCTCTTCGTAATATCGAATCGCGCCAGGATGAAACTCAGTGCCATTCGCCTTGGCGACATTCTCAGGCGTAATGTCCTTCGCCGCACGATGCCGACTGGCGATCTGTTCGCGGCTTTCGTAAACCTTTTTGACAAAATCATAAACCAGTTGGTCGTCGATGCTGGCATGCGTGATCAGGTGTGCCGAACCGACATTCAAACCGTTGTATTCTTCATCAATTCCCGCGTAGGTACCGGCGGGAATCGACGCGGCTTCGAAAAAAGGATATTCGTTAATCAACTTTTCTTTGGCCGCATCATCATACGGGATCAAGCGAATCGGGTTCGCTTGCGCCATTTGTGCCAATGCCGGATTGGGCACACCGCCGCCGATCATCGCCGCATCAACCGCTCCGTCGCCCAGCAGATCAACAGCGCTCTGTTGGCTGCCATAACGAGGCGTCAAGTCCGCGATCGTCAAACCATGAGCCTCAAGAATCGGCTTGACGAAATACTCAAACCCCGCACCTTCGGGCCCCAAGTAAACTCGTTTGCCCTTCAAATCCGCAACCGTTTCGATTTCCGAACCGGCTGGCGTAACAAACATCGCCACATTGGGAAACAGCGTCATCACCGCGCGGGCATCATGCTTTTGTTCCCAATCACCTTCGCCGCGGACTGCGAAGTAGGTGATCGACGAATTGGACATTGCGAACTGCAACTTGCCTTGAGTCAGTAAACGGAGGTTTTCCATCGACCCGCCGGTTGCTTCAGCGCTGACTCGCCAATTCGAATCGCCCGCCTGCTCGTTCACAACTTCGCAAACGGCACTGCCGACCGTGTAGAACGCCCCGCCCACCGGTGCTGTTCCGACGCTGATGAACTGTCGCTTGTCGCCACCGCGATTGCAGCCGGTGGAAAACAGTGCGGCCGAGGCGAACGTGGACAGTGCCAGGGTGCAGGTTAACAAAGGACGAAAATCGATCGCAGTGCGCATCAGTGGCTCGTCGAAATGAGAAAGGCGGGATGTTGTGAGCGGTCCAACAGCTTAATCGGTTCATTCCCGATAAGATACGCGTTGAGGGTACCACGAAGTCTTGCTCGCTCCAAGCACTACCCCCATAGCGGCGCCGCGCCTTCCACGCAATCGCTCGCATCACCACGGATCGCTCAGCCACGCACGAATGGTTGTCTGCGTTCTCAGCGGTTGTGCCGATTGTGTGCCGATCGTCGTTTCGGACCGATCGTCGGCCTCTCCGGCGGGCAAAGTAACTTGAATCGCACCGATTTCCGCAGTGACAAAAACGTCACTGCCACGGACCCTTAATGCCTCGGCGACTTCGGGCCGTTTCGCACGTTCTCCGCCGCTGACAATCACTTGGGCCGGTCGTGCCCAGTCCAGAATCGCCTGGCTGTCGACCGTCAAGCTGCCGTGATGCGGCGCCATCAACACGCCACCGGCAAGCGGGCGCGGTTGGTTCAACACCATTTCCAGTCCAGGCGGTTCCAAATCACCCGGCAAGACCATCGATCGCTCGTCGACATCAATCCTCAACACCAAACTGTTGGCGTTGTCGTTCCCCTGAACCCGATAGGGCGGCGGATGCAAGACAAAAATCTTTAAACGATGCTGGTTGGCGGAGGATGACAAATCAAGGACAGCGTCTTCGCTTGAAACTTCTCTTACCGGCACCTTTGCCGATGCGATCGCTCGCCGAATCGGTTCCAGCCCGACCTTCGTCGAATCGAACATACCGGTCGGCACAACGACCTCGTCGACTCGAAACCGGCGCAACAATCCTGGCACCGCGTTGTAATGATCGGCATCGGCATGCGACAAGATGATCGCATCGAGACGAGTAATGCCTTGCGACCA
>DIUH01000420.1 GCA_002428205.1 Planctomycetaceae bacterium UBA6163
AGCAGGAAAACGGCGAAATCGGGTATCGCACAGGGGACTGGTCCCCAAAGGGAACGGCACCCCACAAGTTCACGCCCGTGCCGGGCGTACCGTTGCTCCAGAGCGTGCAGTTGCGTGCTTTCGAAGTGGATACCTATTTGTTGCACGCCCGGCGAACGCATTTTGTTCCGCCACCAAACCACAGTGGCGGCTTCTAACTTTTGTCGCTAGCGAAGCCCAACGAGAAAGATGCGCCGTCAACGGTACTGCTGACCGGATGACTGACCACTTCGTTTTATCACCTGATCTATCAGCGACTGCAGATAGCTTGTGCGGCATGGCATCACTAATCCATTGCTTCAGTAATCACCCGTCTAATGATAACCACAACTTCGATCACATGGCTTACAAAACCGACCAGCAGTCGATTGATTCTCGATCGCCGCTGACGGTACAATCAACTTCGCAAAACGCATTAACAAAAACACACACAGCGGGAAGCGAGGAACCGCAGCGACTTCAGCCTTGAACTTCGCTACGTTCAGCAACACGTATCGGTGGCACGATTGCTGCCAACGTTATCCGCAAAAAAACAACAATGCAACAGTCTGACTTTGTGCGACTTCTAGACCTTGCGACTGCAGACGCCATTGCGTTCGCGAAGACGATGCTGCTTGATCAACTTCCCGAAAAATACATTTATCGAATTTTCCCCAACCAATCATACGATGACAACCGCGACGCAGATGTGATCGTGTACCCAATGGATTCCCTCGATTCTTTAGACGATTACCGTGAAATGACACGCGGTGACTGCATACGCTTCCTGTACCGCGAAGGGCGCATTCCCGAATGGATAGACATTAGCGTTGGTGGTGCCGACACGAATCTGACCTATGTCGACTGTCGGTGTTGTGGGCGATTTACCAACGATGACGAACGGTTATACTACAACCGACGCGAGCGTGGCCCGTTTGGTGTAAAGTCGCCGACATTTCCTCACTGGATTCCAATGGGCGAAAAGAGTCCACGGTTTCGTCTTGCTGATATCGTCACGCCGACCAACGATAGATAGCCAAGTGGTGAGAGAACCGCCTCCATCGACGCGGGTTTTGAAACCATAGTTTCTTGGCGACCGCCCCGTTAACGCCAGTGTTATCCTGATCGGAGCAATCGAATCCAAACACCCATTTCATTGCCGGCTCGGCCGTATTTCAGACGGGTCGGGATCTGTTGCACGATTTTCTTTTTAAGCATGGGCGCCTTCTCTGTTTTTGTGGCGTCTACCAATGCCGATGAATCGTTCGAGAGCCCGTCTTTAGCTGCCTGCATTTTTGGTGTTTTTTGGGGCGCGTTTGCTTTGCTGGGTATATACCTTTGGTTTTTCTCCCGACGATACAGACTCGAAATCACCGAGGATGCGATAGAACAAGTCGGCGTATTCACGAAACGACAAATCAGATTTGAAGAACTCCAGAACGCCAAATGGAGAAATTGGCCGCAGGGTGGCAGCATCAAACTAACGACTCTGGATTCTCGATTGTCAATTGAACTTGGAACAACAGACTCGCGTGATTCCTTAATTAATTTTCTTCACGAACGAATTCCCACGTCCATTCAATCGGGTTGGGATACATTTCGTCACAATAAAGAACTCGCCAATAACAAAAAACCGATATCACCATTCTGGCAGGGTATCATTTTTTACCTGTTTGCAGTTTCGTTCGTGGTGGCTTGGTTCATTGGGCTGGGCGCTGTAAACTTGGTCGCCGCAGTTGTCAACTCTGGGTTCGCAACATATATGATGACGCGAAAACCGCAGGACACCGAGGCGGCGAACGAAAACCGCACGTGATGCGGGTCGTGATATCATCGTCCTTTGGCTGCGGCTCATTTACCGCACTGAATCATATGAATGCCCTTAAACATGCGATGATGGCATTGCGAAAGATAGCCGTGATAGCCTGGGCGTCGCCGTACTCCATCATCGGACTGCTGATTGGTTGCACTGGTGTCATTTTTGGTGGCCGTGTCCGGATCGTCGGACCAGCGATCGAATTCTATGATGGTGGCATCAAATGGTTTGTTCACAGACTTCCACACGGACAATTCACCCTTGCACTGACCCTTGGGCACATCATCCTGGGACAGACCGATGCCGCACTCGCAATCGCGCGAAGGCATGAAGTCGTGCACGTCGCTCAATATGAAAGGTGGGGACCGCTGATGCTTCCGGCATACTTAATCGCGTCTTGTTACGTCTATTACACTGGAAAACGGTTCTATCGCGACAACCCATTCGAACGAGAAGCCTACGATAAAGACGGCGGCGAACAAGACAGATAATGCGGCAACCATCCGATGGGCCGAAGCGGCGGATCGGCCGCCTCCACATGGGAAACCAGGCCCTGCCACCACTCGGCCATCGCAAGCATTCCCCGACTGAAGTATCACGAATCACAGCAGATTGATGCACCAATGCAAAACGCACTTATTTTTGATGCGCCGCCGGTTTTGTACGACGAGATTGCAGACATTCTCGATGCGGCCGATTACACCTATTCGCGAACGATCTGCGAGAGCAGGACAACGGGCGTGCGCCGATTGGATATTGCGGGCTATGACATCTCACATGGCAACACTACAGTTCATGTAGGAATTGAACACCGACTGGGGAACCACAAATTGACGCTCATGATCATACCGAATCGACGATCTTTCTGGCGTCGCGATAGGCCGTCCGAGCAACTTGCCGAGCGCATTGCGTCGGTATTGAAGGAATACGGCGCCCAAGATCCCGCGTGACGTTGACCGACTGCGCTGCGAAACTGCGGGGGACAATTGCGTGCACCCGAACACCCGAGTCGGGCGATTTTGAGATTGAGAATCTTTTTCGCGTGACGCGTATCGACACCCGACCGAGGCACTTCGATCACACGCCAGACAATTCCTGCATTAACGTCCAGCATGTCCAATCGCGACCATCGTATTTATACCAGACGAATCGCCTGAATGGGACTCGCTCGCCCGTGAGCGTCACGCACTCACCCACAAGGGTGAGCGTAAATGATTCACTGTATTCGATCGCAGCAACGAACCGCTTCTTGCCCCGTTCATCGTTAACAGCATTACCCCGAGCGACTGTATAGGTTCGCTCTGCTGCTGGTGAATCTGGCGAAATAAGGCTTTTGTGCTTTCCGTTCTCAAATGAGATGGCGACATCGTCCAGAATAATTTGATCGAATGCGTCGCTGGACTGTTCGTGGGTTTGGTCGTACAAAAGCAATACTAGATCATGCGGCGGATGCTCTCGGTCGATTCGAAAGAACGGAACGTAAAGCCTCTTTTCATTGGGGGCAATGTACGCATAGGGCACGAACACGCCATCTATGAGTTGCTGTTTAACATGAGATTCAAACTTGTCTCGCGAACCGATTACAATGCACCCTGTGGATGCTATTGATAGCGTCAGTACGGCAAGGACTCCGCTTCGTGTTGACATTCGGATTCTCGAGGGCATTTATATCGCGATCCATTACCGAAATGCTGCCCTTGGGGTCAAGTGCGAAATCCAAACCGCTATGGACGCGTACGCGACTGATTAGATGTCGATTTTTGCAATCAACCACATTCGCACCTCAGGCCATTGGCCGAGCGAACGGACCGATCTGCGCGACGAATTTGAGAGTTTGGCACCCGCATCACAGACGCTTCACCGAAGATGACAAACACGGCCGTTGCAACACTTAACGCTCGCCTTCGACCGATGGACCGTGGCGAGCGTTACGAAGGCCCAACGATTAAAGCCCTGGATGGCCATGTTTTCTATAAAGTTGTCGAGGGATGATCGCAATTGCTTGCGGGCGGAAATGAGATCGCATGCAGTCGCATTGACATCGACATTCACCATCTTGATCAGGCCTTGCCACAGCTTACAGATACTGGTGCGCCCATGGGATCATTCCTCGCCTACACTGATAAGAACGAACAGCGGCAAACGATTGCGTTTGGCAAATCCGTCGGACTGGCAATCTACCTCAACGACACCGACCTGCCTGAAGTTGTGTATGCAAAATACGACGAAAACTACATAATATCATCTATCGACAAAATCCTCGAAGGCTTCGGCTATGACCAAAGCTTTTGGCACGGGCAAACTGAAACTGCACTCTCCATCCATGGATGACCCCACGCTAGAATGCGGAAAGTCCTTCGTGGCCTGCTTGATGACCGCCCGTTGTGTGCGAAGGCACGCGTAGTCGAGCTTCCTGCCAAGATAGGAAAAGGTGAACTTGCCAAGCCGTGAGCCGAAGCGGACGGGCCGAGCGTTTTGAAATTTATGATTTATTGTCGCCGCTCGGCTACGGCGACCGTTCGTCGCCAGATGCAATCTTCGATTGTGAAGCGAAGACTATCGAAAACCAAAGGTACTGCGTCGTGTCTGAGAACCCTTTCCAACCACCCGTAGATGTTGAGACCACGAGCCAAGATAAAACGCATGGCTTAACGAGAACTCACGCGACTTATAATGTTGTCACTGATACCGTAACTGGCGTAAACGTACGCTGGAAGGATAATAAATTTCAAGCAATATTCGTATTTATTTCGATTGTGGTGACCGCGACGCTGGGTGTAATACTAGCCACGCTGAACTCTCCTTGGAACTTGCCTTGGCACGGTGGTGCGTTGATCGGGTCGTTTGCCGGGCTGGTTATCGGTATTTTTGGAAGCGGAATTTTTCTGATGATTTATCGAGCGGCACGGCACATTAAAGGAAAACACGATTAGCACTTCAGGCGACGAACAACGAAATGCACTTCAGTTGCTCGCACCGCGTTTCCTGATGGCAAGCAACTCGAACGCAACCGCGTGATTTCAATTGCTCCCCCTACCGATTGATGGGTACCACAATGGCATTCGAACCCGTAACCATCTACGAGCCATTCTGTTTGCTGCTCCGCCGCGGTTCGTTCGTGGTCGGCCTACAACGGACAGTGCGACTTACGATAATCTTCATCGTCGTACTCCTTGCACTCGAGGCTCTGGCGATTCGATGGAACGCTGAAATTGGGCGATTACCCACACTGTCATTTTTGATCGCGCCTGTCGGTGGCGCATTGATTGCATTGCTGCCACGAGTACTGCATTTGACCGCGGACTCGATCGCAGTTACGAAAACTTTCACCAAACGAGAGTACTCCGTCACGGGAGACAGCAAACCGATTCTTCTCATGCGTCCAATTAGCGCAGGAAAACACCACTTTGCTTTGATTTCGCCTACCGTCTCCGATAGACTGTTTGAAATTGCACCAGTGTTTGAGTGCATTATCGCCGATGAGGATGTGCCCAAGATCCATTTCTGGTGCAATTATGAGCCCGCCGCAGTGAACAAGGAACCGTGCGATGAGCAGTAGAGGCCTAAGTTTTAAACTTTGCTAAGCCCAGTCATACGTATGGATCGCACGGCTAGCGTCAGCGTTCGCAAATTTGGCTACATCCTTCAATTCAGAGCGGAAAAAAGCACATGCAATATTCATCGATCACGCTTTCGTTAGTGGTTTGTTTCGCAACGTTGGCTAGCGCTCAACCGGGCGAGACCCCGACGATAGAGCAGATGATCGAAAGATACAGAGCGAATCCGCAGATTGATTGGTCATTTGTAGATTCAAAACCAAAGCATCAACCCGAAGCAATTCTCAACCTACTGGCCGAACGTGGCGGATCGGCCTTGCAGCCACTGCGTGATCTTCGCAACACAGGAAAGACGAGTTCCGATTCGGATGCGGGCTGGTCACTGACCAACGACCTCGCGTTACTCACCACAATACGACGCATCGAGGGAAAGGCTGCGCCGTTGCGAATCGATGTGAACGAGGGACAACGCATTAAATCAGCAGTCAGGGAGACACCCCGAATCCCGGTAAAGATCGTAAATCAGGATCCTGGCCAGGAATCCGTCTGGTTCACTTTCGGCGGCGATTATCGAAGCGGGCGATTATCCCGATGGCGAATACATGTCTGGGACGAGAATGGAGAACGATTGCCCACAATCGGGCAGCGTGCCGGTATGGGCGGAGGCGTGTACACTCAGGGCGAACTTGAGTTCGGAGAGTCGGATCATCGGGCCCTCGATCTGGCTGGATTCGTACGCATTCGACGGCCGGGCCTCTACACTGCCAAAGTGTTTTATCACGATTCAGTTTCGATCGCAGATATCGATAATGAAGAGGTCCTCGCTGAACTGGTGCTCGTTGCTTCCGACAGGTGCGAAATTGAAGTTAAGCCTGGTCCCACGATTCGCATTACGCTATCCGAAGACGATTATGAGAAATCCAACGTATTGATTTCACAGCTGATGCCCCCGAGTACGATCAAGATGATCGGCAGCGAGTATGGTCCTCGCTATCACTCTTTCATTTCTCCCGATTCGCCACACGGGAAATTGCTAATTATGGGCTATGCGGCCGTGCCAGCATTGATTGAGCAATTGAAACAGCCAGACGCAGGCTACAAACAAAGAGCATTAATCCTCGCGATCCTTGATTCCATTTTGCATGAGCGGTATTTGTCTCCTATGGATTTTGACGGTGCCATTGACAATTACCACTGCCGATTCCCAGGCGGGCATTACTCTGGAAAGGTTGCTCCATCGAAAGAAGTTCAGGACCAACTTGTCGAACAATGGCTTTCCTTTTCAGATGATTACATCATGATCGACAAACAGAATTAGACTAACCGTCGATCGCGATAAGGGCCCGTCTGCGNNTCCGCCGTCTATCGCCGGACAAATCCATTAATCAGATTGAATGAACAATGCGAATCTTAGCCATACTGGCACTTGCAAAAATACTGTAGCTGTTTGCCACGCCGGTTTTCGCAATCGAGCCGATTCGAACCGTTTAAAAACTCGTCGCTGCGGTGAATCGCGTTAAAGAGCGAGAAACGATCGAAGTGGCGGCAGGGTTTACCCGGGGTTAGAAGAACAACAGCGATCGGCGACAAGTGGATCACCGCGCGCTTATGCCAGTGTTCCAATCGGTTGCGACTCGGCTTGATTCATCAGGTTGGCAAATCGATTGCTCGTCGCCAGCTTCGGTGTTATCGTAATCCCCGGGTTACGCTCGACTCGCGGAGCTCGCCTTCGCTCACCCGGGGCTACAG
Organism: Planctomycetaceae bacterium UBA6163; assembly: GCA_002428205.1. GTDB lineage: Bacteria > Planctomycetota > Planctomycetia > Pirellulales > Pirellulaceae > UBA6163. The sequence goes on from DIUH01000420.1 coordinate 7,141, forward strand.
TTTTTCGCCGCTTCACGGCTTTCCGAACGGCACGCTTTCCGAACGGCACGCTTTTCGTATGCCAGCTTAGTTGCCTGCGTCAAATGGAGGCAATCTAATGGGCTTCTTTGACGATAAAGAGGCATGCCCCATTTGTGCATCTCGGGTTCAGGAAACCCCTTCTACGACTCGCTCGAGGTCCCGCGCCGATCCAACTCTGCTCGCAATCGCTTCAATTCCAATTCCAGACTTGCGTTCTTGGCGGCAAGCTCATTCGCCTCGCGCCGAGCTAACTCTTCGCGTTGCTTCATAGCTTGCTCGCTTTGAGCTGCAACCTGTTCGCGTTGAACTGCTACCTGTTCGCGTTGTAACGCGGCATCGGCTTGAGTCGGCAATATCTGCCCGGTCACGGCGTCTCGAATGACTAGCTCACCGCCATCGAGCTCCAATGTTAAACCGAGTTGGCGAGACTCCAATTGCCCACGCGTGTTAGGTTCAACGCGAACGTAGCTACAATCGTTCGTGAGCCGAAATCCTTGCAAAGCCGGTGAGAGGTACTCGCTGTGTGGATCAAAAATGAAGTACTCCGCCACACCGATCTCAGCGTACGTTCGTGGCTTGAAAAACTCGTCACTTCGACGGGTGCTCGCCGACGTGAACTCAAAGACGACAT
>DIUH01000081.1 GCA_002428205.1 Planctomycetaceae bacterium UBA6163
GAGACGCCGCCGGTGACCATTTATCTGGGACGACGGTTGCCCGCCGCCTCGAGCGACCTACCCGGATGTCGATAGCAAGACGAGCCGCCTCGCGGTTGCGGCCACCTTGCGGCGACGCACAACCATGCACCCTGTTTGGTCTAGCTTCGGATGGGGTTTACCAAGCCGACCGGGTCACCCCGGCCGCTGGTGCGCTCTTACCGCACCGTTTCACCCTTACCACGCACCGAATCCTTGCGGACACAGCCGTTCGGCGGTCTGTTCTCTGTTGCACTTTCCCTAGCCTCACGGCCGGTCGACGTTATCGACCATCCTGCCCTGCGAAGCCCGGACTTTCCTCCCGCGACAGACGCTTGGCAAGCAAGCGTCCCGCGAGCGATCACCCCACCCACTTCCGACCGCATTGCAAAGCATCGTCCCTAACGCGCCGCGAGACAACCCACCCCGAAACAAATGGGACAACCCCATTCAGATTGACCTGGCGATTATTTTTCCAAGCACGTTAGCAAGCGGCATCCGTTGCAAAGACGTCCAGCGGCCTGCAGACTGAAGACCGCAGACTGATAGTGCTGGCCTGAAGCGAAATACCAACCGTCTTGCAATCAGCACCTATCATGAATTTGGTTTGTGAAAAATGTTATAATCCGCCACCTCCGGCCGGGTGCAAGACATAATCAGGGTATACCTAATGACCTTACAAACCAATCCGCAATTGGAACTTGCGTGCGATTACGTCCGTGAAACATCGACGAATGTATTCTTGACTGGCAAAGCGGGCAGCGGAAAGACAACTTTCTTACGCCAAATTAAGGCCGAAGGTGGCAAGCGGATGGCGATCGTTGCGCCGACCGGTGTCGCTGCGATCAATGCCGGTGGCATGACAATCCATTCCCTATTTCAGCTACCTTTCGGACTACACGTTCCCGATGGCCACCGCCGCGAGGAGCCGCGAAAGTTCTCGCGGCAGAAATTGAATCTGATCCGCAGCCTCGATCTTTTGGTGATCGACGAAATCAGCATGGTCCGAGCCGACTTACTGGATGCGGTCGATGATGCGATGCGTCGGTTTCGTAATGATGATCGCCCATTCGGAAACGTTCAATTGTTGATGATCGGCGATTTGCATCAACTGCCACCGGTGGTCAAGCAAGAGGATTGGGAAACGCTGTGCCGCTATTATGAAACTCCCTATTTCTTTGGCAGCGTGGCATTAAAAAAGACTGATTATGTTTCCATCGAACTCAAACACATCTACCGCCAATCCGATGCGACGTTTATCGATTTGTTAAACAAGGTACGTGACAATCGGCTCGATGAAGCCACGCTGCAGACGCTCAATGGTCGATATATACCAAACTTTAGGCCACCACCCAATGAATCCTACATCACGCTGACGGCGACCAATGCCGTGTCGCTAGAAATCAACACGCGAAACCTAGCCCAATTGCCCGGGAAATCACATTGTTTTGCGGCGACGATCGTCGGCGATTTTCCCACTAGCTCATTTCCGACCGAGCAGAAACTTGAGTTCAAACGTGGGGCTCAGGTGATGTTCATCAAGAACGATTTGCAACCCGAAAAACGTTACTACAACGGCAAGATCGGTAAAATTGTTGGCATTACCGACGAAGCTATTTTTGTTCGCTGCCAAGACGATACGCACGATATCCGCGTCATGCCCGACGAATGGGAAAACGTCAAATACGCGTTAAATGAAACGACTAAGCAAATCGAAGAACAGGTGCTGGGGAAATTTATCCAATATCCGCTGAAGTTGGCTTGGGCGATTACGATCCACAAGAGCCAAGGGTTGACTTTCGAGCGCGCGATCATTGATGCCCAGGCCGCCTTTGCCCACGGTCAAGTGTATGTTGCTCTGAGCCGCTGTAAGAGCTTTGAAGGGATCGTGTTGCGATCAAGGATCGATTACTCGAGCGTTAAGACGGACCCGGTGGTCAAACACTATACCGCCGAAGCCGAACGCAACTCGCCGTCAGCGACTCAGGTACACCAGGCCAAGCGCCAGTACCAACAATGCCTCATCTCAGACCTGTTCAGTTTTCAATCGATTGAACAGAATCTAAGTCGATTGCGAAAGACTTATCATGAGAACCAAAGCCAGTTGACCGCCGAGGCCGGTCAACAAGTCAGCGCCCTGGCGAGACAGGCACACGAAGAACTCACATCGATCGCTGATAAGTTTCGTCCGCAACTGCTCGCATACTTTGAGCAAGAAGGGCTGCCGGAATCCAATCCGATCCTCCGCCCGCGAATCATCAAGGCGGCCGGCTACTTTACCGAGAAACTTGCCGGTCTGATGCAAGCCGCCGATGCGATCCCTAAACTGACTGATAACCAGTCCGTGCGAATGTCGGTGCACTCGCAATTTGAACAACTGCAAAAGCAATTGTTCCTTAAACAGGCCAGCTTTGCGGCTTGCCGCGAAGGTTTTTCCACTGTGGCTTATAAGCGAGCCCAATTCGATGCCGAGTTGGATTTCGCGCGAAGGCTCACCCTTGGATCGGACACAGAAACAGTCCCCGAAGGGGTACCGCATCCTGACCTGTATGCCCAACTGCTGCGGTATCGGCAAAGCATGGCTGATAAACAGGGGGTATCACAACGGGCGGTGTTGACCAGCGATTCGCTTCGACAATTGGTAGTCGACTTGCCGACGACACGTCATGCTATAAGTAAGATTCGAGGTATCGCTCGTAAACGTTTGGAACGTTACGGCAAAGACATTGAATCCATTATCCGGCAATATTGCCAGGCGAATCAGATTCCGTCGGACCAGACGCCCGATGGAAAACAATCGTCGGCTGAGTCTAGTTCCGCCACCAAACAAATCAGTTTGACAATGTTCCAGGCGGGAAAGTCGGTCGACCAGATTGCCGAGGAACGGGGACTTTCCTCAAGCACGATTCAGGGTCACTTGGCACACTACGTTCAAGCGAACCAACTGGACATTCATCGCGTGTTGTCAAAAAATAAGGTGGAAGAGATCAGGCAATTTTTCTCTACTAATCCGAACGCGACATTGTCCGAGGCGAAGACTCATTTCGGATCTAAGTTTGACTATGGCGAACTGCGAATTGCGATCGGCTACCTTCGCGACCGCCAAGACTAAACCCCGTTTTTGATGCCGATGTCAGAAGTTCGAGACACAAAACTTGCCCGCAACTGATGCCAAAGCGGCTAGTGTTTTACGGAAAAGCTTTTAACCAGCCCGCAATTTGCGACGAACATCGGCGATGATTTCTCGTGGCACAAACTTGGCTAAGTGTTCATCGTTGTCGCTCATCACCGCGATCTGCTTCAATAGCGAACTGCTGATGTGCACGAATTGCTCGTCAGCCATCAGAAAGACCGTTTCGATTCCGTGATCGAGCTGACGATTGGCCATCATCATCGTGAACTCGCCGGCGATGTCGGTCAGCGGACGGATCCCGCGAACCATCACGCTGGCGCCGACCTGTCGGACAAAGTCGACCGCTAAACCGTCGAACGTGGCAACTTCGACGCCTTCCATATCAGCCGTCAATCGTTCCACCAAAGCGACGCGTTGATCGGGATCAAACAAGGGTGATTTGTCTTTGTTGATGCCGATGCCCACAACAATGTGAGCGAACAGACGGTTGGCCCGACGAATAATGTCGAGGTGTCCCAACGTGATCGGATCAAACGATCCGGTGTAGACCGCTTTGACGGGATAAGGCATGAGAAGGTGTTGGCAAGTGGTTTTTGACGAATCAGGGTGTTAGTCGCTGTCGCGATTCTTCGTCGCTAGGGTTTGGACAACTTCCACCAAACGATCGATGTCCGATTCGTTGTTATAGGCGTGAATACTAGCTCTGACACCAATACCGCGACAGCTAACGGCGACTCGGTTTTCGGCGGCATGTTTGCGAATCGTGTTTGGCACGATTCCGGGCAACGAAAACGTGACAATCCCGCTGCGATGATCACGCGACGAAGCAACAGCGGTAATCGCCCCCGCTTCTCGCAGTTTTTTGTCCAGCGTAGTGGCCAAGTCGAGCACTCGATCGGCAATCGCCCAGGGGCCATGGACGGCGGCGACTTGGCGGAACAGCGACAAACTTTGCCGCAAGGCTCGCATGCCGACCATATTGTGCGAACCGATTTCGAATCGCGACGCATCGGGTTTGAGGTCCCAGTGGGCTTGGCCAAAGTGGTGTGCGGCGCGGACGCTGTTCCAGCCGACCGGAACACAGGCCAACAGTTCCAAATGCTGCTTGCGAATGAACGCGACGCCCGCACCTTCGGGGCCGAGCAACCATTTGTGGCCATCGGCGGCCAGGAAATCGACCGGCGTTTGCTGCAGATCGAGCGGAAAAATACCTAGCCCCTGAATCGCGTCGAGAAAAAATAACGCACCGGCCTCGTGAGCCGCTGCGACGCACGCTGGTAAGTCGATCCGAAAACCGCTGGCATAACCCACCCAGCTGGCCGCAACGATGCGAGTACGATCGTCGATCGCATTTCGCAGCGCCCCGACATCTATCTGGCCATCGGCACCGGTATCGACGATCCGCAACTCCACACCGTGCCGCTTTTGATTCTGCCAGGGAAAAACGTTCGAGGGAAACTCGCCACCGGGAATCACGATATTGTCGCCCGGTTGCCATGGCAGCCCTTCAGCGACGACGTTGATTCCGAATGAGGTGTTAGGAATCAGCGCGATTTCGGTGGTATCACAGTTCAGCAGGTCGGCAAAATCGCCTCGCAATCCGTCAACTTCCGCAGCCCACTGTGGCCAAACCGTGTCGCCTTGTTGCGAAGCTTCGGCGGCAAAATCGACCATCGCTCTGGCCCCCCCAGCGGTCAGCGGAGCGACGGCAGCATGGTCCAGGTAGGCCCAGTTTTGCGTCACCGGCATTTGCGATCGCCACCATTGCCAAGGCTCAGCAGCGATTTTCGCTGACGGTTCGTGCGAAAGCGACGAAGCGCTTGGGTCAAACCCAGTGGAAGCGGTCAATGACATCGAACGATTCATGTTTGGAGGGTACTGACGCCGGCCAGCAAGGGGCAAATGTGAAGGAAAAGTGAATCACCAGAGAGCAATCAACCGACAGAATCGGAAAAAATCATCATTTTACCCAAACTAGCCAACTTTCCATGGTGCCCTGGTGGTTAACATTGCGGACCGGGTAACTATACTGCGGCTCATCGTTGCGTCAGCTCGTCACTTTACCACCCGGATGATCATACCCCGAGGTCCATGAATGCCCAAGGCTCTCAGCCTGATCAGCTTGGTATTAGCGGTAGTGATCGTCGTCTTGTTTTTGACCGACGCGGCTATGGGTCTGCTCGGGATGGAGCAGTCCGCACCGCTACGAGGAGCGAGTCTGATGATGGACATCATCTTCGTGATCGCAGGCGGCATACTCATTTTCATGAGCTGGTCGACGTTCCGCGAACTTCGCCGATAATCGCGACGGCGCCGATTCGCGGATCACGATTCGCATACACCCGGAAAATACGGATGTAGATACGGATGTCTTGTCCGGATCAGCCGCTTGAGGCGCTGGCCGATAGGAACGTTTTCCACGATTCGTAGCGTGGATCGGTGATCGAATCGGCAAGCAGCGGATTGAATCGCGGTTTGGCCGGTCGGGTCATCAGCGTCATTCGCGCCTGTTGCGGGGTGCGTCCCCCTTTGCGACTGTTGCAACGCAGGCAGCAGCAGACGATGTTTTCCCAAGTGGTTTGTCCGCCGTGGCTGCGTGGGATCACGTGATCGAGACTCAGCTTGTTAGTCGGCGGTTTCTGGCCACAGTACTGGCATTGGTGGTTATCGCGGGCGAACAGATTCTTGCGATTGAACCGTACGGTTTGTGCGGGCATCCGTTCGAACCGAGTTAGTCGGCAGATGCGTGGCACGCGTAGTTCATAGCTGATCGCCTGCAGGTAATCTTCGTCGGGTTGTTTTTCGAGTGCCGATAGTTGGCTCAATTCGACCCAGCTTTCGAAGTCATAGCTGACGAATTGGTCCTGTTCCATCACGATGACTTCGGCACACTGGCGATACAGCAGCGTCATCGCCCGGCGAACATTGACCACACGAATGGCCATGTAAAAACGATTGAGAACCAACACGTTGGTTTCGAGAATAGAACTGCCGGGCATCGTAACGCATCCTTCAGCGGGTGAAGTCGCCCCGAACTCAGTTTCGACTGAACTTGTTAGTCGAGGCGGCGGATAAACGGACGTGATGAAGACAGATCGGTGTCGGGCCTTATTCTAACCAGGGAACCGTGCTCTATGGCAAACCGACAGCGGCGGATATTCATCAAAACTGTCAATAAACTTCAACAACTTGCCAGACTCACAAACATCGGTCTGCATCCTCTAGTCCGCAAAAACGGATCAGAAAACACACCGATGTCCGTTGCGAATTATGTCCGGATTGTCGACTTTGGGTTGTCACTGACGATCGCAGCTCATTACGATAAAGGTGTGATCCGGGTTTTCACCCGCGTCTTGGACGCATGTCGTCGCGTTGGTGTTCGCGGCTATGGCGAATCAGATGCTCGCAATCCGTGATCGCAACGAAAGATTGTCCGGTGGGCCCGCAGCTGCTGCGGCTACCGATCCTGTTCTCGCTAGGGCTGATCGAATGACTCACTACACCTGCGACCGATGCAAATCAGTGATCGATTCAACCCAGCGGACGCGTTACATCGTTCACGTTGAAGTGCACAGCGTCGCCGATCAGCAGCAAGAAGCGGATGATTCGGGTGAAGTCGACTCGCTGTCCTTGCTGCATCAAATGCTGGAAGGGATTGAGTCCAAACCGGTCACGTTGAACGACAGTTGTGACGATTTGCAAACCGGTGAAGACGCTTTATCGTCGGGTCTTGGTGTCGACGATCGGTCGAGTAATATTCGGCAATCGTCAGACTTTGATCCGTCCGAAGATGTTGCCGACGATGATTTACCAACCCATCGGGCCCAGTACGAACTCTGTCCGGAATGCTATCGAACCTATTTGCGAAACCCGCTGGGCCGCGATCTGTCGCCGGCGCTGCATTTCAGCAAAAACTGAATCTCGTTCGCCCGACGCGCTAGTTTTGAAGTTGTGCATTTCATATTCAACGGTCCGAGAGCGGTCATTGATTTGGCTTTTCGTACTCGACCAACGCGATGCGAATACGAATACGATTGACCATGAATTGGCACAATTTCAAAACTTGCTATCCAGAGACCGACTTACGAGGCTGCCGCAACCTCCGCGACTAGTCCCTCGCTCACGCGTGGGGATGCGCCCCATAAGTGCGACTTCAAGAATCGTTATCGAGGAAACTCAGTTAACGTTCAGTTCGCCCCGGCAACGGTTTCGGTCGCCGGTTGTCCCGCCAACCGATTGACGCGTCCGAACTCTTTCCTCGCTGCCAAATAATCGAGAAAAGCCGCTCGAACATCGACCGGCAGGTCGCGGAAATCGCGATCCGTGTGCGGCTGCAGCGATCCGTCCAATGCCATATGAAGCGCCACTGCGGCTTTGGTTGCCAGTTCGCGGTTGAACGATTCCGACCAATCGATTCGGCGTGACACGTGCCGCAGGATCGACGCCGGATTGCCGATCGATCCGGCTAACGGCATCGTTTCGCTGGACCCGATGGCATGCACGTGGCTTCGCATCGCCGCTTCGGCATCGGCCAAGCGTCGCGCCGCTTGCCGAGCATCGGGACAATCGCCACGATAAGCCGCGACCAAGAATCGGCCGGTGCCGACTCGCTGTGGTCTGCTGGCCAAACCGGCAAACGACGCCACATCCGAAGAAAAACCGCTGCGCTGGCTATCACCGGTCACCATCACTTCGATCAATTCGCCNNATAATCTGTTGATCGGTCGAGCGAAACTTAAAATAAACGCCACGGCCGCGACGCGTCGTGCCGCTGGCGGCGATCAAATGCATCGGCGCGACGCGGTTGAATTTCATCATTTCGGTGTTCCGATCTGCCTGCGTCGCGGTCAGGCTGGCGCCGGCAACCGGCGGATAGCGACCGTCGGCCGCCACCGATACGGTGCGAGTCGTTTCGTCGGTCCGCTGGACTTCGATCCCGCCGTTGTAATTGCTGGCCAATTCGGTTCGCGGCGCGTAATCGGCGACCATCGCCGAGCCGCCGCGAGGAGTGATCTCGACCAACAATTGATCAATCCTGGGTGCGGCAAGCGAATCGACAATCACCGACAACGTTAACTCGACGTCGATCAAAATGTCGCCGCCAAGGTTGATCGCGGCTTGAGACTGGTCAAGAACTCTCGCTTGCACCAATTGCGGCACATCGAAACGGACTGCCGACTCGGATGCAGGGGAAAGTGGATTTGCCGGCCCAAATTGAGCCAAAGCAGGTTGCGGAATTGACAACAAGCAAATCGCTAGGGCGGCAAGCAAGCTGAAGATGCGATCGGTGGCCGGTGGTGCAGACAAAGCCTGTGGCGCAAACAAATCGGTACGCATGGTCGGTTTTCCTTCCCAAAAGAGCATTGGACTTCCGTTTCGATCGCAGTCGCACGATTCCGTCGGCATCTGCGCGGCCGGCTTGTACTGCGGCAAGTGAATCCACTGCTCGCATTTGCCAGTAATAAAGAGGTTCCGACAAGCCTGATGCGAATGATCGCGGGGCGTCTGGAACGCTCGAACTTTCCGTCCTGGGAAAGTGGTCGCGATCGCACTGGCGACCGACGACTCGCTGTCATCTTACGCGTTGACCATAGCGGGGCAAGGTTTTTTTATGAAGTCTATTTTTACAACGCCTAGCTGTGCATTCGTGCCAGGTGAGATCCTGCGGCGATGATTTCGGTTTCCTGGGCCGAAAGTTCGTCCAACCGTTTGCGAACCGCCTGGCGATCGCCGCCCGTGAAGTTCTCCGCCAAGCGAACGTAAGTCGTGTGATGCCGCGCTTCGCTCTCGAACAGGCTGCCGTAGAAATCGGCCAGCTCATCATCGCGCCCAGCCATGTGGTCGCGTAATAAACTGAACCGTTCACAGCTGCGCGCTTCGATCAATCCGGCGATCAGCAACCGATCGATCGCTCGATGCGGTTCGCCGGTTCGCACCAGAGAATTGAGTTTGCGGCCGTACGGGCCCGGTTGCAGCGTGCGAAACGCGATCGACCGACGCTCCAGCAAGTCGATCACCATCCAGTAGTGTTCGAGTTCCTCTTCGACAATCCGCGTCATTTCGCGACTAAGCTGCAGATCGTCGACGTACGAGTTCATCAGGTTCAGCGCCGTCGTTGCCGCTTTGCGTTCGCAGTGGGCATGATCGATCAGGATTTCGTCAAGGCTTTGATCGACCTGTGCCAACCAGCGGGTGGTCGATGTGGATTGAAGGTGCAGCATGGGGTGCGTCCGGTTGCGGGAATCTTGCTCGATCGAAACAATCGCTAGAAGCCTATCCGAAAAGGGGTCTGACCCTTTTCGGATAGGCTCTTGAATGAGTCATTCTGTCGTTAATTGAACCGGGAGCGTAGTGGGATGGTTTTTTGGAGGTCCAAATCACAGCCGGAGCCGTCCGATGAGGACAAAGGCGGCCTGCTTGCCCGGATGCGTGCCGGTTTGCAAAAAACCCGAGCGGTCCTGAACACCGACATTCGCGACCTGTTCAAATCCGAAGGGCGACTGGTCGACGAAACGTTCTTGCAAGAATTGTTTGCCAAGTTGATTCGCACTGACATGGGTGTGGAACCGGCGACGGAGATTCGCGACCAAATCGGCAAAGATTATCGCGGTCGCGTGGTCCATTTTGAAGAAGTGCTGAAAAGCATTTCCGCACAACTTCGCGAGATGCTGGTCGGTGACTCGGTCGGTTTGGCCAAGGCAGAATCAGGTCCGACCGTGATTTTGGTGGTCGGCGTTAACGGCAGCGGCAAGACAACATCGATCGGCAAATTGGCGAATAATTTGCACAAAAGCGGTGCGAAGGTGCTGTTGGGCGCTGGCGATACGTTTCGCGCCGCGGCGGTGGAACAATTGACCGTTTGGGCGGGGCGGATCGGGTGCGATATCGTCACCGCCCCGGCTGAATCCGACCCGGCGAGCGTCGCGTTTCGCACCGCCCAACGCGCCGCCGAAGAAGGTTACGACTATGCCGTGATCGACACGGCAGGACGATTGCAAACGCAGAGCCATTTGATGCAGCAGTTGGATAAGATCCGTCGCGTGGTCGGGAAACAGATCGAAGCGGCACCGCACGAAGTGTTGTTGGTGTTGGATGCGACGGCCGGTCAAAACGCGATCAGCCAGGCGCGTGGTTTCAGCGATGCAGCCGGATGCACGGGCATCATTTTGACAAAGCTGGACGGATCGGCCAAAGGGGGCGTGATCATTCCGATCAAGCGGCAATTCGG
>DIUH01000146.1 GCA_002428205.1 Planctomycetaceae bacterium UBA6163
GTAAACGGCCGCACGATTCGCGGTCCGATGTACATCGCACGTCGCGGTGTATTGCGTGAAATCTCACTTCTTCCCATCGGGGCTGACGGAAACGCGTCTGCCACCGTCACAGCCTCTCTGGCCACGGAGCCCACTCGCATGTCCCCAGAACTACGTGCATTCATCGAAGCCGCAGGATTCAACGCTGACGACGTCGCCAAGAACGAAAAGCAGCTGGCACACTTCACCGCCCAGCACGCCGCAACGATCGAGGCGGCCGCTGGCGCTGGTGTACCGCCTTTAGGCGGCGCTGGTGCTGGCAATGGCGCTGGCTCCGGCACCCAAACCGTAGTCGTCGAAGCGGGAGCCGATGACATCATCACCCAAATCCGCGCCCAGGCCGCTGCCGAGCGTCGACGCGTGATCGAGATCACCACCATCTGTGCGACCTATCAGAACCCGACCATCATGATCCAAGGCAAGCCACAGCCTTTGGACGTGGTCGCCCTTGAAGCCGGATGGGACGCTAAGCAAACCGAATTGGAAGCCCTTCGCGCCGTTCGCCCGACCGCCCCGGCCGCTCATTCGTCCAGCCGATCGCAAACCCACACGATCGAAGCCGTCACCGCCGGTGTGATGCTCCGCATCGGTGTCGACGTGGAGTCTCAGCACTTCCGAGGCATGGCGGCGATCGAAGCCGGTACGCCCGCATGGTTGAACGCCGACGTCAACAACGAACGGTTCCAACGCACCGCCGAAGCCGCTCAGGAGTTCCGTCACGCCCACATCATGGAAATCTTGGCCGAATGTGCCGAGATCGAAACGGGCCACCGCCCACGCGGCAACCGTGCGATCCTCGAAGCCGCGTTCTCGACCAACGCGATTTCGACGTTGTTCAACGCGACCGCTGGGGCTCGGGCCTTGATGGGCTTCCGCGAAGTCCCCGATACGACTCAGGGCTGGACCACCAACGGCACGGTACCGGACTTCGAAGAACATGGCCGGCACGGGATCGACCAAATCGCCTCGCTGGATCACCTGCCCGCAGGTGGCGAAGCGGGTCACGCGAAACGATCGGCCCATAAGGAAATCCAAAGCGCGGCACGTTATGCCAAGCAATTCATGATCGATGAACAGGATTTGATCGGCGATCGTCTCGGATTGCTCCGCGACGCTCCGTTCCGCATGGGTCAAGCGGCCGCTCGGATGCGTCCCGACCTGGTCTATGGCCTGCTGTTGGCCAACCCGACGATGGCACGAACCGGCCGAGCCGCGTTCCACGCCACCGACGGCACGTTGTTGGCCGACGCCGCGTTCTCGGGTCCGAACCTGTCGTTGGCGATCAGCTCGCTGATGAAGCAAAAGGACGGCGATGCGACGTTGGGCCTGCGTCCGACTCACTTGATCACCGGTACCGAGCTGGCCGACCTGGTCGTTCAAACCGTGGGTTCGGTGACGTTCAGCAACGACAGCGGCAAGGGTGTGAACAACCCGATCGCACGTTACGGCCTGCAACCGATCGCCGATGCACGGATCAGCAACGGTGTGGTTCATCCGAAGTCGAAGGTACTGCAAACCGGATCGGCAACGGCCTGGTTCCTGTTGAGTGCCGACGGCGAAACGATCGAAGTCGTCACGGTCGAAGGAACTGGTGGAGTGCCGATCGTCACCGTCACCAACCTCCGCGGTGTCGGCAAGTTCGGTGTCCAGTCGGAAGTCAAGTACGACATCGGCGCGAACATCGTCGAGAACCGCACGATGCGTCGCAACAACGGGGCATAAGGTAGCAGGCACACTCCGTGTGCCGTGGCAAACTAATCCGCAGCGAATCAATCGTGATTCGCTGCTGTTTCTCATACCTTCCAAATCTCATAACTTTCAATCATGCGTACGCTCACCAAAATCGCCCTTATCGCTGGTGTCGTCTATCCCGTCGGCACTCCCGAAAGCGAACTGGCAGGGATGACCGACGGTGAGTGTCAGTCGCTGGTGGCGATCGGTGCTTTGGTCGCGCCTGACGAAACGCCGAACGTTTCTCCGCCGATCAATCCGCCCGAGCCTGGCTCGGGCCAAGCGACCAACCCAGAACTGACCGACGCATCCGAACTCGCAGCCTTTGGGATTGGCAAAAGGCTGGCCGAAATCATGGCCGCGAATGACCCGCCCCTTATCACCAAGGGAGACGTGATCGCTTACCTGGTCGACCACGAAAACCTGATTCCCGTTAACGGGATCGGGGCAAAGTCGAGCGAAATGATTCTTGGATTGCTTGGCCTATCGTAACCGCGTTTCGAACTCTCGTTCTCCACTTTCCACACTTAAAGCTCAACAAATGGCAACCGTAAAACTATTGCGCGGCGAACCAATCACGGTCCACATGGTCGCGCCGTCTGATGTAGTCCCCGGACAAGTTGTTCTTCGAAACAACATCCCTTTTATCGCCATTAACCGAGCGGCATCAGGTCAGGTGGCTGCTTTTGCTGCTGGTGGCGGTGTCTATGGGATTGTAACAGGTCCAGTGCACGGAACACTGATTCCTGGCCTACAAGCGTTATTTAGCACTACCGGCAAATTTTCACAGATTGACAGTCCATCCGATGGTCAGTGCATGCACCTTGGATTTTGGGTGAATGTAAGTGCTGGTTACGGCGAATTTGTCCACAATCCTTCCGGTCAACTTCCGGTTGAAGTCTAAACGTCATCATGCGTATCACCAAAACCTCACTCGATCGCTGGCGACAGCTCAAGGC
>DIUH01000216.1:0-6155 GCA_002428205.1 Planctomycetaceae bacterium UBA6163
TGGTGCAGTTCGCGATACAGCCATGCGCGAGCGAAAGCCCAAATCCGGTCCGCCGATCGCGGAGAAATGCCCATCGTGGCGGCCGATTGATGGATTGAGAGCCCACCAAAGAAACGCATTTGCACCAGCTCTGCAGCGGTCGGTTCGAGCAGTTGTAAACGCTGGAGTGCTTCGTCCAAATCGGGTAAATAGTCGGGTAGGTCAAGTTGAGCCAATTCGGCCTCGCTGCTGTACAGAGACAGCGTTTGGTTGCCGCCCCCACGCTTGATGCGTTTTCTGGCCCGGGCATGATCGACCAAAATCCGCTGCATCGCCTTGGCGGCCGCACGTACGAAGTGCTCTTCGCTAGTCCAGTGGATTTCACGACTGCGGGCGTTACACAACTTAAGAAAAGCATCGTGCACCAAAGCAGTCGTTTGCAGCGTTCGCCCCGAGCTTTCGCCTTGAATTTGCCGCGACGCGATCCGCTTTAGTTGGTCGTAAACCAGCGGTAACAATTGTTCAGCCTTGACTGACTGGTCCGGTGTCATGGAAGCACAAGGATATAGACCCAACGGTTTCGGAGCCGATCTCCGGATCGGTCAAAGCCGCCGCAGTATCCAGATACTCAAAGCGGTTGTCAACAAATTTGCGAACAATACAACCACACCCAAAAAATCACGCCCTGAGGATTTGTGCCCCACGGACCCGAGCGGCAAGTGTCACCTACCGAGCGGCTATATTGACAAAAATGATTTACTTCGCCTGGGGTTGATAATTGCTTTCGTTGCTAGTATCACCGGGTCTGCATTCGGCTCTCATGATTCATTTCATAGGATTCTTTCATGCGCGAGCTCTCGTTCACGCTATTCATATCCTGGTTCGCACTCGTCATCTGCGTAGCGCCGACGAAAGCAGACGATCGCTTGGCATGGATGCCTAACGGCGACCGGCAGCCCTCTGCTTTTCTACTCCATCCACACGGCTACTGGGTCGAAAAATCGACTGCTGGCCATGAATTCCAGTTTGAAGAAGAGCAACGGACGAAGGACCACGTCATTTTGCACGATCCCGGGCGCAAGATGCGAATTCGCTTAAGTCGCAAAAGTGCAGAGATGCGGATCGACAACGGTCAGTATTCGCCTTGGAAATCGGGCGGTTGGATCGCCGTTGCGAAATTGCCTAAGGGCCTGGACCTTGAGTTACCTGATTACCGCGTCAAGTTAATTTACTTCTTGGCTAGCGACCGCCCGCCAACGGCGAACTATGAAAAAAAGATCTCGACGTTGATGGGTTTTGTCAGCAGTCTCTACCAGTACGAACTGCGCCGACGCGGCGTCGAAAACGGGCAACTTAACTTTGAACGCCAATCCAGCGACACACTCAAGATACACCTCGTCCAAGGCAAGAGACCAGCTACGTTTTATAACGACGCGCCGAACTATAACGCGCACCAGCAATGGGGAAAGATTTTGGCCGAGATTCCGGGTGACATCGCGGCTCCCACCAAGAATCTCATGATCGTTTTTGCCGAGACTTATGATCCAGGCCCGGCGCGTTGGGAATGGCCAGGTGGTATCGCGCTGGGCTCACGATTTTCTGTCGACGGCGGAGCTGGAATTTTTTCGGCCTGGATTCTCCGCGATGAGTTCTGCGCGACTTCGATCGCCACGCAAATCGAATTGCTCAAGGATACCACTCCCATTGAAGGTCGCACCGCGCTTGGGCATGGTCGCCTAAACTCACCACGCTTCGAATTCATCGAAGACGGCTTTGGCGCGGTCATGCATGAGTTGGGACATGCAATCGGCTTGCCTCACGACCAACGCGTCGATCATCATTACATCATGGGAAATGGTTTCCGCAATCTTAGAATCAATCTAGACCGCAGTCTGCCTGCGAGTGATCGAGTTCGCTTCTCGGACGACAATGCGCGTTTGTTGGTAAACTCGCGATTTTTAAACCCAGCAGTTGACGTCAAGGATTCGCGGGCCCCTACCGGTGAACTGACCTTAGCACAGTCAACCGTCGCGGGCGAATACGATGTGCGATTAACGGCAAGCGATAACGTGGGGTTGCGAGCCGCGTTGTTCTTTGATGAAGTTCGCAGCAGCGTGGTCGGTGGTTGCGACCTTTCAGGGACCAGCGACCGGCACGAGGTCAGGTTGCCACTGCGAACGGACAAGGGCTCAGGAAAAATCAAGTTAAGTGTGCAGGTGATTGACCAAGGCGGCAACATCGCGAACTTGCACATTGAGCAATGAGTTGTGCCTTCATGCTTTTTCCGACGCTCCTGTCTCATCGGATTCAGTTTCGCGTCGCCTTGGGTTTCAATGAACTAACCTCCGATTGCCGCCCCGCTCGCATTCGGCGGGCGGGACGGCAATCTAGGCAGTGGCGCAAAGTCTTAATCGCCGACTTGATCGACTCGGACTTGATTGAGCTTGTGAGCGATTCGAGTTCTTGATCGTTAAGCGAAGCAATCCCGTTTTGTATGCCTGTGATCCATTAGGGGCGACTGAGGACACCGCTGCTACATGGCATTGTTTAATCGCATGCGAAGACAGCGCTTATAACCGACCTTGTCGCACGAAATACAAGGATCAAACTCCAGGATTTGGGGCAAAGGCGCAAGCCGCGAATCAAGTTCGTGATGCGGTCGCCGGCGGTGTGCTAGCGACCGAAGCGTTCAATCGGTTTGGCTTTTTGCAGGCAATGCATCGATCGAGTTAGAAAGTCACGTTTCTGATCGCTTGTTCGATGCCTTGGGTTGGAAGATGGGACGGATTTGGCAGAACGATGAAAAGATTAGGTCCCTTCCGATAACGCTGCGTCTCGCACGATCAGCCGCGGCCACTGCTGGCGCTGGTGCGCGATCGATTCCGGATTGGGAAAGTGACGCAAGTGCGTGATTTTGGCGGGTATGCCGGCGCGCCAAACGGCACGGGGACGGAGCAGTTGCTTCACGCGGCGCATTT
Organism: Planctomycetaceae bacterium UBA6163; assembly: GCA_002428205.1. Lineage (GTDB taxonomy): Bacteria > Planctomycetota > Planctomycetia > Pirellulales > Pirellulaceae > UBA6163. The sequence goes on from DIUH01000216.1 coordinate 2,958, forward strand.
GCGACTGGCAATCTTCCAGCGGCTGATCAAAATCTTCTAACGCGAGGACGGTAACGTCGGCTTCGCGGCCGGGCGAAAGGTTGCCAATGCGGTCCTCCCAGCCGATACAGGCTGCGGCATCGCTGGTGGTGGCGCGGATTACGGCTTCCAGCGGCATCCCCACATGCAACAGGCGGCTCATCACCATTGGCAGGTCATAGCAGGGGCCTTCCGCAGTGCCGCGGTGCAAATCGCTGCTGATCGTCCACGGCCAAAAACCTTCGGCTGCGGCGATCTCCGCCACGGTCCAGTTGAATGATCCCTGGCCATGCCCGATGTCGAACCGCACCCCGCGTTTTCCAGCCTCGTGTACGACCGCATGGATGCGGCGAGTTTCGGGATCGACAATGGAGCGTGGAAAGCCGTGGAAGCAGTGGGTCCAGATGTCGCCCGCCCTAAGTTTCCCTGGGCAATCTTCCAATGGAACAGTCGAGAAGTTGTGATGAACCATCAACGGCAGAGCGACTGTGGCAGCGGCTTCCTGGGCACGCCGAAAAGCCTCCGCTTCGTTGCGGCCTGCATCGGCAATGGAGCTGGAGAGTCGGATCTTGATGCCGACCAGCAGGTCTCGATTAGCGTCGACGCAGGAGGCACAATCGCGAGCGTTTGCCAGTCGCAGCGCTTCGAGTTCCCCGGGAACTTCGCTGTCGCCGCCCAAACCGGCGAACGAAAGCCCGGTGCGCGAGATGTGCAGGAAAGCGAGCAACCGCGTCCGAAATCGCTCCGCGGCAAAAGCTCGGAAACCCGCGAAGGTGTCGCAGCCCGCGCTGCCAGCATCCACCGCCGTGGTTACGCCGCGACCGAGGCAGTAGTGGTCAATATCCAGACCCAGTGGCGTTACCAAGTCGTAGCCATGGACGTGCAGGTCGATCAGCCCAGGGGTAACCAGCATCCCGCTCGCATCAAAGACCTGATTCGCGCTGCCTGGATCGAGCGCCTCAGCCACGGCCAGAATCTTGCCGTCCTGCAGCGCAACATCGACGATGGCATCGAGATGATTGCCGGGATCAATGACCCTTCCACCGCGGATCAACCAGTCGTACCGCATCGCTGTTCCGTTCTCGTTATCATTTTTCGGGGACTATCAACTTTCAAAACGATAAGATCACGGCTGGTGCTCAACAAGTAGAGCCAGGGTTCATGCACCCGCCAGTCGTGGGCCAACGCAGATCGGCAAGAACGGAGCTTCACTGAACGTCTGCGCCAGAATAGAATCGACGAGGCGAGCACCCCAAAAGGAGGCAGGCAATGAGTTCAATCGAAGATCGCATCACCAAATTGGAGCGTGCCGTGTTCGGAAAGAATGCGGAACCGGGCCGCGACGAATGGCAAGCAACCGTGGGGATGTTTCGCGGTGATCCTGTGATGAAGGAAATCCTTGATGACGTCCAGGAAGCGAGGGAACGCGATCGAGAAGCGGCTCGCCAACGTGTGGGTGTCAAAGAATGATTATTTTGGACACGGATCATGTGTCCATTTTGCAATGGTAAGATCAGCCCGCAGAACAACTGCGTGAACGGCTGGTCGAAGCAATTGACGACTGGATTGGAACGACTGCGATTACATTGGAAGAACAGACGCGAGCGATTATCACCAAGCTCGGCCAGTGCAAGAACACGGCGGACCAGCCGAAATACTACAGTCGGCTCGCATCGACCTATCGGTTCTTTGGTCGATGGAAGTTCGCTGATTTTGATGATGAAGCTGCGAGGCAGTTTGATGTTCTTCGCAAGAGTTTCCGGAAGGTTGGTAGTTCCGATCTGAAAATAGCATCGATAGCATTAGTGAACAACGCACTGCTTCTTACCGCAAACACCCGAGACTTTGAGAATGTGCCGGGCTTGCGCTTTGAAAATTGGCTTGCGTCGTGAAGTAACTTTAATTGGGGTGCTCCATGCTGTAGCCCCGGGTGAGAGCTGGCTCGCTTTGCGAGCCGAGCGTAACCCGGGGTTTCAAGAACCACCGCGATCGGCGACGAGCCAATGATTGGCCACTTCGCCGGATAGGACCGAGTCGCAACCGGCAGATCCGACGACGCTCGCGACGCTTGCAAGTTTGCGCCGGTTGGACTGCGACTCGGTGGGATGGATTGGGTTTGTGAATCGATCGCTCGTCGCTGGCGCTTTTGCGAACGTCCACCCCGGGTTACGCTCGACTCGCGGAGCTCGTCTTCGCTCACCCGGGGCTACAGCATGTCGCCAGCTTCGCGGCTTTTTGGCGTACGCTTCCGCCAGTCCTGAGCCCCCGCAGTTGTGTTAGTTTTCATACAATCAAGGCGTCTTACCTATTCGAAATACCTCTGTCACTACCGCGATATAAATTTGATGATGGGAAAGTCTCAGCAACAAGGTCATCTCTATCGATACTTTAACGGTCGCCTGGTATCGCTTGATGTTGACAAGCTGCTTCCCGCCTTCGATCCTTTTCACTCCGGCATCATTGACGATAAGGGTACGGTCCCGCTGCGTTTTCCAGGCTTTGAAAATAACTATGACCTGCGTCTCGGGGCCGACGCAGTTGCCCGCCGCGTTACATTCGGGCTGACCATTCGACTTCCGATTGACGCACCTGGTTTCTGGTTTTGCATTTACTGCCTCATGCGAGAAGATTTTCTCGTGCTAGTGGTTCCAATGGAAAACGGGTTTTTATACGCCAACAGGTCGACACCTGCTCATGTGCCGAAGGGCGAAAGTGACTTCTCCTTTTCCTCGTTTCTGACATACGTTGATTCAGCGAGCGAATTGGTTTCCATGTTCACAAACCAGCAGCCTGGCGGATAATCATCAATCCCACGCCAGGCATTTCGTATTAATTGGTGCCATCCAACATACACTTCCAACACGTGCGATCGAACTGAGTTTCATGATTCCAACAGCCGCGAAGCTGGCGATAGGTTGTAGCCCCGGGTGAGCGCTGGCTCGCTTTGCGAGCCGAGCGTAACCCGGGGTTTCAAGAACCACCGCGATCGGCGACGAGCCAATGATTGGCCACTTCGCCGGATAGGATCGAGTCGCAACCGGCAAATCGGAAAACGCTCGCGGTGCTTGCCGGTACGCGCCGGTTGGATTGCGACTCGGCGGCTTGGATTGGGTTTGTGAATCGATCGCTCGTCGCCAACGCTGCTGTGCTCGCAGACCCCGGGTTACGCTCGACTCGCGG
>DIUH01000216.1:6240-7072 GCA_002428205.1 Planctomycetaceae bacterium UBA6163
GGCGAGCACAAGTTAAAATCGGTGGACAGGGAGGGCTTCCGTGTCTAGCTTCCAAACCTAATTCACCCACGAGACAAGCTCGTGGGGGTAAAAACGCCAGCAGCCTCTGCTACGTCGTGAGGCCGATCGCAAAAACGAAAAAAACCCGTTGATGCCGGGGTTTTGATGGGCAACGACTGATGCGTGGCGATAGCCTAGTACCCCCGCAAGGACTCGAACCTTGGACCCAGGGATTAAGAGTCCCTTGCTCTACCAACTGAGCTACGGAGGCGGGTTGCTTTCGTGTGCGGGATTTTAACGTAATCGTTTTTCTTCGCAACCGTAGTTTGGGACTGTTTATTTCATGGGTTTCATGATGCAATGGGGCGGGAATCGGCACGAATGCCGGTTTCGTGGCACCGCTGATGCTTCTTCATGCCGCAATTTTTTTCTTGACCGCAACTCAACGCTGCTGGCCCGCTTGCACTATGTCTGATTCGTCGCCTTCGATTGACTCGTCTGAACCGCCCAAACGGCTGGTGCCCGAACTGCTCGCTCCGGCTGGCGATTGGGATTGCGTTACGGCCGCGATCGAAAATGGTGCCGATGCGGTCTACTTCGGGCTCGATTCGGGGTTCAACGCTCGGGCGCGGGCCAAGAACTTTTCGCTCGACAATTTGGATGAATTGGTCGCCACGCTGCATCGTCGCGGCGTGAAGGGCTACGTGACGCTCAATACGCTGGTCTTTCATGGCGAGCTGAAACGGATGGCGGATGCGATCGAGCGGATCGCGGCGGCTGGGGTCGATGCAATTTTGGTCCAGGACATCGGTGTCGCTCGGCTGGCAAAACG
>DIUH01000328.1 GCA_002428205.1 Planctomycetaceae bacterium UBA6163
CGCCCTCTGGTGAGGCGATTCGGATGCAGGTTGGGTTGCGGTTTGACCACTTGCCGGAAACGTTTCTGGTGGTGATTCCGAAATCGACGCCACACTCTGTTCCAGAAACGCTTGGCATGCCTGCAGTTCTTCAAAGGTCGGTTTTCGACTGAGTATCGATTCCCAAGCCGCGCTGATAAATGCCGATCGACCCGATTCATCATCACCAGATCCAACGGCTTCGCTCAATCGTCCGGCCAGCCGTCGTGATTGATCGATCGCAAGCGCACTGTTCATCATCGCCAAAGATTGGTGCGGCACGACACTATCCTGACGTCGATAACATTCGTTCGGATTCGCCCCATCGAAGGTTTCCAGGAACAACATTTTCTCGTTGGGAGTGTTGCGAAAATATAAGCTTCGACGGAACGCTGTTTGACCTTGTGATTCAGCGATCTCTGGGCCGCCGAGCGACAAGTCGAGGACTCCAGCAGTCGCAAGAATCGAATCGCGGACCACTTCCGCGTCCATCCGTCGCGAGTTCATTCGCCACAGATATCGATTCGAAGGGTCGCGGGCCAGCGATTCGGTTTCGCTGCCCACCGCAGAACTTTGCCGGTAGGTTGCGGACAATACAATCATCCGATGCAGTGGCTTCATCCGCCATCGGTTTTCGATCAACTCGGTGGCTAACCAGTCGAGCAGTTCGGGGTGCGAAGGGGATTGGCCGTTGAGTCCGAAGTTGGCAACGCTGGGAACGATCGCTTCGCCGAAATGCCTGAGCCAAATGTGATTGACGGCGACGCGAGCCGTACGAGGATTCGCAGGGTCGGCGATCCAGCGAGCAAGGGCCAAACGCCGACCGGTGCTGGTTGCGGGAAAGATGTCGCCCAGCGGAGCGTATGTTTCCGTTGGCGTTTGCAAAGCCGCTTCAGCATCGACCAGTGACTTGCGGAGCGGTATCCGTTTTTCTTCGTCCGACTCGCGCATCATCGCGACGCGAGCCATGGCAATCGCGACCCGTTGTTCGGCTTGACCAGCAGCCAGCGCGGTTGCCTGAGCATCGAGCGATTGGTCCAGATACTTCGCCCGTTCCGCGGTGATGCGTGCTCGAAGCGCATCGTGCTGGGCAAGCGCGACCTCAACTTCTTTTTCGGCAACGGCGACCTCGGCCACAGCAGATTGAAGTTGGCGTTTTAAATCATCAATCGTCGGTACTAAGGTCTCGATATCGACTTGTAAGAATTCGGCCGATCCGTTGTGGACCCATAAGGCAAACTTACCGTCGCGTCTGGCCACAGGCATTTGATACTCCAACTGGACGATACCGCCAAGCGATAGAGTCAAGTGCTGGCCCCTGACAACCGCTTCCACAGTGATGACTTGGCCCACCTCGATCGGTGTCTTCACGATGCCTGCTTGCGGATACGCCTGTTTGCCGTCTTTGCGATGAAACGCTTGAATCGACGAAGCGGTGTCGTTTGCGCTGGTGTAAACGTCTTGCGAGTTTCCTTGATCGATGTAGTCGAAACTGAAACCGACGGAACGGTAACTTCCAGTCTGAAGCGTACGATACTTAACCGTGGCTTTAAAATCCTGAGGCAGTTCGATCGATCCGACGATGGTTGCAAAATTGCCGACCGATCGCTCGATCAATTTGCCATCTTCCCACGCCCACTTGCCAGAAACCACTTTCCAGCGATCCGACTGTTGTGAGAAGTCGTCACTGAAGATTGTGCTGGCAGCACCTGCATCGTCGCCGCTGTTGGCAACCTTAGACTGAAATGCCGAAACCAATTGCTTGGCCTCAGCGACCTTATCATGCGCCTTCTGCAATTCTTGCTTGGATGCTTCGACAGATTTTTCCGCCGCGATATGCAAACCGGACAGAATCGAATCCTGCAGGCTCGGATAGTAGGCTTCAGCGGGCAGGAACACCGGCTGGATCGTTAGATCCGCATTCCCAAGCGATGCGGGGACGCCTGGCGATAATGGTAAGGACTTATCCGGTCGTCGATCGTCGCCCCTTTGAAACAGATAAGTTTCTGCGGTCAAGTGCTTGTCAAATACCCGAGCGATTCCATCGGNNTCAAAGAATGCGCGGAAGCGATAGTAATCCTGTTGTGAGATCGGATCGTACTTATGGTCGTGGCAACGGGCGCACTTGAGCGTCAGGCCGAGAAACGCTTGGCTGGTATGTTCGACCGTATCAAACATCCAGACGTTGCGGTCAAACTTATACCAATTGCGGCCCAAGTATCCGGTGGCGGGCAAGACGTCGCGATCGTTCGGCGCCAGTTCATCCCCGGCAATCATCTCGACGATCATTTCGTCGTAAGGTTTATCATCACACAGCGACTGGACGATCCAATCACGCCACCGCCAAAGATGACGCTGGCCATAACGAATCTCGTTGCCACCGCGACTGCCATACCAATCGCTGTAACGCCAAACATCCATCCAATGACGTCCCCAACGCTGGCCATACTCGGGACGTTGCAACAACGCATCGACAGTTCGCTCGTAGGCATCGGGTGATTGGTCTTGCAGGAACGCGCGCAATTCTTCCGGCTTCGGTGGAATGCCGATCAGATCCAAATAGACTCGCCGCAACCAAACTTCGGGCGACGCTTCGGCACGAGGCGCTAGCGATTGGGCCGCGTGCTGGGCTGATACAAACAGGTCGATTGGGTTACGAACCCAGGCGGCGTTGTAGGCCTGGGGTATTTCTGGTCGCGTGATCGGTTGATAGGACCAATAGTTTGCCGGGTCGTCGGGGATCGCTTCGTCGTCGGGGAACTTGGCACCTTGATCGATCCAGCGGGACAAGATTTGAATCTGTTGATCGGTCAACGGTTCGCCTTCACCCTCGGGCGGCATCCGCAAACTTGAATCGGATGCTTTGATTCGCTCGATCAACGGACTGTCGGCGCTCTTGCCCAGATCCACCACCAAGCCGCTTTCGCCACCGGCGTGAATCAATTTGCCAGCATCGAGCCTAAGGTCCGCGTTCTGCTGAAGCGCACCGTGACAGGGGACACATTTATGCTGCAGCAGCGGTTTGACATCGCGACGATAATCGACTTCGTCCGATCCCGATGCGATTGTGGCGATCAGTGAACAAACCAAAACGATGAATTCTTGAGGCCAACGCATTGCCTGACCCTTCAATCAATGGGGGGGCGAACTTTTCAACTACCATCTAGGCTTTACCAATCTTCGTCGACTCCGGTGGCCACGGTGTCCGCCGATGTGGCAAAAACGGTTCGCTGGAGGTAACTCGATTGTAAAGCATTTCGGCACGGCGATGGTGACAAAACCACAGCGTTGAAAATCCAAGACGTTACGCGCCGCATCAATCATAACTTAACGGCAAATACAAAGCCGTAACTCACGACTGCCTCGCCACAGATAATACAGGCCTTGCGACAACGCGCCATGCTGGCGCAAGGTGCTATCAGAACAAACTGCCTGTCGATTACGGCAACGTATAGAAAACATCGGGAGACATTCCAAACTTTGCAGGAAGCGGAATGTTACTGGCCGAATCGCTTGAGCCAAACCTTACCTCCCACCGCCCAGACAGCTCAAGCGTCCCTGTTGATGCGATTACCTTGGGGGGCGAAACGGTCGTATCAGCTTGGGCGGCGAAATCACATTGCAGCACCAGCAAATTCGTATCATCGTTACCAAAAGTTGCCGACGCTGGCAGTTCGAATTCGATTTGCTCCGCTGAGGAATTCCGCACATGGAGTGATTGGCCATTGCACCACGCGGCTTTGATCGGTTTCGCGACGATCAATCGTGCAGGTTTCCCCAGCGAACCTATCGGGAATCGTAAAGAACAACGAATCCACGCAGGGCCATTTGGCTCGATCGACTGCGATGCATTCGATGCGGAGGGGTAAAGACGCGTTGGGCCAACGATTCGATGCATCGCCCACTCCTCTGGCCGCGACGGTGCGACAGCAATAACATCGCGAACGCTTCGCTGATCGCCCTTAAACACAAGTGGTTCACCGCCCAGCAACTGGTCGCTTGTGATTGTCGGACACACAAATCGTTCCACATAAGCGACCACCAAATCATTTCCTGTAAAGTGATCGACAAACGGCCAACGCTGTGGGTTGTACATACAGTCCGTCAAATCACGCACCAGGACGACATCGATCCCCTGTGCCGCCATCTGCCGCAATCCAAACGGTCGTCCAAGTACACACATGTTGGTGTGAACTCCCAACAGTATTACATGCTTGATCTGCTTATGTTGCAGTAAACTCCATACTTCATCGCCACGATCGCTTATAAAATCCTTTTCACTATCGATCGTGATGCCAGGTGATTGCGATTGCCACGGCAGCCCCGGATTGCGTCCGAGGCCCTTCAGCTTTGCCGCCCACTCTTGATGCTCTTGAGGATCATCGTCAGCGCCACCATCCGACTGATCGACCGGATAAACTCGCAACGCATCACTCGATTCCGAATCGATTCGCGAGCACCAAGATGCGATATCTTTCGGCAAATCGGTTTGCGGAATCGCTTGAGTACGAATCCTCGCCTGGTGCGACTGGTAAGCGGGCATGCAATCGCTCGGCGCGTGAATAATCGTCGCCCCTTGATTCCTCGCCACCTTCAGCAGTGCATCCATCCGAGGCAACATTTCTTCCAACCGACGAACCGCGTTAATCGAGTGATGATAGTCCCACACATCGCAAAGAATCACTGCCGTCTCAGTGGGTGACCATGTGACAGGATCGGCCAGTTGATGCCGCAACTTACCAGCCTGCTCGCCAATCGTTCGCTTCCGCAGTTCAAAGTCTTCCGCTCGGGCCATCGAATCGTTTAAGCTGAAAAGCATCGTCAAACTTAAAAGTATGAAAAAAGCGTTTTTTTGAGTCATCATTCGTGGCCATCAATCAAAGGAAGGGATCTTCCAACAGCGGGGGAGGCAAATCTGGCGGTCTATGTTTACCAATTCGCGTCTCAGTATACAAATCGGCAAGGTGGAAATCGAGCTAGCGCCGGCCTACTCCGATCGGTCGTGCGCAAAGTCGCCCAGCGGTTTTGCAAGCCAATGGCTGCAGTCGCCTAATTCCGTTCCGCGAGTTAAGATCTTACTGCTTACCAGCGATCCGGTCATTTTCCCGGTGGCGTGACCTGCGCGACCGGATCGCTAGCCTATAAATATCCGGAATATGACTGCATGAACCTGTTACCTGATCGATCGGGCGTCGCTTACGGACTGGCCGCCGTGTTGTACATGACGTTGTTGGCCGCGTCGTCCCAAGGCCAAGAAAATCGGCTTCGCGAAAATCCCCCGCTCTCGATCGAATCAATATTCAAGGATCGCACCTTTCGCGGCGCTTCGTTCGTCGGTCAATGGCAAAGCGACAGCCAAGGCTTTGAGCGGGTCAAACGCGACGCCGACACCGAAAAAGCGTCGATCGTTCGGATCGACCTTGCCGATCCGGCAGTTGAACATGTGTTGGTGTCCAGCGAAATGCTAACACCTGCTGGTGCCGAAAAATCGCTCAGCATCGATTCCTACCAATGGTCGCAGGACAAAACCAAACTGCTGATCTTTACCAATACCGAGCGAGTCTGGCGTTATAATACCCGTGGCGACTACTGGGTTCTTGACCTCGCGTCAAAGGAATTGAAGCAAGTGGGTGGCGATTTGCCCGCATCGTCGCTCATGTTCGCCAAGTTTTCTTCAGACGCCAAAAACGTTGCGTATGTCTATACGAATGATATCTACATTCAAGACATAGCGACTGGCACCACCACTCAACTGACGAACACCGGAACCCCTACGAAGATCAATGGCACCTTCGATTGGGCTTACGAAGAAGAGTTTGGGATACGTGACGGATTTCGTTTTAGCCCAGATGGAAAACGAATCGCATTTTGGGAGATCGACGCTTCCGGGATAGAACAATTTCCGCTCGTCAACAACACGTCCTCGCTCTATCCGAAGATCCAGTACATCCCCTATCCCAAAGTCGGAACCATCAATCCTGCCGCGCGAATCGGTGTGATTGATCTTGCCAGTCTCGACACCAAATGGATACCGATTCCCGGCGACTCGCGAGACAACTACTTGCCTCGGATCGAATGGGTTGACGAAACACGTTTGGCGATCCAGCAACTCAATCGGTTGCAAAATCATCTCAAGCTGTATGTGGCCGATACCATTAGCACAAAAGCGGATGTCGTGCTCAGCGAACGCGACGATGCCTGGATCGATATCCAAGATTCGCTTCACTGGCTGTCCGATCATTCCCGATTCGCTTGGCTGAGCGAACGCGACGGATGGCGGCACATCTATCTCGTTTCTATCGATGACCAATCGATCAAGCCGGTCACATCGGGTGATTTCGATGTGATGGAGATTCTCGGCATCGACGACAAAGACCAATGGATCTATTTCTACGCTTCACCATCCAACCCCACCCAGACGTATCTCTATCGCGTGCACTTTGATGGTACAGACACCCAACGCGTAACACCCGAGAACAAGACCGGGACACACCGTTACGTTCTCTCGCCCGACCGCAAAATGGCACTCACCACCTCATCTCGGTTCACTTCGCCACCGGTGACCGAAGTGGTGCGATTGAGCGATTATGCCACCGTGCTTGTTGCCGAAGCTAACTCAAAACTTCGCTCGCAGGTTGAGGCTGCGCAGTTGCCTCCAAGTGAGTTCTTTCGCGTTGATATTGGCGATGGCGTTAAGCTTGACGCCTGGTGCATTCTGCCACCCGATCTTGACCCGACAAAAAAGTATCCGCTGGTCGTTCATGTTTACGGCGAACCGGCGGGACAAACTGTCGTGGATCAGTGGGGCGGCGACCGTATGCTTTGGCACCATAGCCTGGCGCAAAAAGGATACGTTGTCATGAGCTTCGACAATCGAGGCACGCCCGCAGCGCGCGGAAGAGACTGGCGCAAGAGCGTTTATCGCCAAATCGGGATCCTCGCTTCCTCAGATCAAGCGGCGGCAGTGAAATCGGTCCTTGAAAGTCGCCCTTATCTTGACCCCGATCGGATCGGTATTTGGGGCTGGAGCGGCGGCGGATCGATGACGCTCAATGCGCTCTTCCGTTACCCGGATGTCTATTCAACTGGCGTTTCCATCGCGCCAGTCCCCAACCAGCTTTACTATGACACCATTTACCAAGAGCGTTACATGGGCCTACCGACGGAGAACGGAGAAGGCTACCGCTTGGGCTCACCGATCACCTTTGCCGATCAATTGAAGGGCGATTTGCTGTTGGTCCACGGAACTGGCGACGACAATTGCCACTACCAGACGACCGAGTTGTTAATCAACGAGTTGATCAAGCACAATAAACCGTTTTCGATGTTCGCGTATCCCAATCGTTCACACGCGATCCGCGAAGGCGAAAACACCACGCGCCATCTTTTCCATTTGATCACCGACCATTTCCTCCGCACGCTCGTTCCTGGGCCGATAAAATAATCTGACTTGACACTCCTTACCCTGTATTTGCCTCAGGCGAGAATAACCATGGAAAGTTTTGTCACTTTAGAATGCATTGATAACGATGAGATGGCGGAAGCTAGGCGTAACGAGCTAGATATTTCGCGCGACCTTGCGATCTACAGAACTCGAGTCATCAAGCAAACCGTGGAAAGCGGCATTTACGAAGATGCCGCGCGAAACCAAGTCGATTGGCGAAGCGATGTTGTTGAAGCGTGCGTGGCGAAGCGGTCGCTGCCGCCCTGGCATGAATTGCCGCCTGTAAATGCAAGGTTTTCTGGGCCGACGCGTATTCAAGTCAGTAACGAAACGACGCTTGTCGCGGCGATAAGGCTTGTCGATCAAGGCCTCAAGCCCTTGGTGCTGAATTTCGCCAACGGCATCACTCCCGGAGGCGGATTCCTGTCAGGTTCGCGCGCGCAAGAGGAAACACTGTGTCGAAGTTCGTCGCTGTACTGGACCTTGGTCGGCGATCCGATGTATTTGTATCATTCCTACCGCGAGGAACCGGACTCTACCGACTGGGCAATCCTATCGCCACGCGTTCCGTTCATTTTCTCCGACACACAACAACCGTTGGCCCAGTGCCAATATCTCGACATCATCACGTCGGCGGCACCTTATGCTTGTACGCTTGGTTGGCCTAAATCGCGTCCCTTGTTGAAATCGCGTATTCACCGCGTTCTGCATATCGCAAACGCTATGGGATATGAAAGCCTTGTTCTCGGCGCTTGGGGTTGTGGAGCGTTTGGGAACGATCCCGAAATGACCGCCGCCGACTTCAAGTCAGCGATTGCCGGTGATTTTCGAAATTGCTTTTCCGAGATAGCATTCGCGATCACCGATTGGTCGCCAGAGCGAAGATTTCTTGGCCCGTTTCGCGACGCGTTTGCCCAGAAATGATCGCCGAACCAGGGTATTTCCTTCACGATCTGTGGACAGCGGTCAATGATTGATCCATTTCTCAAGCTGTTTTTAAAACTCACCGGCTCTACGCTGCCTCAGGATCAGTCATGATCGAGGCAGTAATCTGGCGTTCTTTTCACAGCAGCTTATGAGCATGTGATATTACACGTTTTCGCCTAGTCAATCTAGACAATGGAATTCAATTTCAAAATCGCATCGTCAATAACTTAATCTTATACTTCCTAGTTCTCTTTCTTGCGATCGTTTCCGCTGTTGACCCGGCTACCAGGAATCGCCACTCAACCGAATGCGTTCCAATGCATCGCATCGTCTTTGGAATTTCTTACTAACCACAAGAGCTTTAATTACTTCGGGAACACTGCGGAACGAATCGTCACACAGGTTGCGAATGCCGTTTTCTAGGCCGCTCGCCGGCTATCTTCTGGCATGGTAAATTCGGTCGATTCACAAAACTTGTTACAATCACATTACACCCAGGAAAACGATGGGCATCGATTTGTGGGTTGCCATCGCGGTGATGACCGTTCTCGCGGCAGCGATTGCTGCTGTTGTGGTGACACGACTGTACTCTGACGTCGGCCAACGGACGATGCTTGGGTTGGCAGCGTCGACCTTTGCAATGATCATTTTTCTGCTGTATGGTTCCGGCCAACTGTTTTGGGCGCGCGTCTTTCCGGTCTCTGCGGCGATCATCTATTCGAACTTTGCCGCGATTTTTGCTGCGATGGCAGCGGGATGGGCGTGGCGGTTGCCCGAAACACCTGCGTGGCGGCGCGCGACGCTGGCGGCTTTACTGTCGATCAGTGCGGTTGTCGCGATCCTGTGGCCGCTTCTAGCCATCGCACTGCGTCCACCGCCCGCAGGTGGGGATCAATGGAGCAATGGAGTAGCCATGCAAACTTCGTGGGCAACCTGCAGTCCCGCAGCGGCAGCAACGCTCTTCCGCGGTGAAGGCATTGCGGTTAGCGAAGCGGAGATGATTCCGCTCTGCTTGACCGATTACGCTGGAACTCCGACGCTCGGTCTTTACCGTGGCGTCAAGTTGATTGCGAATCAACATGGTCGCCAAGTTAGACTGCTAGATGGCGGCCTGCCCCGTTTGATTGCTGATGATGACTGGCCGGTATTGTTATCGGTAAGGCTGCCATTTGGTGTCGAAGATCGACGGTTTGTTGAGCAATGGGGCTGGATTCCGGGCATGGGGCACTCCATTGTCGTTCTCGGAAGATCCGGCGACGGTGCCTTTATAATTGGCGATCCCGCCGCAGGTTTAGAGATTTGGTCCGAAGCCGATCTCGATCTCCTCTGGCAGGGAGTCGGGATGCGAGTGGAGTGACGTTTGGCCAGACGCATGGCCTTGCGACTTTTGGGAATCCAACGACGTATAACGAACGTGTTTGCTTTTGGAATCGATGGACTTAAATTAAGAGATTAAAAGATGAGAACGGTTTTCTGCTGCATGCTGCTTTTGTCAGTAGGTATTGTGAATTTTTCTTTTGGGCAAGACAACATGAAGGCCTTTCCGCCTGCCGGGGACGGGATGACGAGGTTCGTCCTCGAGCTTGCAAAACAAGAGGACGAGTCATTGTTTAAAGTCGAGCTAATTGTCGGGAAGACGGTCGAACTCGATGAAGTGAATCGGTACTTCTTCGCTGGAACATTGAAAGAAGAAACGATTGAAGGATGGGGATTCCCCAAATATATTTTGAAAGAGCTTGGCCCGATGGCTGGCACCTTAATTGGCGTTGATCCGAACTCACCCAAAGTTAAGCGATTCATAACGCTCGGCGGCGAACCGTTTCTTGTGCGCTACAACAGTCGCCTGCCATTGGTCGTCTATGTCCCTGAAGGCACCGAAGTGCGATATCGAGTCTGGCGAGCTGAACCCAATGCAAAAGCGATGGAAAAACGCTGATCCGAAAGTCAACGCCTATTCAGGCTGGCTTTCGATCGTTCGGGTGCAGTCGACCAATAACCAGCAGAAACCGCTGGCCAGATACATGGCGGCCAACAGATAAAACAATGGCGACCAATTGGTCAACGCGACCGTTTCGCCATCGACAACACTGGAACGAGTAAACCAGTCGAGCAGGCCACCGAAAATCAGTGGCATGGCGACACCGCCAAGCGTTCCGGCGGTATTGATAATGCTAAAAACCGTGGCGCTAAACCTTCCGCCCAAATCAGTGCAGGTTCCCCACGTTGTCGGTTGGCTCCAATCGCTAAAGAACTTGGCTGCGAACAAGAACATCGCCGCCGATTGACCACTGGCTTGGCTGACGACTAGCGCCAGCATCACGCATCCGATTACTTTGCCGACGAATCCGACACCGCTTCGCGACCATCGGCGGCTTCCGGTGGAGCGGATCAAACGATCGTTCAACCAACCGCCGACGATTCCTCCAAGGGCACCGCCCCACAGCGGCAGGCTTGCTAGCCAACCGGTCGTGCTTATATCAAATCCTCGCGCTTGAAGAAAATACGCACCGATCAGTGATACGAATGCGACATCTGAGCCGGCATCCAAAAACTGCTGGACCACAAAGAAACGCATGCTGCGGTTTCGCATCGCGCGGCGCGGTGACAACATTACCGGCCCCGTCGAAACCGACGGTCCAGCGGCCGATACGGTTCCGTCTTCGATCAGTGCCAATTCCGCCGCGTTTACTCCCGGGTGCTGTCGCGGCGAGTTGCGAAAGACTCGCCAAAAAATATAGGCATACACCACACCGATTGCGCCCAAAACGGTTACGGCGGTCTGCCATGTTAAGCCAAGCCAACCCATTAGCAGCGTTCCGACAATGATCGGAGACATCGCCCCACCACTGCGGCCCGATGTGGTGGCGACCCAGCCCTGCAACGTTGTCCGCTGACCGACCGGAAACCACTGGCGACTGACCTGAGTCAGTGACGGATAACAGCCCGCTTGCGCCGCACCGAATACTAGTCGACAAAACCCGAGCAGGATGAGGTTGGTCGTTTGTCCAATAGCGGTGACCGCAACCGACCAGGCGAGCATGATGATACTGAGGTAACGGTGCGGCCCGAAACGGTCGATGATCAAGCCACTGGGGATTTGGCCAGCCGCGTAAGTGTAATAAAACAGCGAGAAGAGGAACGCGACTTGGGTATGAGAAAAAGCAAATTCCTCTTGCAGTTTTGGTCCCACCACATTCCAACTGTAACGATGCAAATAAAGCAGAAAGGATGCCCCACATGCCAACAAGAAGACTCGCCATCGCACTCCAGTGGCAGTTTGCGGCGAAGCGATTGGGGCGATGGTGGATTGCATGGATCGGTATTTCGTCGGCTAGTTGATAAGGTTGCGTTGAACGATGTCCCAATCGACATCGATCCCCAGGCCCGGTGAATCGGATAAGGTTGTCATCGGCCCTGCGATCCGCAGCGGCTCTTTTGCGATCGAGAACTCATGGTAAAACGGCCCCAGGCAATCGCCAGGATAAAGGTCCAGCCGTAGGTTCGGGGTCGCAACGATGAAGTGCAACATCGCGGCGGTACCAACGTCCCATTCCAAGTTGGAACCGATCGTGCAAGGAATATTGTGTTCAGCGGCAATCGCCGCGATCCGCTGGGATTTACGAATGCCACCTTGTTTCCCCGGATAAAGCGTCAACGCGTCACAGCACTCTTGCCGGATCAGCTCGATCGCTTCGATCTCATCAAAACAGCTTTCATCCGCAAGAATCTTATATCCGGTTTGGGATCGCAATTGACGCAGTTGTGAGAAATTTTTGCGGGGTAGCGGCTGTTCGACGATTGCAATGTGACAATCATCTAACTGACGCAAACAATGGGTTGCTGTTTCGAAATCCCATCCACCGTTAGCATCAATCGTCAACGTCACGTCGGCTCCGATCGCTTCACGCACAGCTCGGACACGGGCAATGTCCTGCTGGGGATCGGTGCCGACCTTGACCTTGATGGTGTCAAAGCCGGCTGCGACACGTTCGGCGGCTCGAGCCTGAGCAATTTCGGGCGGATAAGCACCAAGTGAAAAACGATTGCGGATCGTCAAGGGGCGGCACGCACCGCCGATCAATTCATAGATCGGGCATTTCGCTTGGCGGCCTGCGATATCCCAACATGCCATTTCAATAGCGGCTTTGGCAAACCAATTGTCAACAACCACGGCATCCATGCGGCGATCGATTTCGACAATATCCAGCGGATCGCAACCGACCAGCACCGGACTTATAATATGACTGATAATCGAGTCGGCTCCCCAAACCGTTTCGCCACTCCAACGCGGCGTCACGGTCGCCTCGCCTACACCGACCCATCCGTCGTCGGTCGTCACACGAACCAAAAGAAAATCGGAGACTTCGTGTCGGCCCAGTGCAGAGATCATCCGGCGTTCGGCCTTCAGCGGGATGCGGACGGGGAAGGTTTCGATCGAGGCGATCCGCATGAATGGTCCGATTCTTGGTAGGTTATGATTTTTACCGCCATCAAGCACGCTGTGGTCGGTGAGTATACTCGCGGCCGAACCGGCTTGCACCGCGCCGGGCCATAGGAACCAGACAATGCTTACCGTTGGGATCGCAAGGACCGATTTAACGCCCTACTGGGGTGTGGAATTGACTGGTTGGGGATACTACATGAACCGATGCTGGAAATCTGTGCACGATTCATTAAAGGCCACAGCGGTCGTCGTTGATGACGGCGCGAGCCAAGCAGTCGTCATCGCGCTGGACCTGATGGTGATCGACGAAGCATTCGCAGCGAGAACCCGACAACAGATCTCAAAGTGGATTGGCTTACCTGCCCAGTCGGTCCTGTTGACCTGCTCCCACACGCACAATGCCCCAGCGGCCGGAGGTCTATTGGGGGTCGGTGAATGCGATCCGTTTTATGAACAATGGGCCAGCCATCAAGCCGCAACTGCGGCGATCCTTGCCTGGCAATCACGCGAACCGGCGACGCTGTCGGTCAACACGACTCGCGTTTCTGATTTAACTTATAATCGCACGCGTCCTGGTGGTGTGGTCGACCAAACCTTAACCATCGCCGCTTTCAAACGGGACGACGGTTCACCCCTAGCGATCTTAGTCAATTTTGGTGCCCACCCGACGGTCACGACCGAGTTACGCCCGTGGGCTGTCAGTCGTGACATACCAGGCAAGGTTTGTGACTATTTGGAAGAACATTATCCCGAGGCAATCGCCATGTACCTTCAAGGGGCCTGTGGCGATGTCAATTTTGATCGGCAATTTGCGACTGCCCAACGGTGGACGGAACCGGCGCAGCGAATTGCCAGCGCCGCGATCGACGCGATCAATGATGCACAGCAATGCGACCGCCCGACCGTCGCTTTTGCAAGCGACACCGCCGTGTTGCCGACCAGACGCTGGACCGATTTGGAAATCGCCAGCGACCGCGATGAGGCGATTCGGCGTCTTGCGTCAGACGATACTTCAGGGTGGCGCGAAGGATTCGGTAAATCAATGACCAATCGTCCCGATGATATGGTGACTCGCCACGGAGGCGACGAAGCCAAAGCCGTCCGAGCAATGTGCCGTTTTCATCTTCAGTGGACCGAACTGATGATGGTCGATCTACATCAGCGGCCTGAGACATTAATGACCGAAGTCCAGGCGGTAAGAATCGGCGAACTCATAATCGTCTCCAATGCAGCGGAATTTTTCTCGCCGTTTGCGATTGATGTTCGCCAGCGGATCAATTCGCCGCACGTGATGATCGCCTGTTACGCCAACGGGCGGATCGGCTATCTGCCCGACGAGTACGACATCGACATTCGCAGTTATGCGGGTTATCAATCGCCCAAGTATTGCAACCAGTTCCCGTTCACCGCCGAGTCTGGACCGGCGATGTGCGAAGCGATGGTTGGCGTAAGTGAGAAAACATTAACGCTGGGAAATTGATTGGTAGCGACCAATTGGTTGAATGCTTGCATCAGCTCCGGCACTGTGCTTCTTGAAATCTGCGAAGTCGGCACGGTACGACGAACGAGATGCTTTTACGGCTTTAAAAAATCTCTCGCGCTCAGCATTGTGCATCGTAATGGGCGTTGAAGCAGGGCATAGATGCAAGTTCCCGGCGACAGACTGGCCCACCGGCTAGTGAGCCTCCGTCAAGGTGTACCTGACAATGTCGACCGATTGCAGTACCCCACCAGCGCCAACCAGTAACTTTACAAAGTTACGTCTTCGAAGTCTGCGCAGCAAGCGCTGCTATACGCGACTCGCATTCGCCGTTCGTTAGGGAAAAACTGCAGGCATGCTGTTGTAAACCAGTACGAACCATGAACACAGGGCGTGTTGTCACTTGGCATGTTGCCAGGGCCATGGTCGGCCATAATATTTCCCAAGCGACTGACGTCGATAACATCGGCCTCTTCCAGCAGTTGAAAAAATCGCTTGTCTCGCAGGGCTGATGACTCATGGAGGCTCCGGCCGCGCAATGCCCGTGCGGCTTTATTCGTAAAAATCGCATCCCACGGAACCTGGACTTCGCGCATCGTGGAGCTGGAAAATGCATTGCTGTGGAACAGAACATCTTCACCCGCCGATGGGCGACGGAGATAGCTTCGTGTGCTCGATAATTCTAAAGACGCAACGTCACCGCTGGCATCGCATAGCATCAGAATCCCACCACCACAGCGTGGTCGTGAGGAAATCCATTCCGCCGCCTCAGTGACAGTTCCGCATCGTTCAAGTGCTTCGGAGATTGCAATCGAGATCGGTGGCGCAGGGTTCGATTGTTCGTCAATCGTGAAGGCATAATTGTAGATAATGCATAAACCTTCTTCGTTCATGCCGTCAACAGCACCCGCTAGTGGCGCGGTAGTGAACTCCAGCGAGCGTAACTTACCTTTTGGCCGGCTTTCTCGGACGATGTAGAAGGGCTGCACTAGTGGAAGGTAGTCAAAGTTTCGGGCTACCATGGGCTCGCCCGTGACCGAACGTCGGCCTCGCACGGCAACCGTCGAGCACGCACCGGGGCATGCCGTGCAACCTCCCACGGCCGACAAAAGAGGCTCCATCGCATTGAAAAGGCAGATGGCAGGAAGGCTGATGCCCGCTCCTTCGGCGATGCCGGCTAACCTTTGACTCATTTCCGCGTTGTTGCACTGGGCGAGAAATTGTGTTGCCTTAAAGTCCGCTAATCGGCGGTAGGCGCGATAGGGCATCCACCACGGCTGTTGAAGGCGAAAAGCCTCTAACTGAGCAAGGACGTGACGTGCAGAATGTATCTTCTTCAGAACGCCTTCGCCCTGCGCATACCCCATTTCTTTTGAGGAGCCCTGGCAAACCGCCTCGACTATATTGAATCCCGCTGACTTTGTGTTCACTGCATTCTCCAATGTCTTAAATTGATTGCTGCAAAAAATTAACGTCGCCCGTACTAACCCGGGCAGCATGAATGAGAGCTTGACTTCGGTTCACTTCTGAGATGCGTTATTAATGAATTGATGAAAAAACTGCAGGATTTCGAAATAGTTTTCAATCGCGATTCGTTCATTAATACCATGAAAGCGTTTGGTGTCACTTTCCGACAATCTTGCCGGGATAAACCGATAGATGTGCTCGCACAAATCGGTGTAGTGCACCGTATCGGTACCGCCCACAAGCACAAACGGCGCCACAACAACGTCCGGGAAAACCTGGTGAATTGTCGCCTGAAGCGTTCTAAATTGAACTGTGTCGACAGAAGACACCGGCGACGCTTCCCGTGGGGCGTCTAAAGGCGATAGGGAGACGCGGGGATCGTCAATTGAATCGCGTAAATGATTGACCGCGATGTCGACGGTATCACCTGGCAGCAGCCTTAAATTCAGTTTTGCACTTGCCTGTATAGGAAGCACGTTCGCTGAAACACCCCCTTGAATCACTGTCGGCGCGATGGTTGTCCGAAGCAGGGCGTCGCCACTCGGCTTAGCACTCAATTGCCGCTCGACAAGCGGACCAAACAGCCACAGGTTCGACACAGCCAATTTCGTTCCAAACGGCATCTCAGGCCCTAAAAACATCAGGGTGTCTTTAAGTCCAGCGTCGATACGAGACGGGAAGGGCGATTCCTGTACATGATAGATCGCGGTCGAAAGAATGCTTACCGCCGTTTCGCGCGGCGGTATTGAGGAATGGCCAACTTTGTCCGCGTCGACGCTTGCTGTAACGTCGACTGTGACAAAACCTTTTTCGGCAACTCCGATCAATGCTGCCTGGCTCTCTAGCCCAGGAAACTCGGTAAAAACGCATCCTCCTTCGTCGACGATTGCATGCAGTCGTATCACATTGCTACGAAACCATTCCGCTATCTTTTTGTTGCCGTCGGCGCCGCCAATCTCTTCGTCGTGCCCCAGAGCGATGTATATCGAACGTTGAGGCTTAAAATCACTTGCCGCTAGCAAGCTAACTGCTTCAAGGATCGCCATGACTCCATGCTTGCAATCGAGCGTTCCTCTGCCCCATACAAATTGCTCATCTACATGACCGCTAAAGGGCGGATGGGTCCACTTGGAAAGGGAATCTGTTTCGACAGGCACGACATCAAAGTGCGACATCAGAAGAATCGCGCCAAGTTCTGGCTGTTGCCCCGGCCATTCGAAGAGCATGCTTGGGATCCGTTTATCGCCAAAGTCTTTGCCAGTCCGGCGAACAAACGGTGCGGCGTGCAATTCGGGAAACGAACTCTCGATATAGTCGCGAAACCGATACAAATCCGATTCGTCGCCGATTCGCGACATGGGGCTGGACTGCG
>DIUH01000190.1 GCA_002428205.1 Planctomycetaceae bacterium UBA6163
GAGAATCGCCAGAAAGAGATCGAATCGCGTTTACAGAATCTCGATGTTCGCGTGATCGCGATCGGCACGGTTCAAGAACGGATGATTTTCGATAAAGAACAGATCGTGATTCAAGCAGGTCGTCCGGTCGAGTTTCGATTCTCGAACTCCGATTTCATGCCACACAACTTTGTGATCGTTAAACAAGGTGCGCTNNGCACGAACCGCAGACGCGAAGGACCGCCATTATGTGCCGGTGTCGGATAAGGTGATGCTGGCGAGCCGATTGCTCGAATCTAATCAGAGCGAATCGTTGCTGTTCGAAGCACCGAAGGAACCGGGGATTTATCCTTATGTTTGCACCTACCCGGGACACTGGCGACGGATGTTCGGCGCGCTCTATGTGGTCGCCGACTTGGATCAGTACACCGCCAATCCCGAACAGTACTTAGCGGATAACCCACTGGAGATCCGCGACGAACTGCTGAAGTTCATCGCGCGTGACACCGACTGGAAATATGACGATTTGATCGCCAAGTTTTCACCGCTGCCCAAAGATCGCTCGTTCGAAGTCGGTCGAAACCTGTTCCGCGCGGCCAACTGCGTCGGTTGTCACCAGTTCGGTGGCGAAGGTTATGCATTGGGTCCCGATTTGGCAAAGATGGAACCGAAGAAGGAAACGATCGATCATATCTTGCGTTCGATTGTGGAACCTTCGGTCGAAATCGATCCTAAGTATCGATCGTTCCGATTCTTGTTGGATTCCGGCAAGGTTGTCGTCGGAACGATTGTCGAGCAGACCGATTCGCAGGTAAAAGTTCTGGTCGATCCGCTCGCGATGCGTGACCCGATGGTGATCGAAAAAGATGAAATCGAACAACAAGTCGAATCAACGGTTTCGATCATGCCGGCGGGATTGATGAATAAATTGACCGAGGAAGAGGTGGTCGATCTGATCGTTTATGTGTTCGCAAAAGCGAATCCGAAACACAAGATTTATCACGCTGGCCATGGCCATCACAATCATTGATGACCACTCGGGTTCCGATCCATCCTTAACGCATCTCGAAAGTAAAATGCGAAATACGCTTTGGTTGACAGCGTTAGTGCTTTACCAACTCGGCTTGCTGGCGACGCACTCTCAAGGTGCGGATCCGACGGCCGAGGTCGTTGGCGCTGCGGAACCCAAGACCGCCGCGGCGGAATATGGCGAGATGGTGCGTCCGTCACCCTGGCGCACGCCACAAGACGAACTGGCCGGATTTCATTTGCCGCCCGGTTTCGAAATCCGTTTGTTCGCGTCCGAACCGCAAATCGCAAAGCCCTTGAACTTGGCTGTGGATGGTCGCGGACGCGTTTGGATGACTCAAACGACTGCCTATCCCAAACCGGCCGCCGGTGGTGCAAGTCCGACCGATGCGGTCATGATACTAGAAGATACCGATCAAGACGGTCACGCCGATCGCATCACGGCATTCGCCGACGGATTGAACATACCGATCGGTCTATTGCCTTATGGCGAAGGATGCATCTGTTTCAGCATTCCAAATATCTATTATCTGCGAGACACTGACGGCGATGGCGTTTGCGATCAACGCGACGTCTTATTTGGCCCCTTTGATACCAGTCGTGATACTCATGGGATGGTCAACGCGCTGCGCGATGGCGGTGATGGTTGGATTTATGCTTGTCACGGCTTTAATAATCGTTCGGTGGTTGCGGGAACTGACGGACACGAGGTTCGATTGGAATCGGGCAACACGTTTCGTTTTCGTCCCGATGGCAGTCGAATCGAACAGTTTACGCAGGGCCAAGTCAATCCGTTTGGTATGACGCGTGATGAGTGGGGATATTGGTACTCCGCCGATTGTCACAGCAAACCGATCACCCAATTGATTCGCGGCGGCTGTTACCCGAGTTTTGGTCGTCCCGATGACGGGCTTGGCTTTCTGCCGCCGACGGTCGACCACTTGCACGGCAGCACCGCGATCTCGGGGATTTTGGCGATCCCCAGCGATTCGGCAATCCAACCGCTGCGCGGCCAGATCATTAGCGGAAACGTAATGACATCGCGATTGAATCGCAATCGATTGACCTACAACGGCGCGACCGCGCGAGGAATCGAGGCACCCGACTTCCTGACCAGCGACGATTCTTGGTTTCGCCCCGTCGATATCCAGATCGATGCGACGGGCAATATCTACGTTGCCGATTTCTATAATAAGATTATCGGCCATTATGAAGTTCCGTTGGACCATCCCGATCGTGATCGAACCAGCGGACGCGTTTGGCAGATTCGCTATGTCGGCGATTCGCAGAAGGTTGCTGAATATGAAAGGGAAATGAAACGGGATCCCGCGGTTATTCCTTCGCTGGTCCAGCAGATCGAATCGGGAAGCGTCCGCAATCAAATCGCTGCGATCAATGCCACAGGCGAGTTGAAGGCTTGGCCTGATGATTTGCGTTCGTTGTTAGTCGCGAGGCTCGATCACGAAAATGCTCACGTGGTTCGGGCCGCTGCCGAAGCGATCGGCTTGGTCGATACGCATGATGCCGATACCCACAGCTTGATCACCAAACTGTCGTCGGTTGATTCCTTTGATGTCGTTCTGCGGCAAACGATCCGCATCGCGATTCGCAATCGTCTGCTGCGTCGTGATCGACAAGATCCGATTTGGAATGAACTAATCACTGCCGATGTATCGTCGCGGCAACGTGATGAAGTCGCGTCGATCTTATTGGCAGTCGATGGTGAAAGGGTCGTTGCACCGCTGGTGAGTTATCTGAGAGATGGACATGGTGGTGACAAACGTCGCGAACTGATCCGTCACGCCGCGACTCATGCCGACGAAGCTAACTTGGATTCGATCGTCAATCTGGCCAGAGAATTGACTCGCGATTCGATTGAAGAACAAGAACAATTGCTCGATTCCCTGTTAGTCGCTCAAACGAGATTTCAATCCGGCGGCAGTGCCGGTGGATCGCTGCGTCAATGGGCGCTCGATTTGGCCAGCGATTCGCTCGATCGTTTTCGCAGTGCCAATAGTGACGGCGTGCCGCTTGTCGGTTGGTCGACTTCCGATGGCAAACCATGGTTGCCCGAGCAACGCAAACTCCAGCGAGGCGGAACCGGTTTATTGCACAGCAGTTTCAGCCGCGGCGAAACTTATACCGGTGTGTTGCGATCGGATCCGTTTGCAGCACCCAAAACCATCAGTTTTTATTTAGCAGGACACGTCGGCCCACCGGCTAAAACCGATCATGGCAAAAACGTTGTCCGTCTGGTACGTGTCGCCGACGGTACTGTGATCCATGAAACGCGACCACCCCGAAACGATACGGCTCAGTGGATCTCCTGGACATGCGATGGCGAGCCTGCGGAGCTTGTCAGGATCGAAGCACACGATGGCGACAATGGCAATGCATATGCCTGGTTGGCGATCGGGCAATTCGACCCGCCCTGGCTGGACCAAACCGCATCGATCGCGCATTTACAGACTGCGATCGGTTGGGCATCACGTTTGAAATTGCAGGAATTGATCGAACCGTTTGAAGCGATCTTACGCCAAGAAAAAGTCTCCGCACCATTACGAATCGAAACCGCGTTAGCGATCGCGGCGATCGAGCAAAAGGCAGACTGGCAGGCGGTTCTAACGGCCTGTAAGGATCGGTCGCACCTGCCGATCTTGTCCGCGGAAATCTTAGCACTCTTTGCGACAAGAGATTTGGCAAGCCAATCCGAAGATCCGGTCCGCGATGCGATCCGTAAGGTTGCCTCGCACTTGTCGGTGAAAGATGAAGACGCGTTCGCCCAACAATGGGTTCGCACCGGCGGCAGCTCGCATCGCCTGCTCGATGCTTGTGAAGCCGGATGGTTAAATCCGGCGGTACTGGCCGAAGCGAATGTGGCAGAAGTTTTGCGAGCGAGGGTTAGTGATGACGAATCCGTAAGGCTGCAAAAGTTAATCGCCGGTATCACACCGCGATCGGTCGACGATGACCGCAAGCATCAAGAATTGGTTCAGGCGATCGCAACCCTTCAAGCCGACGCAACCCAAGGCGCTGAAGTATTCAAACGTAACTGCGCCGCCTGTCATCAATTGCGTGGCACCGGAGCCATTGTAGGGCCACAACTTGATGGAGTGCTTTCGCGTACCGACGAACGATTGATCGAAGACATTCTGATGCCCGATCGCAATGTCGATGCGGCATTTCGAACGACAAGCTTCCTGATGGACGATGGTCGAGTGATTGTCGGTATGGTGCAAGCCGAGAATGACAAAGAGATCAAGCTTGCGGACCAGACCGGAAAGATCATGCAGATGAATACGGATGAAATCGAGACTCGCATCGAGTCAAACCGGTCGCTGATGCCAAGCAATTTTGCCGAAACGCTGTCGGCTGCTGATTTGGCGAACTTGTTTTTGTATATGAGAAAACCATAAGCGTTCGATGCCACGCATTCTTTAACAACGAGCCCATTTGCCATGAAACGATTGATTGCCTTGCGGGTGTTTGCGGCCTTGGCCACCATCGCACTTTTCTGCCCAAACTTGGTCGCGGATGAATCGACCAAATCGACGCGAACATTGGTATTGATGGCTGGTAAACCTTCGCACCCGCCACGCATGCACGAATTCAATGCGGGTGTGCAATTGTTGGCCAAGTCACTCGGTGAAGTGGATGGACTGGAAGTTCGAGTCATCTTGAACGGATGGCCCAAGGACGAATCTGTATTCGATGGGGCTGATGCGGTCGTCTTCTTCATGGACGGTGGCGGACGTCATGAAGCCGTTCAAGAAGCCGGCCGGCGGTTGAAGTTGATCGATTCTTGGGCGGCAAAGGGTGTCGGTCTGGGGTTCATGCATTACGGCGTTGAAGTCTTGGCCGATCAAGCAGGCGAAGAGTTTCGGCGGTGGATCGGCGGGCATTACGAGCACATGCATTCATGCAATCCGATTTGGGAACCGGCATTCAGCGCCTTCCCCGATCATCCGATCACTCGTGGCGTTAAGCCATTTCAGATCAAAGACGAGTGGTATTTCAACATGCGATTCGTCGCCGGCATCGCTGGCAATAAGGCCGACCAGATCGACGGAACTGAGTTTGTGCCGATCTTAGTCGCGGCCCCCTCGGATGAAGTCAGGGACGGGCCCTATGTCTATCCCAAAGGACCGTATCCTCATATTCAAGCCGCGAAGGGGCGCACTGAGACGATGATGTGGGCTGTGAAACGCCCCGACGGTGGCCGCGGGTTTGGGTTTACCGGCGGACACTTTCATGACAATTGGGGAAATAACGATTTCCGAAAAGTGGTTTTGAACGCCCTTTTGTGGGTCGCAAAGGGAGAGGTGCCACCAGGCGGAATTGAGTCGAGTATTTCGCAGAAAGATTTAGACGCAAATCTAGACCCGAAATGATATAAAGGATCGACGATAAACCGTTGTTCGATCGTAAATAAGTGTTCGTTAACTTTCCCCGCGCAGCGTCCCGCAGGTTGCTTTGCAGAAAAGGTAGCGGACACTTATTTACGTTGCTTCATTCGATAACCGCTAGGGTAAGTTGTGATGATACG
>DIUH01000182.1:0-3409 GCA_002428205.1 Planctomycetaceae bacterium UBA6163
GAATTGTTGCCGATGGCGCCGGAGGACGAAGTCCAGGCGGATTACCAAACAACGGGATTGAGTTTGAAGGCGCACCCGATTTCTTTCTTTCGCGAGTCGTTGCAGAGTCGCGGTTGTGTGTCAGCGGCCGAACTGGCGGGTTTGCGAGACGGAAGGCGAGTGCGTGTCGGTGGGATTGTGTTGTTAAGGCAACGTCCCAGTACGGCGAAGGGTGTTACGTTTGTGACGTTAGAGGACGAGACGGGGCCGGTTAATTTGGTCCTGTTTGCTGCGGTTTGGCAGAGGTTTTTTCGTGTGGCGAAAACGAGTAATGCGTGGTTGGTTGAGGGTGATTTGCAGAATCAGAAGGGTGTGATTCATGTGGTGGTTGGTAATATCGAAGATTTGGGTGATGAATTGAACGGGATTAAGGTTTCTAGTCGGGATTTTCGTTGAGGCGTGTTTGAAATTTTTTGTTGTTTTTTACTGATCGGCGGAGCGATCAGCGACTTTGTTTGTAGCTCTCGATGTGGGTCTCTCGCATCGCGATTCCGTCGTGTACGAAGCAGGGTGGGTCGTCGTATTTGAGTAGGCGGAGGCCGGCAAGTTTGGGTGTCGATAACAGTTGCATCAGGTCGTCTTTTGCAGGAACAAACTTGACTACCGATCCAGGACCAGAGAGTTCGGGGCTGGAATGCTGCTGGTCACCACTTAACATCTGCAGCAGCATTCGACCGCCAGGCTTGAGCACTCGGACCGCTTCGTCGATCAATCGCTGGCGGTCTTCTTGCGATGTCGGCAGGTTGAAAGTGCCTCGCAAGTGCACTTCATCGATCGTGTCATCGCATGCATCAATGCGAACGGGGATGGGGGTCCCTAAGCGATGCTGCCAAACGACGGCGTCGTCGGGCAACGTGCTGCTGGTCATCACTTCCAGGCTCTGCCCGACGCCGCGGCGGTCGAGCGAATCGTCGTCAAGTGTATAGAATTCCCATAACGTGTTATCCGGATCGTGTACCCAGAACTTCGTTTGTTTGGCATAACAACATTCGACTCCCTCTTCGCGTTGTGACCGCACGCCCCGCTTCTCCAGCCGCTCTTGTATCGCAACCAATTGACGCGCATTGCTAAGTCGGATTCCCAAATGATTGAGTGCGCCGCCGCCGGTTTTTCCATTGGGTTCTAGCGAAAGAACCAACGGTGGTTGATCCGTTTCAAACTTCGCGTAATCAGCACGCTGCTTTGCCGGCGGACGATCGAACAGGATTTCATAAAATTGTACGGATCGTTCCAGGTTGGTCACGTTCAGCGAAATGTGAAATCGCACCATCGGTGCAACGGTTGGTAAAGCGATATTGGTTACCATGATTGGATTCCTTAAGGTTTTCTGATTCAAGTAACTTGAGCAAGCGGTTTGGGCATGGGCGTGAATACGGCGACAATTGCCATGGCGACTGTCATGGCGGCCAATAGCAGGAAAATGAATGTGTAGGATGTGGTGGCTCGCTTGCTGGCCGAAAAGAGCAGCGGGCCGGCTGCTGATGCAAACACGGTCAGCATTTGTGCGAAGCCTTGGATCCTGCCAAGTTCACGATTCCCATAAAGTTTTCCCCACGTCGCAAAAAACAATAAAGCCACAGCGCCCGAAGCGATCCCGAG
Source organism: Planctomycetaceae bacterium UBA6163 (assembly GCA_002428205.1). Lineage (GTDB taxonomy): Bacteria > Planctomycetota > Planctomycetia > Pirellulales > Pirellulaceae > UBA6163. Next base: position 1,639 of record DIUH01000182.1, read on the forward strand.
TCCGACTCCGTAGGCATAAGCGTGCCAGACTTGGGTCGCTTGCGTCATTCCGAACAAGGAAAGCGATGTTACCACCAGGCATACCGCCAGCAATTGATTCAGCGGCACATGATTTACCAGCCAGCCGAAAAAGAATTTTGCGCAAACGGCGATGACCGTTATTTCCGATAGGACGTTAAAATACAGGTTTCGATCGAATCCGCGTTCGCTGAAGATGTCTTCATTGAACAACGCTACGCCGGAGTAGATCATGCCCCACACCGAGATTGTCAAACTGAATGTCCAAAATGCCGGAGTGCGGAGCGCTTGGCCCAGGGTAAAGCCGGTGCGGTCCACAATCGTTTGTCCTGATTCTTCTGATGAGTTGTTTGACCGAAGCAGCAGACCGCACGCTGACAGTGCGACAAGCGAGAATCCGATGCCAGCCCAAACGGTACGCCACGAGATGTCGTCCCATGTGAACGCCCACCCGACACCTTTGATCAATGCCAAGTTAAGTGGGGCTAATAAAACCGAGTACCACGCCATCGCCATGCCCAGGCGTTGTGCGGAGAATGATTTGGCGACGATCGTAATGCTTACCACCGAAAGGGCGCTTTGACCGAGTCCCCGCGTCAAAGTGATTGCGATCGCCAGCGTCCACAAACTGCTGGCCCAACTCATGCCGATCACGACCGCCCCCAACAACAGCAGATTAGCGGCTAGGACCCACCGTCGATCGTAGCGATCAAACAGCCATCCGATCGGAACGCAGAACACAGATCCGATAATCGTCGCCCAAAAGTTGATCGTCGCGAATAGGACGCGACCATCGGCCGTTGATAACTGAAGGTCCCTTAGCAAGGGTTCGGTTACCATTCCCAATCCATGCGTGCGTCCCGGATACGTCGCGGCCATTGCGATAGCGCCGACCAAAACAACAATAAAGTCGGAATACCAATCGCGCAGCAGGGGTTTGCTCTCAGGTATTAATGTCGCAGCAATCATGCGAAGAACAACTCACTGCGTCGTGGTTCGGTGTATCTTGCCCGGATCCAATTATGAAACTCAGCGTAGTGAGAATCGTACTGGTCGCCTCCATCGGATAACGCGTTGTAGCTGATAAAATAGCCGCGCCGGCAGCGGTCGCTGATGTTGGGTGCTGAGCGGTGCGGAATTAAGCAAGAGAAAATCGCCATATCGCCTCGGTCCATCACCAAGGGTACGGGAGCAATTGAAAATTGACTGGCATCAAGAATGTGATGCTGTTGATCGCGCGGCGAAAGGTAGCCACGTTTGTGCTCGCCTAAGAAAAACTCTGTCGCACCACTGGTTTCGGTAAACGGATCAATGGCAATCAGGACTGTAATGAATGATTCGGGAAACCCAGGCCAACTGATCCAATCTTGATGCAGCGTCGCTCCGGTTGCTCCCGGCGGTTTGTAGATCAACTTGTCCTTAAACAGACTGGCGGGTTCGCCGTAAATGTCGCTCAATGGTTGCAAAATCCGTCGGTCTTGCGTCATCTGGCGGGCGACGTCTGAAAGGTCAGCAAAAGGGTCGAACTTTTCGAATACCGGTTTCCCACTTTCATGATGTGGTGTGAAGCGTGTTCGCAGATTGTTTTCATTCAACAGGTGCGAGTGAGTCTGCAACACTCGTTCGGCATCGTCGGCTAGGCGTTTGATTTCGCTGTCGCTGAAAACGTTGCGAATCAACAGCACTCCGTCGCGGTCATAATCGGTCAGTTGATCGTGCGTGAGGCCGTCGTGTGTCGATGAAAATGCGGGAG
>DIUH01000182.1:3462-3815 GCA_002428205.1 Planctomycetaceae bacterium UBA6163
AGCCCGTGACCGGAACTGCGGGTGATCGGATCGGTGCCGATGAAGTTTGTGACGCAGTCTGGGTGAATGCGATCGTTCGGTGGGTAATAGTGGTTGTAACTGGTACAGCGCGGTTGGCCGGCAACCCAGGTGTAACCACGGCGTTGATTAAAGTTGACTCGCAGCGACGCGTTGCAATTCGCATCGTTCGTCTCAGCCCCCGGATTAACATACATCCACTGGGTGCGAATCTCGGCGCGAGATGCAAAGGTCGTCGCCTCGGGGCCATCGCCCAATAGCCGCTCGGACGCGCCAACTGTGTTGCTGGTCCCGTCCTTGATGTCCGTAATGCGAACCTTGGCGCTGGCAAAGAA
>DIUH01000257.1 GCA_002428205.1 Planctomycetaceae bacterium UBA6163
GGCGACGGCGGCTAGGGCACCAAACCTGGTTGCGAACCTTGGCACAAGGCCATGGTTCGCTTGTTTCAGGCACCAAGACTGTTTTGCTGTCGCGGTGATGGTACGATACTCGCGCAATTCCTTCCTCTGTGCGATGCATCCGGAGCCTGTCACTTTGTCGTCATCACCACCTGCAACCACTCCCTACCGCTGGGCACGCGCCGGCGACGTCAACGCCTTCTTCGGCCTGATCTTTGACAACCTCGCCAACCTGCTGTTGCTGGTGATGTTGCTTGGCGGCGCGTTCCAGTTTCCAACCGATTTCATCATCAAAACCATGGTTCCCGGCACAGCGCTCGGTGTGCTGGTCGGTGACATTGCGTTCTTCTGGCTCGCGTTTCGGCTGGCGCGGAAAACCGGACGTGACGACGTGACAGCGATGCCGCTGGGGATCGACACGCCATCGTTGTTCGGCATGATCTTTTTCGTGCTGGGACCGTCCTTTTTGGCCGGTCGCGATGTGTTGCTGCTGAGCGAAGCGGACGCGGCGCTGCGGACGTGGCACATCGGCATTTGGTGTTTGGTGCTGAGCGGTTTGCTGAAACTGGCTTGCGCGCCGATCTGTGGATGGATTCGCTCATCGGTTCCGCGTGCCGGCCTGCTCGGTTCGCTGGCCGCGATTGCGCTAGTGTTGATCAGCTTCATGCCGATGCTCGACATCTTCGCTCATCCGCTGCCGGGACTGCTGGCCACAGTCGTGATCCTGACCGCTCTGATCGGACGAATCCCGTTTCCCGGCAAGTTGCCCGGAACGCTGGGTGCCTTAGCGGTTGCCGGAACGGTCTACTACTTGATGATCGCGATGGGCGTCGACGGTTATCATGCCCCCACGATGCCGACCGTAACTTGGATGCCGACCGATTGGTTAAATGCTTGGACCTTCGGTTGGATCGGATCGTTTGAGGCGGCGCTGCCGTACCTGCCGATCGCGTTTCCGTTCGCGCTGATGACAGTCGTTGGCGGGATCGATTGCACCGAATCGGCCGCTGCTGCTGGCGATGACTATGACACTCGCGGCGTGATCGCGATCGAAGGGGCCGCAACATTAGTCGCCGGGATGTCGGGAGGAGTGATTCAAACGACGCCTTACATTGGCCACCCAGCTTATAAGGCGATGGGCGGTCGAGCGGCTTATAGTTTAGCGACAGCGTTGTTAATTGGCTCCGCAGGTATCGTAGGTTACTTTGAATTGATCAACGCCTATTTGCCGATTCCAGTCGTGGTGCCGATTCTTCTTTTCATCGGAATTGAGATCACGGCACAAAGTTTTGCAGCCACGCCGCGTCGGCATTATCCAGCCGTCGCGCTGGGGTGTGTGCCGGCATTGACGTTCCTGGCGTTGTTTTTTCCCAATCAATTGTTTGGCGACCCCGCATCGATCGCTGGCGGAGTGACGCTCGACAAGATCGACGGAGGGTTGCGAGAAAAGTTGGCAACGCTGACCATGTTGTCCAACAGTTTTATTCTTACAAGCCTGCTTTGGGCATGGATGCTGGCGTCGATCATCGACCGCAAACTGAACCTTGCGGCGATCGTGTTGTGCGTCACGGCGGCGTTGACGCTGTTCGGAGTCATCCACTCGCCGCTGGCCGAGAACCGATTGTTCTTGCCGACGGGACCGGACAGCTGGGGCGATTGGGTGTTGGATGTAAAGTATCGTGCAATCGTGATGGAATACGCGCTTGCATATCTCGCATCGGCGGGATTGTTGGTCGCATGGAAGGCGCTGGTGCCACTGGACTCGTTGCCACCGATCGATACGCATGGCGACGAATCAGTACCGGGATTTGGTGCTGGCCCAGACGATTCGCAATCGCGCACAAGCACGAACGCTCAGGCAGTTGGTGCGCTAGCCGTGCAATCATTAGCGACACGAACGCTCGAACCCGAAGTGATGGATACGTTCGAATCGGCAATGATGTACGACCAGATGGATCATGAAGCGGTCAATCGAAAGTTTGTCGACGATCTTATATCGGGTGGCGAAGTGGGTGGTGAGGTGATCGATCTTGGTACGGGAACGGCGCTGATTCCGATCGAATTGTGCGAGCGGGTCGAGGGGGTGAGAGTGCTTGCGATCGATGCCAGCGGCGAGATGTTGGACTTGGCGCGACGCCGGATCGAGATCGCCCAGATGACTCAGCGGATTCAATTGGAGCAGGCCGATTGCAAGGCGTTGAAGGGTTTTGCCGCGGAGATGGCCGATACGGTGATCAGCAACACGGTGATTCATCATTTGCCCGATCCGTCGTTGATGGTTGGCGAAGCGGTGCGGTTGTTGCGAGACGGAGGGCGGTTGTTTATTCGCGACCTTGTGCGGCCAGCGACCATTGGCGAGGTTGACGCGTTAGTTGCAGCGCATGCCGCAAACGAAACCAAAGAGGCGCGGACGATGTTTCGCGATTCGTTGCTTGCGGCGCTGACGATCGATGAGGCGCGTCAGATGTTTGCATCGTTTGGGTTGCCGGCAGCGAACGTGAGGATGACCAGCGATCGGCACTGGACATTTGATGGAATCGTGGCGAAAGCAGGTTAGGGGGGCGACGTTGGTGGAATAGGCTTCCAGCTTTTTTATACCTTACAAGTCACCGTGTATTGCTCCCCTGCCAGCTCGTCNNTGGCAAGCTAGACACAAGCCGCAATCTGTGCAGCGTTCCGATTTTAACCGGTGCTCGCCGCTTGAAGCGGCGAGCACCGGTTAAAATCGGTCGCCTGGAAGGGTGTCGGTGTCTAGCTTGCGAACCTTATTCACCCACGAGACGAGCTCGTGGGGGTCGAAGAAGATGTGGGTTATAAAAAGGCTGGAAGCCTATCCCACGTGCAAACCAAGTCAGTTCCCGATGCTTAGGCGGCAGTTTTGGTAGTAAGGACTCGGTAGCCGCCTAAAGGCGGGACTACGAACGGGGCACTAAATCATTAAGACTTCTCAAGTATAAAAAAAATAGATCCATGCAAACTTATCTTGACCTGCTGAGCGAGATCATCGAAACCGGCGTCGATCGTGATGACCGCACCGGAACGGGCACACGCAGCCTGTTCGGCCGTCAATTGCGTTTCAATCTTGCCGACGGATTTCCGCTGCTGACCACCAAGAAACTGCACCTGCGTTCGATCATTATCGAATTGCTGTGGTTCTTGCGCGGCGAGACGAATATCGCTTGGTTGAAAGAAAACAATGTATCGATTTGGGACGAATGGGCTGATGAAAATGGCGACCTTGGCCCCGTTTATGGCCACCAATGGCGATCATGGCCGAAGCCTGATGGTGGCACGATCGACCAAATCGCCGACGTGCAAAACGCGATTCGCACTAACCCGCATTCGCGACGCTTGATCGTATCGGCATGGAATGTCGCCGACGTTGATCGGATGGCGCTGCCACCCTGTCACCTGCTGTTTCAATTCTATGTCGCGGGCGGCCGGCTCAGTTGCCAGCTTTACCAGCGCAGTGCCGACTATTTCCTCGGCGTGCCGTTCAACATCGCCAGCTATGCGCTGTTGACCATGATGATGGCCAAAGTGACGGACCTCGAACCTGGTGAGTTTGTCCACACGTTCGGCGATGTCCATTTGTACCACAACCACTTTGATCAAGCACGGCTGCAACTTTCTCGCTCTCCTCGGCCGTTACCGACTATGCTGGTCAAGTCGCACCCGCAATCGATCGATCAATTCCGCTATGAAGATTTTGAATTGATCAATTACGACCCGCATCCGGCCATCAAGGCGGCCGTTGCGGTATAATCGATCCCTTATCACGCGCCACTCATCCTCGATCGGAGTCTGATCCACATGTCGATCAAGACAGTATGCCAACGGCTAGCAATCGTCCTGGCCATTGCCGGATCCATTCTAGTTCCGTCCAGCGCCACCGTCGCACAGCCACCCGCGACGAAGGAAAACGGAAAACCGGCGGCGAAGCCCAATGTGTTGTGGATCAGCAGTGAAGACCACGGCCAGGAAATGGGTTGTTATGGCGATACCTTCGCGACCACTCCCAACGTTGATGCGCTGGCGCGTCGTGGGCTGTTGTACCGCAACGTTTGGTCCAACGCGCCGGTATGCGCTCCGGCCAGAACGACGATCATCACGGGCATGTATCCGACCAGTTTAGGCGCCGAACACATGCGGTCGATGGTCCCTTTTCCTCGTGATTTCGAACTGTTCACGGTAACATTGCGTGGTGCGGGTTACTATTGCACAAACAACAACAAAGAAGATTACAACGTTACGACGCCTGGCGCCCTGTGGGACGAATCATCAAAGAAGGCACATTATAAGAATCGCGAAACGGACCAGCCTTTTTTCGCGGTCTTCAATTCAACGCTCAGCCACGAAAGCGCGATCCGCGGCTTCAAAGGCGAACCGAAGCACGATCCGGCGAAAGTTACGGTACCGGCCTACCACCCTGACCACCCCACCGTGCGACGTGATTGGGCGATCTACTATGACACGGTAACGCAGGTCGATTCCGTAGCCGGCAAATTGCTCGATGAACTGCAGGCATCTGGTTTATCCGAATCAACGATCATTTTTTACTGGGGCGACCACGGCAGCGGCATGCCGCGTCACAAACGTTGGCCATCGGATTCAGGGTTACGCGTGCCGTTGGTGGTTTATATCCCCGAAGCGTTTGCTCACTTGCGGCCTGATGATTACGTAGTCGGTGGAGAAACCGATCGCCCGGTCAGCTTTGTCGACTTCGCACCAACGATGTTAAGTTTGGCTGGTATTGAGCCGCCGCAGTGGATGCAAGGACACGCGTTCTTGGGCCCTTATGCGACACCCAAACAACCGTACATTTATGGTTTTCGTGGTCGGATGGACGAACGACTCGACTTGGTTCGCAGCGTCACCGACGGGCGTTACGTTTACATAAGAAACTACATGCCGCATCTGTCTCAAGGCCAGCATGTCGCCTATCAGATGGAAACGCCAACGACGCGACTGTGGCGAAAACTTTATGACGAAGGAAAGTTGAACGAAACGCAGTCACGATTTTGGGTCGAACCGAAAGATCCTGAAGAGTTGTATGATTTGCAGGTCGATCCGGACGAGGTTAACAATCTTGCGAAATCAACGGAGCACCGAGAGATTCTCCAGCGGATGCGGACCGCTCATCGCGACCACGTTTTTAAGATCCGCGACGTCGGCTTTATATCCGAAGGACAGCGGCATGATTTAGTTGGCGGTCAATCGCCGTACGAGTTTAGCCATGACCGAGGAAATTACCCGCTTGAGGAAGTTTTCGAAGCCGCCCAGGTCGCTTCCGCGATCGACGACAAGTCGGACGATACGATCGCAAAACTTTCCCGTTTGGCAGCCGACAAGAATCGCGATCCGTCAGTCTCATACTGGGGCGCACTTGGAATTAGAATGCGTGGGAAGGAAGCAGTGCAGTCGAATGCCAAGCTGATGACGCAACTGCTCGTCGATCGACCAACGCCAACCAGTATGGTCGCCGCAGAATCGATCCTGCGTTACGGCCCCGAATCGGAAAGGGAACGAGCGATCGAATACTTGTTAAAGTGGGCGGATTGGTCGTCCAACGACGTCTTTACCACTATGACTGCCTTGACCGCACTTGAATCGCTGGGGCCAGAGATAACGAAGTACGCCGAACAGGTTGAACTCATGTCCGCCCGAGGCGAATCGCCAAACGGTAGATATAACAGTTATGTGCCACGATTGCTTGCCAATCTGAAGGAACAATTAAATACAGCTAAAGAATAATCTCTTGATAGTTGGCGCCGAAGCGGCCAGAACCATGAGCCTATCCGAAACCCCCTATAGGCCCCGTGGCTAGCGTCATCGGCTCTGGTTTACGGAAAGGCTAGAATTCTTTGCGGCTCACTTCTTGACTTGGGGCTGTTCAATCATGGTTTCTAGTTCATCGACTTCTTCATCACCGGGCTTTCGTGACCTGTACTCGGCTAGCAAATTGGCTGGGTCTAGATTTCGCAGCGCAGGCATTCCGGTTGCAATCGTCGCTACAAGCGCCGCGCCTCGCAATGCCCAGAAGATCGTCCCGGCTGTTGCGGCACTCAGCGTCGCGTTAGCAGTCGCAATGATTGCACTTTCTAGATTCAACGATATCAATGTATCGCGAGAATCCTGATCATCTGGCGGTAGCATTGCGACCAGATAATCATTGAGACTCAGTCGAGACGCGCCACCATCACCTTGGTTACGATCACGGATTTCACGCAATTCTTGACCAAAAACCCAGCCGCTACTTTGCAAGTCCCGCTCATCCAGCTGTATTTGTTTTGTGAGGACATCCTTAGTCACGTTTATCACATCAGCAACAGATGACTCGCTAACTAATCCAGCCGATGCCGAAGTTGCAGTGATTGACGAACCAATCTCGACCACGGAGCTTTCTGTTTCCAACGCCGAATTGTTCGACGGAGAGTTATCTGGCGACTCAGCGGATGGCATCGGACCAACGGGTGATACTGCTTGTGGTGCAGCCGACTCTTGGATCGGCACAGCGAGTGTCATGACCCGCAGTTCAACGATCTCGCTGTATAGCCGACCGTCGGTCACGCGGTAACGAATCGTATCTACTGCCGTGTACATTGCGCCGGGGCGATAGACCAACGATCCATCAGCGGCGAAGGTCAACGTTCCCGATGTTGGGCCATCGACCAACACGAACTGAATCGCATCACCATCAGGATCGAAGTCGTTAACCAAGGGCCCTGGGGCCGATAGTCTCAGTTGGCCGTTCGGCAGAATCGTATAAGATTCGCCCTCCGCTATAGGCGCCTGGTTGTTTGTTGTGATGTGAACGTGCGCGTGGCGAATCGCGGACAACCCGTTGCTGTCCTGAACCGTTATCTCATACGAAAGATGAACCGCTTCGTCGGTCAGCAGGTAATCGAAAAACTCGTTCGCTGAATCAAAGAACCATTCCAGTGTGCCCGACTGGGTGGCCCCATCGATCACGGTCTGTGTGACCGATAGCATCGCTAGCACCTCGGCGGCGCTGGCTGACATTCCTGCGACATCACCACTGATCGTAA
>DIUH01000236.1 GCA_002428205.1 Planctomycetaceae bacterium UBA6163
GGGGAAAATGTCTGTTCGGCAGAGCTTGTGGGGCGACTAGGCCTTGCGGGCCAGGAGATCACGGATTTCTTCCAGTAACAAAACATCGGCCGGTTTGGCTTCGGGGGTCGCAGCGGCTTTCGCTTCCTCGGCTCGGAACCGTTTCATCGCCGTGTTCATCAGCTTGATCACCATGAATATCGCCGCAGCCTGAATCAAGAATGCGATCACGGCATTGATGAACTTGCCGTAGCTGATCGTGACTGCTTTTGTGTCACCTTCGGCAGCGACAAGTGTGTAGCTGAACGACGAGAAGTCGACGCCACCGACGAGGTATCCGATCGGCGGCATCAGAATGTCGTCCACCAGCGACTTGACCAGCAGGCCGAACGAAGCGCCGATGATCACTCCCACCGCAAGATCGATCACATTGCCACGCATGGCAAAATCACGAAACTCTTTGATCAAATTCATCTGCGGTCCTTTGTTTTTCGCGAAGTTTTTCTTGAACGATCGATCGCGTTAGCCCTTTAGCTAGCTGCTGGTGGCGGCAATTTCTTCCCGCGACTGTTTGGCGTCAATGGTGCTGTGAGCAAAGTTTGCCGCACCGCAACGGCCACAATCGGGGCAAGCCAAATCGATCGTTCTTTGGTAGGCTTGGCAACAAAGATTGCACGTTCCCACAAAAGGGTTTTTGCGTTGTCAGAATCCGACTTGACCGAAACCGAAACCGTTGCCGACGACTTTGACGACTCGGATGAATCCAGCGATGTCACGCCGGATGATTCGGGCGTCGATGCGTTGCCGTTTCAGATCGCTGGCAAGCGAGTCGCCCTGGCCGGCAAATTGGGCGGTATGAATCGTCGTGAAGCGACCAATCTGCTTCGATCCTATTCAGCCGCCGTAGTCGATTTGGATGCTCGCGGAGTCGACCTGGTTGTGATCGGTGCGGAAGAGTCGCCGCTTTCGGAAGCCGATTTGTTGTCGAGAGACTTGCGCGAAGCGGCGGCAAGTGGCCGACTGGAGGTGATCGCCGAAACCGAGCTTTGGCAGCGTTTGGGACTGGTCGACATCGAACGCTCGGTCAAGCGATTTTACACCCCTGCGATGTTGGCTGATTTGTTGGGAGTGTCGGTTCGCGTGATCCGTCGCTGGCATCGTCGCGGATTGATCGTGCCGGCGCGGACGATGCACAAGTTGCCGTATTTTGATTTCCAGGAGGTCGCTACGGCGCGGCGACTGGCCGAATTGGTCGCGGCCGGGGCGAGTCCGCAAGCGATCGAGGATCGGCTTCGTGAGTTGGCCGAAGTGTTGCCCGAAGTGACTCGTCCGCTGGCCCAATTGTCGGTCTTGGTCGAAGGCCGGCATGTGTTGCTGCGACAAGGAGAAGGACTAATCGAACCGGGAGGACAATTGCGGTTCGACTTTGGGGCGACCGACATCGATGACGAAACGACTCGCGAAAATCAAGAAATTTTTTCCTTTACCGAACAGGTCCAGCGTCGCCGAGACGCGGGGCAAGCGCGGGGCGGAGCCGATCTGCTGGGTGACTTGCCGCCGGAGTACTCGCATCCGTACGCCGCCCCGTTTATGCCAGGCGACGAAGCGATCGATGACGACTTGTTGCAGGCGATGTACGAAGCGGAAGACCGCGGCGACTTGACGTTAGCGATGGATTACGGTCGTGCGATCCTTGCTCGCGACGGTCTGCGCGCCGATATCTGTTTCCAACTGGGCGAACTGTTGTATCGCGATGGCCAGGTGGAAGCGGCGCGAGAACGATACTTCTGTGCGATCGAGTTGGACGAGACGTTCGTCGAAGCGCGGACCAGTTTGGCTTGCGTTTTGGCCGAAACGGGACGTCACGATTTGGCGATCGCGGCTTTGCAGGGCGTGTTGTCGTTGCACGAAGACTACCCAGACGCCCACTATCATCTGGCTACGTTGTATGACGAACTGGGGCAACATGATGATGCGGCAAAGCACTGGGAAACGCTTCGCCGATTAGCGCCCGATAGCCAGTGGAATCAACCACCGGCTATCGATTAAGAATGATGTGATGCAGTTGAGAAACCGGTTACTGCAACGCCGATTCGTTCCACTGGAAACCGGTCTTCTTGTCGAGTGCTTGGTAAAACCCGTCACGCACTCCGACGACTTCTTGCACCGCGAGGGTCGACGCCTGAAAGCGCTGGATCATCTGAGTGAAGCGTTGATATAGTTCGTCGGTTGATGGTGAAAACTCGACCGGGCGAACGACATAGAAGACGCTCTGCGGGGCATTGGGAGCGACCCCCCAATTGCCTTGCTGGCTGGTGAACACTTGCCGCATGAAATCTTCGCCGACGTTGTCCAGTTCGGGAACGTTGCCCATGAAGGCCTGCATGCCGAAGCCGAACGAGTTCATCCACGAGAACGGGCCGACCGATTCGAACAACAGTGGCGATTGGTTTTCGGGAATCAATTCGCGAATCGGTTTCTCCGATTTGTTGAACTCCGCAGAACGCTTTTCGGCTTCGGCCTGGGCCAACTTGCGAGCCTCGGCAGTTCGGATCGCCATGATCACTTCTTCGCGAGCCTCTTCAAGCGTCGGAATCGCCGCATCTTTGTCTTCGGTCTTCCAGGAAACGAATGAAATCGCCGCTTGGTCGTCGACGGTTCGCAGCGGTGAGAACAGCGGCGGGCGAGCGATATACATCGATTGCAAGAACGATTCGCCGCGTTGCATGCCGATTGCGGTGCCGACACCCAGGGAGCTGGCGATTGAGAAATCTTGCAATTGGCGAGCATCGATCATGCCGGTTTCGACGTAGGTCATTCCCAGCTTTTCAGCCAATTGCTTGAGGTCTGGTCGTGGCGGAATCTTATCGGTCTTGTCACCGGCAATGGCACGAGCGGTGAAGTGGCTGCGCATCGTCTTGTTGACTTCGGTGACGGCTGCGTCGAGCTTCTTGGTCGCTTCGGGCATCGCCAATGAGCGGGCGATTTGATCTCGCACTTCCTCGAACGGACGCGACTTGGCCGGTGCGGGCTCGGTCACGGGCGGCTCAGTGGCAGGCGGTTCCGCTGCTGGTGCATCGGCTGCTGGTGCTGGTGCAGGCGTCTCAGCCGGTGCGTCTGCGGGAGTTTCGGCCGGAGCGTCCGCAGGAGTGTCGGCCGGAGCGTCCGGTTCTTGCGGTGCTTCGGCTGCTGGCGCTTCGGCTTCCTGAGCTCGAGCCGCAACGAGCATAACCGCATCGCCGTTTCGCAAATTCTGTGATTGCGAATCGGCTGCGGGCGAATCGGCGGGTTTCGGTTCCGCAGGCGTTTCCTCAGCCGGTGTTTCTGCCGGTTTCTCTTCGACCGCTTTCGGCTCTTCAGCGGGTTTTGCTTCTTCCGGTTTTGGGTCTTCTGCCTTGGGCTCTTCCGGTTTTGGTTCGTCCTCAGGTTTGCTCTCGTCCGCCGGAGCGTCAGCGGGCTTCATCTCTTCGGCGGGAGCGGCGGGTTCCGCCGGAGCGAGCGGATCGGCTGTCTGTTCGGCTGGGAATTCAGGCATCTTGAAGTCGCCGCCTTCGAGCCGTCGCTGGTATTCGGCCCGCAATTGCTCTTCGGTCAACGTCGCCACTTCGCGGGCGATAAAATCTTCCAGCGAACCGGCCAAATATTCGAAACTCGCCAGGTACGGTCGGCGGAAAGCGGGCTGCGGCGATTGCTCATCAGGGAACCGCGTTTTCCCTTCCTCAAACACTCGCTTGATTTCGCTGGCGCTCGGCTTTTCGTTCGTTTTTTCGATAAAATCGCTGACATTCACCGCGAATGCGTCTGCCACCGCACGTCGATTCAGCCGCAAGAAAAGTTCCCATTGCTGGGCTGGTGGCACGATTGGCTGGCCTTCGATCGCCAATCCGGCCAAAACTTTTCGCTGGTACGCTTGGGTCAACAACTGCGTACGAAGTTGTTCGTAAAGGTGAAATTGTCCCAACTGGTTTCGGGTCGACGACTGCAGCACGCCGTTAATTTCGGCATCGTTCAAACGCCCGTCGGTAAACGCGGTCAACCAACTGCGGATCGCGGTATCATCGAGGTCCAGCCCCGCTTTTTTCGCTTCGGCGGCGTACATCATCGTCCGCACGCTCTCTTCGTCGCCCGGATTGGAATTGATCCCGAGGCTTTCGACGCGATTTTGCTGGGTGTTGTAACGGAAACCGGCAACTTTGGGCGAACCGCCGCGAGCGATCGTGGTCTCGGCCAACTGGGCCAAAAATTGGACGGTGGCGTAATGCGTCCGCGTAAAATAGCTGACTTTGTTGATGTCGTACTCGCCGCCATCAAAGCTGGCCAGTTGCGTATTGCCGCCGCCCATCATCCCAGCCCGCTGCTGGTACATGGCGATCGAGGGCAAAACGACGAACGAAAAAAGCGCCAGCAGGGTCAGGAGCACCATCAATGGTTTGAGGTTGCGGCGGAACAGCTCGAAGGGGCTGCTGCTCATATCAGTCCGTTGGGGGTCAGGAGGTGGGACGTCGGCCGGGGGCCAGCGTCATGGGTAAAAGGGTATGTTCTGGGCGGCCTGGCGATTAAGTGTCTTGACAAGAGCGAGATTGCTTCCAACGCTCTTGACACAAACGCACCGCCTCGGCCAATCAGAAAGACTAACGCCCGGCAAAACAGAGGGTCAAGTCGGATTGACGAGCTTGGCGGGTTGGCGAGGCACCTTCGGGGCCCCAGCCAGCCACGCGATTCGCACCCAAAACAGCTCATTCACACCGTTTTTTGCGGCAAAAGAACTTTATGGCGAAATCAACCGGAAAGAGTTTGGTGATTGTTGAATCGCCGGCAAAGGCCAAGACAATTTCTAAGTTTCTTGGAAATGGGTTTCAGGTCGAAGCGAGTATCGGCCACGTTCGCGACCTGCCGCGAAACCGCGCCGACATGCCCGAGCAGTACAAAAAAGAGACTTGGGCCTACCTCGCGGTGAACGTCGACGACGATTTTCAGCCGATTTATATCGTTCCCGAAGACAAGAAAAAACAAGTCAACAAACTCAAGGCGGCGCTCAAAGAGGCAGACAACCTCTATCTGGCGACGGACGAAGACCGCGAAGGGGAAGCGATTTCGTGGCACTTGTTCGAGCTGCTCAAGCCCAAAGTGCCGGTTCACCGCTTGGTGTTTCACGAAATCACCAAAGACGCGATCCAAAAGGCGCTCGCTAGTCCGCGAAAAATCGATGACGGTTTAGTCCAAGCTCAGGAAACTCGTCGTGTGCTCGACCGGTTGTACGGTTACGACGTGTCGGCGCTGCTGTGGAAAATCGTCGGTGGGGGATTGTCCGCCGGACGTGTCCAAAGTGTCGCGGTCCGTTTGATTGTCCAGCGCGAACGCGAACGGATCGCCTTCCACAGCGCCACCTACTGGGACCTCGAAGCGGTTTTCAAGACCGCGTCGGGCGAACGGATGCCGGCCACCTTGGCCACGGTCGATGGCCGTAAATTGCCCAGCGGCAAAGATTTCGATTCGACCAACGGCAAGCTGAAGAACCCGGAATTGTTGCTGCTGGACGAAACGCAAGCGACCGAATTGGCCAAGCGGTTGCGCGGCGTGAACTTCAAAGTGNNAACCGCAAACTCGGCTTCACCGCTCGTCGGACGATGCAGACCGCCCAGCGGTTGTACGAAAACGGTTACATCACCTACATGCGTACCGACAGCACGACGCTCAGCCAGGAAGCGATCGGCGCCGCACGCGATCTGGTTCGCAGCGAATACGGCCAAAATTTCCTCCACCCCGAAGTCCGTACCTATTCGCAAAAGGTCAAAAACGCCCAGGAGGCTCACGAAGCAATCCGACCGGCCGGTACCCCGTTCCGCTTGCCCGGCACGGTTCG
>DIUH01000389.1 GCA_002428205.1 Planctomycetaceae bacterium UBA6163
CCGGCGACTCGGTCAGTATGATTCTATCGCGAAGCTGCCCTCGGGAGAAAGTCCCGGAAGATACAATTGGTAAGATTGGTTTAGGTGGTGCGGCGGATCGCCCTTGCCACTCCCCGATTCCCTCATTGGGCTTTCTATCCGCATTTCTAGGCACCAGTCTTCATAACCGATACCATACTCATCCTCTAAGTGCTCGCAGAACGCCTTGTAATCGTGATCGGCGTACCACGATGGACAGCGTGTATCGAGGTGCGTCAACAGCGTTGCCCACGTCGGTTTCGCTACCGAACCGATCAGCCGCAGCGAGCCGCTTTCGCATGCTGGGCATTTCGCTGCCGAATCGCCGAGCGATGCGGATGCCGTTGCCGATTCCGTTGATTCGGTAGTCTCACCAGCGGGTTTGCATCGTGATTGCTGCGATTGCCCCAGCAAGTCGCGGCAACGCGTTTGATACCGCGTCCGCTTACGACTGCACCAACCTCCAAAATACCGTGTCTTGGTCAGTTGATCCGGTTGAATGTGCTCGCACCAACGACGCATGAACTCCAGTGTGTCGAGCGTCACCGGAACCTGCTCCCGCTCGCCGCCCATTCGCTTGCCCTCTCGGGCCAGGAACGTCACGTGATCCTCGTCCGCCGCAATGATCCGACTGTCGCTGATCGGGCCGCCGGTCAGGTAACGCGTCAGGTAGCGGACCACTTGTTCCGCTGTGCTGCTCTTGGTTGGTGGTGGCTGGATGAAGCTCACCCATTCCATTTCACCAAGCCCTTTGCAGAACCCATCCCAAGCTTCAGCCTCTTGCAAGTATGCGAACTTCCCACCAAGCTTCAGTTCGCCATGCTTATACAGTCGCTTTAATTGAGCGATCGCTGCCTTGCGAAACGATTCCCGCAAGCTGATCGCATCGACCAAGTAAAAGCCGTCGCTGTTGCGTGCTGCCGGAGGTGCTTCGGCCGATTTCCAGTGATCGCCAGTAAGACTCGGGCCACCGCCGGGAACCAGCGCGTGAACGTGCCAGTGCGATTGGAGTTGTTGATTCCAAGTGTGCAGCACCATCATCGAAGCAGGGTCGTAGCCCTGCTGGGTGCGAACCGTTTTGTGAAGTGCCTTGGCCGCAGAGTTGAACAACAAGTCGGCCATCGACTCGCGATTGGCCAGTGCCATTTCTGATAAGTCGCCTGGCAGTGTGAAGACGACTTGATAGTAGATCACGTCATCTAGAATCAGCCGCTCGGCTCGGTCCGCGAAGTCATAACGTTTGCAACCGCTGCACTGGGGGCAGTGGCGGTCGCTGCATGAATGGTGCTTTTCGGTGACTTCGCCACAGTCGTCGCACTGGAAGGTTTGCCCGCCCAGTGCACGCGTTCGACAGAGCGACAATTTTGCTAAGACGCTCTGCACTTGAAAGCATGCCCCGCGGCCCGCATACTGCTTTACATACCGGGCCGCTTGGCTGCGCAGGATCTGAGCGACGCTCAGCTTGGCGGTTGCTGGTTGTCCGTCGGTGGCTGCTGGCGATCCGCTGGCGGTTGGTAAGTCGGCAGTTGTTGAACCGGCAGCCAGTCCAGCGGACTGGGGGCACTGCCCAGATGTTCCTGGCGGCAGTGCAGGTAGATCATCGTGGTCGCGAAGCTGGCATGGCCCAGCAGTTTGCTGATCGTCAACAGATCGACCCCGGCTTCGAGTAGCCCCGTCGCGTAAGAATGTCTGAGTGTGTGCGGAGTGACATTCTTGTTGATGTTCGCCGCCAGTGCAGACGCCTTGATCGTTTTTTGGATCGTGGTGTCGGCGTAGGTCTTGTCGGCTGAATTTCCCTGAAAGAGCAGTGACTGCGGCTTGTACTGTCTCCAGTAACCGCGCAGCTCGTCGAGCAGTCGCGGTGACAGCGGCACCTGTCGCTGTTTGGCCCCCTTGCCGTTGGTGATGCGGATCTGCATCCGCTGGGAGTCGATGTCGACGACCCTGAGGTTGGCCGCTTCGGAGAACCTCATGCCGGTCGCGTAGAGGGTGGTGAGGAATGTTCGTTGTTTGAGGTTTTTGGTGCATTGCAGCAACTCGTTGACTTCTTGTCTTCCGAGCACCACCGGTAGCGTCTTAGGTCGCTTTCCGAAAGGGACCATGGTGACAGGCCATGTGACGCGGATGGTGTGGGTGTAGAGGAAACGTAAAGCACAAACGGCCTGATTGAAGCTGCTGTAAGCAAGTTTCTTGGTATCGATCAGGTAGAGCTGGAAGCTTCTGACGTCTTCAGCGGTTGCGAGGTCAAGCGGTTTTTGAATAAAGTCGGCAAACCTTTCGGCGTGGAAGGTGTAGGCATCGATGGTTCTGGCTGAGAGGTTNNCGGATTCTCATGTCTTCAGCGAGTCGTACGGTGAGCGGTCCGGGTCGTCTTTGGTAGGGAGTCATACTGTGATTTCCTGATGAGGTTTCTATTGATGAATCAGTCACACGTTGCGATTGATTCACATAAGAAGCTATATCGCCGTCACAGGCGGCGCAAGTGTTTTAATCGTTTTAACCGTCAAACGATCAAAATAGTATGCCGTAAGAATCGTTAGATTCGTTCGTTGGTTGTGGCAGCGATCCGGGCATAGTTTCGCGCAGCGACAAAAAAAGAAAGACAACAAGAAAGGCGGCGCAGCCGATCGAA
>DIUH01000366.1:0-147 GCA_002428205.1 Planctomycetaceae bacterium UBA6163
CGATCTGCACCAATTGCGATGGCGCATCTTCGGGCAACTGTGAACGCAGGTCGTCGTTGTCGATTTGCTTTTGAATCGCCTCACGCTCACGCCAACTGTCATGAACAGCCGATGCGATTTCGACGCTGCGGATTTCGGTTTGCCAGC
>DIUH01000366.1:287-1531 GCA_002428205.1 Planctomycetaceae bacterium UBA6163
TCAGTACATCGACCAACGAAACGCGGTCCAGGCCGCTGCTGAGTTTATAAAGTTCATCAGCCGCGGACGTATCGTCCAGCGTACTGAGTTCTTGCAGTTCACGAATGCCGATGGCGAAAACATTAGTAAAGATCGGCTCGTCGATTTGGCCCAACAACATGCTCAAGCGATGCTGCCCTTGGCTCAAACCGTCTTGCCCGGTAACCGACAATTGGCCGGTAACACCACTATCGGTTAATTGAGCATGACGACGAATCTCATAACCGCCGCCTGGGCCTGTAACGCGAATTGCCCCGCCCGGCGTGCCACCGTAAACCGGTGGCAAATAACGACCGCGACGTTCGGGTGTGAAGCCATAAAACATCGCTCGCAAGAATTGCATCAGCGTGGTTTTTCCGGCTTCGTTTGGCCCGTAAAACAGTGTCATGGTTTCGGGGATCGAATCGACCGCCAAACCGCTCCAGACACCGAATCCGTCGACTTGAATGTCTTTGACTTTCATGACTTGTCTCCTGAATGTCCGGCAAAGTTTGGCGTCGATCCGCGAAGGAACTCGACACCGATGCGAGTTGCTTCATCAAGCAATTCGCCGCGAATGGCCGATTGAGCGTCCGCTAGAAGTGCTGCGGTGGAGCGGGCAAGGCCAACATGTTCTTCGGTAAACGGCGCGAGGTTCAGATCGCGCCCACCGGTCTTCGCGTGCCGTTCGCTGGCCCGCAGAAAGTCGCCAAGGATCGTATCTTCATCACACCAGTTTTTCGGATACTTCTTCGGCGCTCGAACGTTCAGTCGGGCTGTCCAAGCCGATGGTGTCCCATGGCCGTATTCACGCCGCAACCAAGCCAACAATTCATAAGGGTCGCCGACCGTATGTAAGGTTTCGGCTGTGACCGCGATGTCCCAACCGAGGATCAGGTGGCGTGAGCCGTTGTCGTGTAACAATCGGGCGATCCGTCCCGATAGGACGCCGCGAATATTTCCTGATGCGGCGATTTCCGAACCATCGATTTCGACATTGCAATAACGAAATTGATCGCATTCCACTTCATGGATTCTTGCATTACGGTCGGAATCGACATCGACCAACGTATAACCATGCGGGCCGGGTTCATCCAGCGATCGGCCTTGGGGCGAACCACAATAGACCGCTCCGGCACTCGCACCGCCGTCGATTTCGGTTCGTTGATGTTCACCGCCCAGCGCCCAATAGTTGAAACGTCCTTCGGCTAGCGAGTCGGCATCGG
>DIUH01000366.1:1573-5586 GCA_002428205.1 Planctomycetaceae bacterium UBA6163
GTTACGTTGGGTGGCAGCGGGACCGCTTCGGGCCATCGCGCCGGGTCGTCGACGGAGCCCGCCGCCCAAAAGACTGGCGTTTTCTTTTGATGCAACAGTTCGAAGTGGTTCAGCAGCATCGACATGCCGCGTGGGCCGGCGGTGGTGGGGTTCAGCAGGTCGCCAGCCAATACCAAGAAGTCGATGTTTTCGACCATTGCCGCTTCGAATACGGATTTGGCGGCCTTCAGCGATGCGGTCGCCAGCGAATCTCGCAAATGGTTGGGCAAGACATCCAAATCGCCCGGTGGGCGTTCGAGATGAAAGTCGCTGGCATGTATAAATCGAAACGATTCGCCGGCCATGGATCCCTCCTGTTATTCCAGCAGTCCGTCGCTGGCTGCTGGCCTTAGCCAGAAAACGCCACCGCGATTTTCTGGCCAAGTTCCTTCGATGCTGTCCCGTGACAAGTCTTTTGCCGCTGGGTGTTGTTGCGAAGTTTAGGAACTTTGGCGGAGGCGACCAAGATTGATTTGAAAAACTTTCAAAGAGAAATCGAAATTTCTTCAAGTTTGCGAGTTGTTGTGCCGAAGGCTGATACGATTTAGAGATTTTTCTCTCTTTCCCGATTTCCGGACATTCACCTAGACTCACTTCCGCGTCGCAATCGGATGCGACCCGTCAGGCTCGTTTGCCAGATAAGAAATCTGGGGCGGAGCCGTAGAAAACGTTCGCGTCACTCACGCAGAAAAAGGTCCGCGGCATGGATGCCAAATTGGGACGGTTGTTGATCGCGCCGCTGCTTCTAGCAGCGAATCTTGCGCTGTCTGTGCTGATGGCCGATACGGCCGACGGTGCCGACTTTCGCACTCAGAACTTCATCGTGATGGCCCCGACGCCCGAACTTGCCCGCACGGTTGGCGAATCGGCGGAAGTGTTTCGCCGCGATTTGGCGATCTATTGGTTGGGCGGTGAACTGCCGCCGTGGCCCAATCCGTGTCCGGTTCGAGTGATTGCGGGCCAAAACCTCGCCGCTCAAGGCGTGACGACTTACAACCGCGCACCGGTACGCGACTTTCAAATGGAAGTCGTCGGATCGCCGCAGCGGATTCTCGACAGCGTTTTGCCCCACGAAGTGACTCATACGATCTTGGCAACTTACTTCGGCCGCCCGCTGCCACGCTGGGCCGACGAAGGAATTTGCACAACGGTTGAGCACGAATCCGAACGCCAAAAACATGAGGCGAAATTGCGTGAGTTTCTGCAGTCGCGTCGCGGAATCGCGATGAACAAGCTGTTTCTGCTGACCGAATACCCGTCTGATGTGTTGCCGATGTACGCCCAAGGCTACTCGGTTTGTCAATTCCTGATCGCTCAGAATGGCCCGCGCGAGTTCGTCGCGTTTTTGGGCGACTACATGCAAAATCCTTCTTGGACGCAGAATGTGCGGCGTCACTATGGTTACGAGTCGTTGGCTGAACTGCAGCAGTCATGGTTGGCGTGGGTCAGCCAAGGTAGCGGGCCGGTTGATGCATTCGTGAAGAATCCACCACAAACGGGCGTTGTCCCTGCGTCGCTAGCCATGGCGGCTCCGGTCGCAGGGCCGACTCCGGTCACAGGGCCAGTTAGCGTTACCGCCGCACAGGCGATCCAGCCCGCGAACAGCCAGCCGGAAAGTTTCGTCGCTCGTGGAACAACGCCGTCCGATGGCCAGTCGGGCTGGTACAGCCGCTTGCGACAGGAAGCTTTGGCTGGCAAACCGAATGCCGAGTCGGGTCAGACGATCGCCCCATCGCCGGCTGCGGCTGCTTGGCCGCGGTCACTCGGCCCTCAACCGCCAATGGATAAGCGGTCAACGCACTCTGCAGCCCAGCCTCAGCCCGAACAGGGGATGATTCCCGGCGGTGTGCCAGCACCCCTTCCGGGTGGAATCCAAAGCGGCGGGCAATACCTGCCCGGCAGCCTTTCGTCGGGTGGCACATCCTGGCGATAAAAAATCTTTTGGTTCCGCGTCTGCCGCGGTTGGAATGGCGACCAATCCCGTGTAATATCTCGCGTCCCAACCTTGGGACTACACCCCTTTAGCAGTTAATACGATGGCAAAACCACACCACAAATTGAAGAAGGCGAATCACGGCAAACGCCCTGCAAACGCCAAGGCCCGCAAAGCAAAACGTCGAAAGATCAAGACCTAAATCGTGGCTTCGATTGAGTTTATCGTCGATCCTGACCTGCTCGATTTTGACAACCCGATCGCTGATATCGAGGCGATCCGGGCCCTGAATCCCCAGCGTCACGAGATGGAACAATTGACGGCGATCCTCCATGAGGACACCGACCGTAACGTCTGTGCCGCTTACCTACAAACGTCGATGGACAGTTTTTGGGTACGCGGACACATGCCTGGTATGCCACTCATGCCGGGAATGTTGATGATCGAATCCGCCGCACAGGTTGCCAGTTTCTTCACCCAGCGACACGACTTGCTCGGTGCGGAAATGGTCGGTTTTGGTGGCGTTGACGAAGTCAAGTTTCGCGGCGTCGTGTTGCCCGGAGACCGCTTGATCGTCATGGTCAAACTCGTCAAAGCACGCCGCAATCGAATGATCGTCGCCCAGTTCCAAGGCGTCGTCGATGGCCAAATCGTTTGCGAAGGTGAACTCAAAGGGATTCCGATCCCGATCGAATACGTTCGCACCCAATTAACGAAGCTTGGTTGATGGCGCCGGCACGATTTGCATTTTGATGACCGGTTGCATAGCTACCGACTGAAACGCATTCATTGTCGGATTTCTTCCCGACGCCATCTTTCCGGTTTGCCCTGGCGAAAGCTAAACGCCAAAACACTGCGACGAGGTAACATCGCAGTCCGCAAGCAGCACGTCACGGTGCGGCTTGGTTTCTTGCAAGCCATCGCAAAGGGATCGATCCCGATCGCGAAAGAAAATCGCCTAAAACGAGTCTTTCGTGACACGCTGACAAATTTTGCGCCCCGGGCTGTCCCGATTTCGCCCTGTGCCCGTGGTAAGAAAATCTCGCACCTTGGCGATGCCGGAATTACAATCCCAACCATCGCTGCACCAGTTCGAGATTCCTTCTCACCCGTAGTTTCGATTGCTCGCCGGACATGGCGAAGCCAATTTTCCTCATCCCAATTCCTACGAAACGAACCATGTGGCAGTGGCTGCAACCGGTGATCGATTCGCTGTTCGTCGGCCCGCTGTGGCCGGCGTCAGTGCTGCTGTTGCTGGTGATCTCATACCTAGCCATCTCGTTGATTACGTCGATCGACTTTGACGGCCCAGACATCGATCTCGATGCGAACGCCTGGCAAAGCCTCGGCGCAACCACCCTGCGATGGTTGCACCTGGATACCATCCCGATCGTCATTTGGGCTGGCATCTTTGCCTGCGTCAATTGGCTGTTGGCTTATATCTTGTGGAACTCCTTCGACTCCTTGCGATATGAACCGACGCTGACAACGTCGGCACTGTTGGCAGCACGCAATGGAGTGCTCGCGGGATTAGTCACCCGCTACGCAACCACCCCAATGGTGCCGTATTTGGCCAAAGGGCTTGCTTACGACGACGAGTCGCTGGTCGGCCAGACGGCGATCATCAGCTCCGGCGAAGCGACACCCCAATTCGGCCAAGCGAAATACGATACCGGCGGCGCTCCGCTGCTGTTGAACATTCGCACCGACGGACCACACGTGATCAAAGGCACAACAGTACGAATCGTCGCCTTCGAACCGACAAAACGCACCTACACCGTAACCCCCATCTCCGCATCCGAAACCGACGTGATTTCAAACGAGACTTAACCATGATATTCCAACCCTTGTTGGCGCTTTCCGAAGGAGCGATCTACGGACTGGTGACCTTTGGCCTGTTGGCCACGATCGGCGTCATGATCGCGCTTTATATCAGCATCTTCTATGTGAAGGTCGGACCCGATGAAGCGATCGTTAAATCCGGCGCAGGTGGATTGAAGGTCTTCATCGATGGCGGGATGCTGCGAATCCCGCTGGTCCA
>DIUH01000297.1 GCA_002428205.1 Planctomycetaceae bacterium UBA6163
TCGCAGCGCCAAAATGCCCCCAAATTTGGTGCGGAATCGTCCCGTCAACCAAAGGAACTTCAACCATCGAACGAGAAGCCTGCTTTTGAGCCTTGCTCACGCTCGGTGGCACTTCGTTGGCCTTGCCGTAACCCCAACCGACCTTGCCTTTACCGTCGCCGACAACGACCATCGCAGCGAAGCTAAAACGACGACCACCCTTAACAACGGCAGCACAGCGTTTGATCTTCACCACGCGATCGAGCAAATCGCCCGGCATGCTCTCTTCAGTCTTTTCTTTCTTTTCGCGCGACTTACGGCCACCACGCTGCTGTCCGGAACTCATTCTGCCAGCCTTATAGGGAACAAATTAAAACTGCAATCCGGCTTCGCGAGCGGCATCAGCAAACGCCTTCACTCGGCCATGGTATTTCGTATGCCCACGATCCAAACGCACGCGGGAAATGCCCGCTTGCCCAGCCTTCTGTGCCAAAAGCTTACCGATCTCCGCTGCCGAATCACAGTTGCCACCGGAGGCAAGCGAAGCACGCACATCTTTGTCGCGACTCGAAACGCTCAACAGCGTCCGACCGTTCTCGTCATCAATCACCTGGCAACCGAAATGCTTCAAACTGCGATGAATGCATAACCGCGGGTTGTCTGCGGTACCGCGTAACTTGTTGCGAACACGATAACTGCGTCGCAGTCGCTGGCCGCCAATCTTTTTGTTCTTGTCCATTTACACACGCAACAACAGCTAAAACGTTTAACTAAATACATTTCGCAACGAAGACGAACAGAGAGTACCAACCCACTGAACACCTACTGTTACACCGACTACTTGGTCGCCGACTTACCGGGCTTGATCTTGACCTGTTCACCCTGATATCGAACGCCCTTGCCCTTGTAAGGCTCAGGCTTTCTCAACGAGCGAATCTCGGCAGCAAACTGACCAACACGCTGCTTATCGCAACCTTTGATAACAATATGAGTTTGATCAGGACAGGTGACTTTCAAATCCTTAGGGATCTTTCGGTGCAGCTCGTTGGCGTAGCCAACTCGCAGTTGCAAAGTATCGCCCTGAATCGCCGCCAAATAACCAACACCAACGATTTCAAGCTTCTTTTCGTAACCTTGGGTAACACCCGCGATCATGTTGGCAACCAATGCTCGCGTCAAACCATGAAACTGTCTTGATTCACGATTCTCTGTGTCGCCCGCTACCACAACGTGCGTGCCGGCATCATCAAGCGTCACAGTAACTTCTGGACGATGCTCGTACTTCAAAACGCCCTGCGGGCCTTCAACAGTGATCAACCGTCCGTCGATCACGACTTTCGCACCAGCAGCAATCGGTACTGGCTTCTTTCCGATACGACTCATGGTCAAACACTAAATAAAAATGGATCTCTGATTAACTACACCCGACCAGCGGATACATTACGCGACTTCGCAGATCACTTCGCCACCAACATTGTCGCGGCGAGCTTCGCGATCGCTAATCACACCCTTACTGGTGCTGATAATGCGAATCCCCAGACCGCCAAGCACGGGCTTCAGTTCGCGACTGCCAGCGTACAACCGGCGTCCAGGCTTGCTGAGACGTTTGATCGTTTGGATCACTCGCTCACCATTGGGCCCATACTTCAATTCAATACGGATCTGAGCGACTGGCTGCTCGTCAACTTCCTTCCAGTCCCAAATAAAGCCTTCGCGCTTCAGCACGTCAGCAATACCTTTCTTGACACCACTGGCAGGAATGTCAACATATGGACGCTCAACGCGTACGCTGTTGCGAATGCGGGTCAGCATGTCGGCGATCGGATCGGTCATCATAATAGGGGGTCCCTCTCGTCTCTTATCACCAACTGGCCTTACGCACGCCCGGGATCAAACCAGCATTGGCTTGCTCACGGAAACAGATTCGGCAAATCCCGAACTTACGATAAACCGCCCGAGGCCGACCGCAATTTCTGCAGCGGTTTTCTTGACGGGTCGAAAACTTCGGCTTTCGGTTAGCCTTTTCGATCTTTGCTTTACTTGCCACAGGGTCACTACCTGACGCGGTACTTGGACATTAATGAACGCTTACAACAACGGAAATCTTCAAACCAACCGACCACGGACTAAGCCGCGCCGGTCTTCTTCGCATCCTGCTTGAACGGCATACCGAACATCTCCAACAACACGCGACCTTCTTCATTGGTACGTGCCGAGGTAACGAACGATATATTCATCCCTTGTGGGCGAGTGAACTTGTCGGGATTCAACTCCGCAAACACCAACTGCTCACTCAGACCCATACTGTAATTGCCGCGGCCGTCAAACGCTTTGGAACTGACGCCTCGAAAGTCGCGAACCCGCGGCAAAGTGATCGAAATCAATCGATCCAAAAACTCAAACATACGCTGCCGACGCAGCGTGACCATACATCCGATCGGCATACCCTCCCGGAGACGAAACGTCGCGATCGACTTCCTCGCAACGGTCAACACCGGACGCTGGCCGGCAATCTCCGTCATGGCATCGAAAGCCAAATCCAATACCTTCTTGTCGGTCACCGCATCACCAACACCCATGTTCAGGGTGATCTTCTCTAGACGCGGAACCTGCATCGGATTCGCGTACGAAAATCGCTCAACCATGGCCTGGCGAATATTTTGCTCGTAACTGACTTGCAAGCGAGGCTTATTTTCCGACATGTTACCAACCCGACTTTTCCATTGAAGGCCGCCGCGGCCGTCAATCAACTTGTTTGTATTCTCACCACCTGGCCTGCTTTGCGGCAAACCAAACAACTACCCAACGAAACTACTTAGCGGCGTACTTAGGATTCGCAGCCCCGATCACGCCCAGCGACTTGCCACTCTTCTTCGCAAAACGCTCCTTACTGCCATCAGCCAGGTAACGCACACCAACTCGAGTCGGCTTACCACTTTCGGGATCAACGATCATTACGTTGCTCGCCGAGATCGGCATCTCTTTGTTCAATCGTCCGCCCTGCGGATTTTTCTGGCTCTTCTTGACGTGCTTCCAATCACGCGCAACGCCCTCTACGCTGACCTTATTGGCCTCTCGATCGATCTTCAGGACTTT
>DIUH01000035.1 GCA_002428205.1 Planctomycetaceae bacterium UBA6163
CTTGCCTATCGAATCAAAGGCAGTCGTTATAACATCGGCATCCAATATGGTTTGCTGATGGCCCAATTAGCGCTCTCGTTGTCAGGTCGAGATCGAGATCAAATCTTGACCGAGTTATTAGAATTGGTCGCATCGCGTCCCGGCAGCGGCGACGATTATTCCGATTCCGGATCAATCGCCGATTCCGATTCAAACGCGCCAGGAAAGGGGATCGCATGAACCCGATCCTAACCAACCGGCTTGTCGAAATCATTACGTCACCGGTCGACGAAGTTCGCGATTCATCGATCGATGCGATCTGCGAAACAGCGTCGCTGGCCGAACTGCTGGACCATGCCTCGGCACTGGATACCTTTCGCCGCAGCGAACCGAATCTTTATCATCGCGTCCGCGCGCTCTTCTTCTTACAATCGATCTACCGTTATCATCTGCCCAAACGATTGCCTGCGGATGATGCCGGATTGATCCCGTACGACGGTTACGAACATCTGTTGGGACGCAGGTTTCTCGAAGCGATCGATGTTTTCTTACAACATCAACAAAGCTGCGGCCCCAGCGATTCGATCGCCAGCGCCTTAGCCGCCGCCTATCACCAACTGGGGTTTCAAACGCTGGCCGATCAGGTTCGCCGCAGTGTAAGAACCTTTCGCGGCAACCAGTGGATGTTTCGACTAGGCCATCCGGCGGATCATCCGTTGCGATTGCGCTCTGAAATGCTGGTTGCCGATCCCGCGTCCGGCACCATGCCGATCTTGCGTGAACGGACCGCGGTGCGAATGGATTTTTCGCATAGCGCATGGAGCGATATCTTTTTTCTCGGCATGGATTTTCCGGCCGGCGCAAGAGTCTTGAACGTTTCGATCAACTTAGGTGTTCGCGGTCGCGATGCCGCGCCGCTGCCACCGATCGAAACCTACCTGCGAGTGATCGACAAACCGGTGATCCGGTTGACGAGTGTCGACCTTGGTGCGACGACCGAAGTCGAATCGATCGGCGAAATGTTCGATTTTGCCCGCGACTACTTGGGACTATTAAAGGCCGCCGTAATCGCGTCAGGCATCGTCGCGCCGGGATTAGAAGGTTGTGGCCAGCCGATCGGCGATGTGCTGCGGCGAATCGTCGGCGACGGCCAAGGATTGGAAGTGGTCAGCAAGATCAACGACATTCCCAAAGGTTCACGCTTGGCGGTTTCGACGAATCTGCTCGGATCATTGATTTCACTGCTAATGCGTGCAACAGGTCAAGTATCGACGCTTGTCGGCCCTTTGGCTGAACCGGAACGACGCGTCGTTGCCGCCCGCGCGATCCTCGGCGAATGGATCGGCGGCTCCGGTGGTGGTTGGCAAGATTCCGGTGGCGTGTGGCCAGGAATCAAAGCGATTTGCGGGACGACGGCGCAAAGCGGTGACCCCGAGTTTGGGATCAGCCGCGGACGTTTGATGCCGGTGCATCATGTGATGGGCGAAGACGAAGTATCGGGCGATACCCGACGAAAGTTGCAAGATTCGCTGGTCTTAGTCCATGGCGGTATGGCGCAGAATGTTGGTCCGATTCTCGAAATGGTGACCGAACATTATTTACAGCGAAACCGCAGCCAATGGGCCGGTCGGCGCGAAGCGATGCGAATCTTTGACGCGATTATCGCCGCGCTGAAGCGAGGGGACATTCGCGAAGTCGGCCGATTGACGACCGAAAACTTCGAAGGCCCGTTGCAGACGATCATTCCTTGGGCGACCAACCGATTCACGGATACTTTGATTTCCGCCGCACGCGAAAAGTATCAAGACCGTTTTTGGGGCTTCTGGATGCTGGGCGGAATGTCCGGCGGCGGTATGGGGTTTATCTTCGACCCAATCGTCAAACAGGAAGCCCAAAGCTGGTTGGCCGAAACGATGGTCGCCGTCAAACGTGATCTACAAACCGCGCTGCCCTTTGCGATGGACCCGGTCGTTTATGATTTTCAAATCAATGACGACGGCACGACCGCTGATTTGTTGACAGACGATCACGCCGATTTGCCCGATCGATATTACGCGCTGGTCTTGCCCGGACTACTGAGAATCGCGCCACGAGACCTTTCGCCCCAGCGCCGCCAAGATCTGCAAAGGATCAGCGGCTTGTGTGTCGCCCAGTCGCCCGATCAAGCATCCAATAAGACGGCAAACCTGCTGCTAGCGAGCGTTTTGCCCGAACCCGAAGTCACGGGGCCGCGCCGATCGGGATTGCAAGCGTTGTTGGCCCAGTGCGGCTTTGATCGCCAACAACACGAACAGATCCGCAGCGATATGCGTGCCGGACGAATCGGGTTGTCGCAAAACCGACTGTCCAACAATACGCCGATCACCGATGTGACGCCTGATGATGTGACGGATCTGCGTGGCGAAGTTGGCGATTCCGTTGTCATGGCAGGACGTGATGCGATGCGACGGGGCGAAGTCGCGATTGTCACCTTGGCTGCGGGAGTCGGCAGTCGCTGGACCCAAGGCGCAGGCGTTTGTAAGGCATTGCATCCGTTTCACCGTTTTTCCGGCCGGCATCGATCGTTTATCGAAGTCCACTTAGCAAAAAATCGCTTGTCACGACAAACCGGCGGAGGCGTGATTCCGCATGTGATCACAACCAGCCATTTGACAGATGAACCGATACGGCGATACCTGCAAGCCAACGATCATTTTGGCATGCGGGAATCGGTTTATGTATCGACCGGCCGCAGCGTCGGGTTGCGGATGATTCCGATGGTGCGCGATTTGACATTCTTATGGGAAGAAACCGCACAACAGATTTTGGATGAACAGCAACAAAAGGTTCGCGAAAGCGGACGTGCGGCGCTGATCCAGTGGGCTAGAAGTGTCGGTGAAGGGAACGATTACACCGACAATACGCCGTCGCAGTGCATTCATCCGGTCGGGCATTGGTATGAGGTTCCGAACTTATTGAGAAGCGGAACTTTGCAAAGGATGTTGCAAGATCACGGCGGCTTGAAATATCTGATGCTGCACAACATCGATACGCTCGGTGCGACAGTTGACCCGAAGTTTCTGGGCCAGCACATCACAGGCGGTTCGACGCTCAGCTTTGAAGTGATCCCGCGACGACTGGAAGATCGTGGCGGTGGCCTGGCGATTGTGGGCGGCA
>DIUH01000320.1:0-699 GCA_002428205.1 Planctomycetaceae bacterium UBA6163
CGGGTGCTGTACACTCGGGATGTCCTGCCTCGAGTCTTCCCGGACTCGTTCCCCATCCCACCCAAACCCGGAGATTGCCGATGTCGGTCGATCAAGATCGTCGGCTGTTCTTAAAAGCCGGCACGTCGCTGTTTGCCGCTGCAGCGGTCGCGCAAACCAGTCGCCAGTCCTCTTTGTATGCCCAAGAGACTGCTTCGCCCAATGAGACGATACGCGTTGCGGTGATGGGGGTGAACGGTCGCGGATTGGCGCTGGCCAAAGGTTTTCTTGCGGCACCTAACGCTGAAATCGTTTCGATCTGTGATGTCGATTCGCGAGCGGCAGAGCGAGCCGCTGAAGTGGTTGCTAAGGCGCAGTCGCGTCCCGCCACGATTACCACGGACATTCGCCGTGTCTTGGACGACAAGTCGATCGATGCATTGGTGGTTGCGGCACCCAATCATTGGCACGCCCCGGCGACGATACTCGGATGTGCCGCAGGCAAGCATGTGTATGTAGAAAAACCTTGCAGCCAAACGGCTGAAGAAGGCGAACTGGCCGTTGAAGCCGCTCGCAAACACAACCGTGTTGTCCAGATGGGTTCCCAGCGACGCAGTTGGCCTGCGGTTATTGAAGCGGTCAATGAGATTCATGCTGGCAAGATCGGCGAAGTTCATTATGCCCGCACTTGGTATAACAATCGCCGCGGATCGATCGGCA
>DIUH01000320.1:805-4405 GCA_002428205.1 Planctomycetaceae bacterium UBA6163
GGCCCTCACGGCTTAGATGTCGCACGCTGGGGATTGGGCGTGACCTATCCCAATCGCGTCACTGCTGGTGGTGGCAAGTATCGCCATGACGATGACCAAGAAACGCCCGATACGATGATGGTCACTTATGATTTTCCGGGCGGGAAAACGATCACGTGGGAAGGGCTCAGTTGGTCGCCGCTGGGGCCGCAGGACACTGGATTTGGGGTCAGCTTCCACGGCACCGAAGGCTCGATCATCGTTCGCGATGCCGGTTATGTCTTATATGACATGAAGAACAAGGAAATTGATAAGAAGTCGGCGGGGGCCGGTGATAAAGACCACCTGGCAAACTTCTTGGATTGCATTCGTACCGGCAGTCGACCAAACGCCGATATCGAAGAGGGGCACCGCAGCACGTTGCTGTGCCACCTGGGCAATATCGCTTACCGCACGGAGTCGGTATTGAAGTTGGATCCGGCCAATGGTCGTATCCTTGACAATGCGGACGCCCAAAAGCTTTGGGGACGCGAGTACGAAAAGAATTGGGAACCTAAGGTTTAAACAACAATGAGAAACATCAAAATGAATAGCGGTTTGCGAAAAATCATCACATGCTCTTTGGGGGTGATTGTTGCCTGTTTTGCGGTCGTGGCGCGAGCGGCCGATGGCCCGCTGAGCGATGAATCGGTTCCCTTGCGAGTCGGTGTGATTGGGCTTGATACATCGCATTCCATCGCTTTTACCAAAGCGATGAACGCGACGCCTGGCAATCCTGCGATGCGGAATTGTCGCGTGGTGGTTGCGTATCCTTATGGCAGTAAGGATTTGAAGGAAAGTAATGTTCGTATCCCGGGCTATACCGAAGAGATTCAAAAGCTGGGCGTGAAGATTGCTGACTCGATCGATGACCTGTTGAAAGAAGTCGACGCGGTCTTATTAGAAACCAACGACGGAAACCCTCGTTTGGAACAGATGAAACAGGTATTGGCCGCTGGCAAACCGGTGTTCATGGACAAACCGGTCGCGGCGGACCTAGCCGACGTGTTGGCCATTTATGCTGCGGCCAAAGATTCGGGTGTGCCGGTCTTTTCGAGTTCGTCATTGCGGTTTGCCGGTGGCGTGCAAGAGGCGCGAAGTGGCGAGTTCGGCAAAGTGCTCGGATGTGAAACCTACAGCCCCTGTTCGCTCGAACCGACGCATACCGATTTGTATTGGTATGGGATCCACGGCGTTGAAATGCTTTACACCTGCATGGGAACGGGTTGCGAATCGGTAACCCGCGCATCGACCGATGGATTTGATGTTGTTGTCGGCACGTGGGCCGATGGACGTATCGGAACGTTCCGCGGGATCCGCCAGGGCAAGTCGGGTTATGGTGGCACGGTGTTTGGCGAAAAGACGATCGCACCGATCGGGCCTTACAAGGGCTACGATCCCTTGGTGGTCGAAATCGCCAAGTTCTTCCGCACGCACGAGGCGCCGGTCTCGGTCGAAGAAACGGTCGAGCTGTATGCGTTTATGACCGCTGCGGATGAAAGCAAACGCCAAGGCGGCGTGCCAGTGGCGATTGCCGATGTGATCGGCAAAGCGACGGCTGCGTCAAAGTGAGGGTTGGAGAAGCGGTTTTTGCGAAAAATCTCGCTGTTGGTGCGCCTTGCCGAGTGCTAGAACATGCCTGGGCTGNNTCGGGTTGCGGATGTTGGGTTTGGGGTTGTTTGACGGTGGTTCTGCTGGGAATCATCGGGGCCTCGGTCGCAGGTTTTTTCGGTTATCGATACCTTAATACCCAGGTCGCCAAGTTCACATCGGAAACGCCTCAGGAATTGCCCGTTGTCGAGTATGAACCCGAAGCGATGGCCGCTTTGGAGGAGAGGTTCGAAGGCTTCAAGACAAATCTGAAAGATGGCGGCCAGGTCGACGATTTGGTTTTAACGGCTGAGGACATCAATGCGATGATCAGCAACAACGAGGACCTGAAAGGAAAGGTTTTCGTAAAGATCGAAGACGGCCAAATCAAGGGCGATGTCAGTATCCCGCTGGATAACGTGCCGCTGGCCGGTGGGCGTTTCTTGAACGCTTCCGCCGCTTTCGATGTTTCGATGGAAAACGGAGTCCTAATCGTCACGTTGGCGGATGCCGAAGTCAAAGGTGAGAAGGTTCCAGCGCAAGTCTTGGATGCGATGCGGAACGAGAACTTGGCCAAAAGTCTTTATGACGATGCCGAAACGGCAAAGCAGTTTCGCCGGATCGAAAGCGTTGTAGTTGAGGATGGTAAGGTCGTTTTGAAGGTCCGCAAGGAAGAAGCTGGGGCGGAGCCGAAGGCGGATGCAGCAATCCAAACGGACGCTCAGAATGAGCCTGAACCGGCGGCCGCAACCGACGCGATTTGATTCCGGGGCTCTTTCGCTGTTCCGCTGCGTTAGCATCTTGCGGAAAATGAATGTCGGTTAGAACCCACCTCTCCNNGGAGAGGGCTGATTTTTGAGGCCCACGCACTCTCCCACTAAACCGAACAGGTCATCATGCATTGCTCCCCTGCCAGCTCGTCTGGCAGGAAGCTGAGGTTGGCAAGCTAGACACAAGCCGCAATCTGCGCAGTGTTCCGATTTTAACCTGTGCTCGCCGCTNNAGCGGCGAGCACAGGTTAAAATCGGTCGCCTGAAAGGGCTTTGGGGGCTAGCTTGCGAACCTTCTTCACCCACGAGACGAGCTCGTGGGGGTCAAAGAAATGTGTGGAAAAGCGAGCGCAAAGCCGGGAGAGGTGGAAGGACCCGGCGCTTCTTTTCCGCACGAAGCGTTAACTTGAACGCGTCACCGACAAAACCCGCCGGTGCCCGGCCAAGTCCTTGATAAACTTGGGTGGTGAGAACCTGCCATCGTCGGTGACGATTTTTGCCACCGCGTCGGCAATCATCGGGCTCAGTTCGACGATCAACTGGCCGCCCGGATGAAGCCGCTGGGCGGCTTGATCGACCAGCGGCTGGATCAATTCGGTGCCGCGCTCGCCGGAAACCAGTGCGAGTTTCGGTTCGTGATCGCGAACCGTCGGCGACAGTTCGGCGAACTCTGATTCAGAAACGTAAGGCGGATTGCTGAGCACGAGATCCAGCGACGGTTCGCAGGGCAGCGTGGCCAGCAGGTTGCCGACCTGGAACCGGATTTGGTCGGCGACGCCATTGGTTTTGGCGTTTTTCTCGGCCACGGCTAACGCTTCGGGTGAAACGTCGATCGCCGTGATTTCAGCGCCGGGCGGATAGACCGAGGTGATATGCTTGGCCACCGCGATCGCAATTGCACCGCTGCCGGTACCGACATCGACGATTCGCAGCGGACGGTCGAGCGGGATTTGCGCAAACGCCTTGGCTCGGTCGAGCGCCTCGATCACCACATGTTCGGTTTCGGGGCGAGGGATCAGCACCGCAGGGTTAACTTCCAGACGCAGCGAATAAAACTCGCGGTATCCGACCAGGTATGCCACGGGCACTCCGTCGCCGCGGCGTTTGACCATGTCGCGAAAGCTGTCTTTTTGTGCCGAATTAGGCTCGGTGCCGAATGCCGTGTAGAGCTCAATGCGAGTACAATTCAACGCATGCGCCAGCAACACTTCTGCTTCCAAGC
>DIUH01000248.1:0-1433 GCA_002428205.1 Planctomycetaceae bacterium UBA6163
GAACGTCGATTCGCGCCACCGACCGTCGCAGCGCCTGTCGGCACACTTCCGCAGCGTCCTCCAGCCGAAACGGCTTGGTCAAGTAATCGATCGCACCCTGGCGAACCGCCGTCACGGCCGTTTCCAGATCACCAAACGCCGTCATCACAATCACCGGCGCCCCGCCGCTGGCCGCGATGAACTTTGGCAGCGCCTCCAGCCCGCTTTCGCCCGGCAAGCGAACATCCAAAACGATCAAGGAGATCCGATTGGCCGCCGCCAGCTTCAGCCCCGCTTCGGCAGAACCGGCCGTCAACACAGCATGCCCCTCACCTCGCAACAGCTTTTCAAAGCCCCAGCAGATCGACGGTTCGTCATCGACGACCAACACGCTTGTCTTTTCTGTCAATGTCATAACGCGACGGGAAAGGTAAGGGAAAATACGGTTTGAGCGTCGCGGCGATACCAGCGGACCTCGCCCCCGAGCGATTCGGCGGCTCGTTTGACCAGCGGCAAGCCCAACCCCAGTCCTTCGGGCTTCGTTGTGATCAGCGGTTCGAACAACGTGTCGGCCACTTCCGGCGATGGTCCCGGCCCATCATCCGCCACATCAATCCGTATCGACTCGCGATGATTATCGGTCGGACCAGCCGACTCGATCGTCACGTCGACAGAAACCTGTTTGCCAGCTTGAATCGCGTTCCAAACCAAATTGGTAACTGCCGACGTCAAAGTCGGACCATCCGCAACGTTCGCTCCGGCGGCATCGTGATCGAGAGACCACTTCAACGCCACTCCCAAATGACGGGCGGTATTATCGAGGCTGCCGATCACGCCTTTCAAACTTTCTGATACCGTCGCGGGACGATCGACATCCTGTTTGCCTTTGGAAACCAGCAACAATCGGCGGACATAATCCTCGGCCTGATCGAGTTGCTCAATCGCGATCCTCAGTCCCTCGTCATCATTACGCTCATGGTCGCGCGCGTGCAACTCCACCGCCATCCGCGCACCGGTCAAACTGTTGCGCAAGTTATGGGCAAGGCCACCAGCGATCTGGTGCAACAACCGCTGGCCGTGCTCGCGTCCCAGAGCGTCCCACATTCGTTGCAACTGCGCCGCCATCGTCTCGACGGCGCGACCAAGCCGACCGATCTCGTCGTCTGGACCAGCGACCAAATGGCTAGAAAAATTGCCTTGCGCGATCGTGTCGACTTCGCGTTGCAGCCGTTTCAGCCGGATCACCAAACGGCTAGCCAAATAAAGCGCAACAGAACTCAACAGCAGGATCGTCGACAGCCCCGTGACCAGCGGTGCAGCCGCGGCTTGCAAGCGAATGTCTCGCCAATCGGCATCGTCAAACATCACCACCACATCCTGCACCACCGAGTCGCGCAAGCCCGAATCGCCAGCCACTTTATCGCCCGTTCGACGCACGCCGCTGGCCATCCGAA
>DIUH01000248.1:1494-2068 GCA_002428205.1 Planctomycetaceae bacterium UBA6163
AGAAGTGGTCCCTTCGAGAACCTCTCCGCTCGCGCCCAACGTTATCCAATCCGCTGACGTCAACTCGCTCAGTGTCATCAATACGCCACGCGACAACGGAAAATTAGTCTGCTCGATCGCTCGACGAATCGCTGCAAAACGCTGTTCCAATTGAGCCACTGTGGCTCGCTGGGCCAACCAATACGAAGCCGCTGCAACCAACGATGCAGCCACAAGCGACGCCACCAACAAAGGAAGGATCAAACGGGTTTTCAGTCCACGAAATCGCATGCGCCCTCCGGCATCGGACACTCAATGTCCGTGCGTGGCGAATTAATGTCCGTTCGTGGCCCATGGATGAAAATCGAAATAGCCGAAAAACCCCGACAAGCGTGAATATCTGGTCCGAATCGCTGCTCGGAACGCAAAATGCATACCCGGTTTACAACGTCGCGACGCGATCGTGGCAAGTCTTCATCATAATCGACCGCTAAAACACATCGAAGCCACAGCTGATGCCCAACAGAAAAATCACAACCTCCCTTCACAAACGAACCGCTTTCACGCTGATCGAACTTCTGGTCGTCATCGCAAT
>DIUH01000248.1:2157-3284 GCA_002428205.1 Planctomycetaceae bacterium UBA6163
TGGTCAATTCATGGACGCATCCTGCCGTATCTGGAACAAGGCTCGCTATACGATCGCGTCGACCTATCGATCGCTTGGGATAATCAAGCGGTCATCAGCGGCTTAAAGATCCCCACCTACGCTTGTCCCAGCGATCCGAAGTCCGACACCACGCGCGACGTCTCTCCCAAACTTGCCAGCCCGCTTTATCCAACAACTTATGGATTCAACTTTGGCACCTGGATGGTCTGGGATCCCGTCTCGCGTCAAATGGGTGACGGCGCCTTCGGCCCCAATTCTCGCATCGGCTTTCGCGACTTCATCGACGGCACTAGCAACACGCTGATGGTTTCGGAGGTCAAAGCGATGCAAATGTATGGTCGCAATGCGCCACCTAGTGGCGGAAGTGCGATGCCCGCCCCAACAATCAACGCCGTCATCGCCAAACTACCCAGCACCTTTGCCTGGTGCCGGCCCAACGGTCACACCGAATGGCCTGACGGCCGAGTTCACCATCAAGGCTTTACCACCGCAGCCGGCCCTAACGGCAAGACAACTGTTGCCGTCACATCAAACCTATGTCCCGCCTTATCTGACATCGACTACACATCACAACAAGAAGGGACCAGCGACACGGTACCGACCTATGCAATGATCACCTCGCGCAGCTTTCATCCCGGCATTGTCCAATCAGGATTCATCGACGGATCGGTTCAAGCGACGACCGACAGCGTCGACCTAAGCATCTGGCGAGCGATGGGCACAAGGTAGCAGGCACTCTCCGAGTGCCGTCAGCAAAACACTCCTTCACAAATCTTCTCACATTCTCCCAATGCCATCGGCCGACTTTCGTCCGCAAACGATCGACATGTCGTGGACGGCGGTTGTGGGCGGCGGTTGTTGACGGCACACGGAGTGTGCCTACTACCTTATACCCGATTCAACAACACTACCTTCCCGCGATCGACACCACTTTCAATGCGACGATGCGCATCTGCCGCATCCGCAGTCGCAAACCGACTGTCGATCGTGATCTTCAACCGCCCCTGTTGATGCAACTGAATCAACTCACGTAAATCATCCGCCGACGGTTTTGCCAACATCACCTTCCCCGACTTAGACAGCGGCCATGTGAACAGCGTCATCAA
>DIUH01000248.1:3365-7157 GCA_002428205.1 Planctomycetaceae bacterium UBA6163
CAAAACGATTCATTCTCACCACTGGCCACCGCGCCGACGAAACATTCATACGCCTTCGCGATTTGAACCGCGAACGCCCCCACTCCGCCGCTGGCACCATTGATCAACACTCGCTCGCCCGGCTTGATTTCGCCATGATCCCTTAACGACTGCAGTGCCGTCGTTCCCGCCAGCGGAACCGCTGCGGCTTCTTCCATCGACATCGAATCCGGAATCTTGGCAACGGCATCGACCGCACAAACAGCAAACTCAGCACACGCCCCGCCGTAAGTGCTGTCCAAAAAAGCCATCACGCGATCGCCCATCGAAAACCGACCGTCGCCAGCACAATCGACAATCACGCCCGCGACATCGTATCCGGGGATCCGCGGAAATCCACCTATAAGAACCCCCTTCATCTCACCACGACGCAATCGATAATCGATCGGATTCACACTCGAAGCATGCACCGCAATCATCACCTGGCCAGGCAATCGCTGGGGGACCGGGCGATCCGCAACATGCAACACATCGGCATCCCCGTAATCATCATACACGATCGCAAACATCGTCTTCTGGGCCGGTGGCGCGGGCACTTGGGGATCGGCCGTACTGGTTTCAGCATTCATCATCAAACCTTGATTATCTATTTGGAACCTAGGTTAGCGGCAGGGCGCAAGCCCCTCCGGTCTTTCAACAACTGCGCAACCCAACACCGCGGACCCTCAGCTATCCGTCGCCGCACTATAATTTGCCGCCTTGGTATCATTTTTCTTATCATCACCAGGATGTTTGCTTTCCCAAAGTTTTATTGCATCGAAACGTTTCTGGATCGATCGGGTGATTCCCAGCGACTCTTCGGCGTGGTGCAACGCCTTATCATCGGGACCATCCTTCATGCGTTGTTCTAACTCGTGCTGCAACGGTGGCCGATCCATCCTCGCAAAGCCGCTCATCAATAGTGACTTCAACAATGAATCGACAACCTTTGAATCCGGTTCACCGCTGCCGCGAAGCGATTGACAGCAAACTTCCGCCAATTTTGTAAGGTGGCTTTCGATTTCTGGGTTCGTATTCTCGCTCTCCATGATCCACTCTCTCTCGCGACGGGGTCGCATATCTGTACTGGCTTATCGGTGACCACTTCTTCACACCAGCGTTACCTCCAGTGCAATCCCGATGCCAAAACGTCTGGCTTTCTGACCTGGATTTCCCGAGACTGGTACACTAAACTGGTGGGATGAGCCCAACAACCGAATCTACCGCTTTCGATCGCGCAGTGAGCCCTGTTTTAAAACGGGTCTTTCCCGAACAACAAGCGCACTGTGCCATCAGTTTTGATGTGGACCCTGAACTTCGTGCGAGGATTGAAGAACTCGCTGCCAAATCGACCGAAGGTGAACTTAACGACCAGGAGCGGCTCGAGTATCAAGGATATGTTCGCGCCAACAAGTTTATCGCAATCCTTCAACGCCAAGTTCGTCGCCACATAGACCAGACTGGTATCGAAGGTGAATGAGTCGACGAAGTTGCTCGTTCGCGAGAGGGCTGGGTACCGATGCGAATATTGCCAACTTCGCCAAGATGATTCTCCTCTCGCCATTTTGCACGTCGAACATGTGGTACCTCGTAAGCACGGTGGAACAGATGTGCCGGAAAACTTGTCTTTAGCCTGCATCGACTGCAACCTGCACAAAGGATCCAACCTAACGGGAATTGATCCTGCAACCGGTGAAATCACTGTACTATTCCATCCGCGTCAGAATTCATGGAATGAGCATTTCGAGTGGCAGGGAATTCGCATCATTGGCAAGACACCGATAGGACGCACATCAGTTCGAGTATTCGATATGAATAGCGATGAACAACTCGGTTTGCGATCGTCTTAATCACCTACGAGAGTTAGAGCTGGATTCGGCCGGCGGCGAGTCCCAAAAATAGGTTGGCCAAAGGAGATTGCCGAGCGATGACGAGACGATCAGCGTCGAAATCGACGAAATCACCGAGACTACGATGATCGCTAAGGCGCCCCACCCGTTTAATAGCGTCAGCAACGTGGTGGCTGTATCACAAATAAACAGGCTGAAACCGAATAGCATTCTGGGCATTTGAAACTCCTTTCACGAAAAAGTTGCAACCAAGCGGAGCACGCTTTTCTGCAACAGGTGCAATTAAAACCATACGGACCGTTCTTCGGGTACCGCAGGTAACGTGCCAGAACGGACGCCCATTATGCGATTGGGGTGATTTTCTTTACACACCTCCACTGGCCCGGTCGACCCCTGCCAGCGACATCCGACTCGCAGGATAGGCATACCGTTTGCACATGACATTCGCTTATGAGATACCACGTATTGGCCGCCGATTATGACGGAACCTTGGCAAAGGATGGCGCTGTCAATGGCTTCACCTTCCAAATGCTTCAAAAAGTCCGTGACTCAGGACGCAAAGTTATCCTAGTGACGGGACGACGATTAGAGCCACTGCTTAATCTGCTGCCTAATGTCGGATTGTTCGATCGCATCGTCGCCGAGAATGGCGCGTTGGTTTTCGATCCGACAACTCTCGAAGAAACCCAGTTGGCTGAATCGCCCCCCGCGGAGTTCGTCGACGAACTCCGCCGACGTGGCGTCGATCCGATTGAAACCGGTCGCTGTATCGTGGCGATGTGGCGGCCGCATGAACATGTTGCGCTGCAAGTGATCAGCGAAATGGCATTGGAACTACAGATCATCTTCAACAAAGATGCTGTGATGATCCTGCCCAGCGGTATCAATAAGGCATTCGGGCTTCGGCTCGCTTTGCACGAACTCGGGCTGTCGGCTTGGAATACCGTCGCAGTTGGCGATGCCGAAAATGACGAAGCGATGTTGCGAATGTGCGGAGCCTCTGCGGCGGTCGCAAACGCACTCGATCCGGTGAAAAAGATCGCCGATATTGTCACTCAATCACCTCGCGGCAAAGGCGTCGAAGAACTGATCGCCGACCTCTTGGAATCTGATCTCAAATACCTTGAACAACCCGAACACGCCAAGAGAAATTCAAAACGCAGCAAGGGAGTCGTCATCGGCACCCACTTGGATGGATCCCCGTTTCTTATACCCGAGTTCGGTCAAAGTATTTTGGTGACCGGCGGCCCTGGCGGCGGCAAAAGCAAGTTCGCGATCGGTATGCTGGAACGACTCGCACCACGCGGCGTGCAGTGTTGTATTATCGATCCCGAAGGCGACTACAGCGGCATCAACGACGCGATCACACTGGGGAATGCCAAACGGGCCCCTTCGGTGGACGAAGTCGTTAACGCACTTACCGACCCGGATGGCCACTGCACGGTCAGCCTCTTTGCGATCGAAAAACCGGATCGCCCAGCGTACTTCGACAAACTTTATCGTGGGCTTTCGGAACTGCGCAGCCGTACCGGCAGGCCGCACTGGATCATCGTCGACGAAGCTCATTACGCCGCACCCAAAGATTGGCAGGCGGTGGAACAATGGAGCGAAGCCGAACTCTACGGGTTGATGTTCATCACTGCCTACCACGATCGGTTCTCCAAGACATTGCTGAAACAGATCGATTGGATCGTATCGATCGCGGATGAACCCGAAAACGCGATCCGCCAGTGTTGCGAGCTTTTGGATGTCGATCCACCAACGTTCCTGCCACCCGAAGACAACCAGACGCATCACGCGTTGGCCTGGAATCGAAAACTAGAACAGCCGA
Organism: Planctomycetaceae bacterium UBA6163; assembly: GCA_002428205.1. Taxonomy (GTDB): domain Bacteria; phylum Planctomycetota; class Planctomycetia; order Pirellulales; family Pirellulaceae; genus UBA6163. The sequence continues at coordinate 7,065 of DIUH01000248.1, forward strand.
TCTGGTTCAGTCGTATCACACCTCATACAACCGCCCAGCGGCATGTTCACAGTTTGTACGAAGGCGACATGGACGATCATCTGCAGTTCGTTT
>DIUH01000210.1:0-206 GCA_002428205.1 Planctomycetaceae bacterium UBA6163
GATTTATTAACCCGACGCGTGAGCGAGGGACCTCACATTGCCCTCGCACAAGCGTTTTGAAGTTGCGGTTTTGGTTCTCATCACAACCCGAAGCGTGATCAGGGTAACGACTTACGTCGCTTTGGCGACGTGTATGTCCAGTCCCTCGCTCACGCGTCGGGTTAGGATAAGCACGGCAAAATCCCTCGCTCACGCGTCGGGTTGTG
>DIUH01000210.1:230-4536 GCA_002428205.1 Planctomycetaceae bacterium UBA6163
CGCTTGTAATCCCACGGTCCATCATCGCCGGTGCGGACCATCGCCACACACGAAAAGCAAATACCGATCCCGCAGGCCATCGGCGTTTCCATCGAAACCTGGCAAGCAATCCCGCGTTGCAAGCAGCCTTCCGCCACCTTTTGCATCATGATCTCTGGGCCGCAAGTCACGACGCGAATGCGATCCAGCGGCACACGTTGATCATTCGCAACCTGATCACCGCTAATGGAATCAATCAAATCAAACAAGCGATCGGGAACCCGCTGCTTCGTACCCACCGAGCCGTCATCCGAGCAAAGCTGGACGTCGATCTTCGCCTGGCGAAACTCGTCCAAACCGGCCAGCAGATCAACCGAGCGTGCCCCGTAAACGATCTTCACGCTTTTCGCCCAACGGTTTTGGCGTTGTGAAGGTGCCTGTTCAGCGTCCTTCTCAGCGCATCCGAACACACGTTGGCCGAGCGCTTCCTTGGCGACCATCAACATCGGCGTCTGGCCGACTCCGCCAGCGGCCATAATCAACACGTCGCATGATGCGGTTGAAAAACCGTTCCCCAAAGGCCCCCACACCGACACCCGAGTGCCGATTGGGGCGTCGGCCAACGGCGTGGTCATCGCACCCTTGCGGACAAACACTAAATCGATCGCCCGAGGCTTGCCGCTGGAATCATCGATCACATCCCAAACTGCCAGCGCCCGTCCGATCAACGGCGCATCGCGTCCGGTCAGGCGAATCATCACAAATTGCCCAGGAACGACTCGCGCGGCAATTTCCGGCGCTTCCATCCGAATCCGAAACGTATCGCGAGCCATCGGGACGATCGACTCCAACTTCGTATCGGTGCACGCAATCTGATCGGCATAGAACGGACCATTGCAAACCGCACTCATCCTCAAACTCCTTTCTTGCCTCTTCCGCTAGGTGGTCTTTTTTTGCCCGGTCGCGTCCCCGTCTTTCCGCGCGATCCTTGGCCAGAACGAGCATCGGCGGAACGAGGCTTGTCACCGCCAGCGGTATCACCACGCGAAAAATCGGCCCGCGACGACTTGATCCCGCCAGACGACTTTGGTGGTCCGATCGTTTTTCCAGCTTTTTTGACACGAGGATTTACGGCGGGTCGGCCGCCAGGCTTTCCATTGCGTTTGCCCCGAGGCGGCGCGTCGTTCTCAACCAGGATTTCAAACTCGTCGTCATCAATCTCTGAAAATCGGGACGATCGATCGCGTCGCCCTCGACGCGGCTGGCCGGGCAATTCATTCTCCAACTCGATCGGCAACGGCCCCTTCGGCGCGATTACATCGGCCGGCGTTTCCGCACCGATCACCACCCCCGAACGCCGCCGCGGCATACCTGGCAACTGGATCAGCGGCTCTGAACCGGCTTTCGACCGACTGCCGCCAGTGGTCTTCACACCACCTTTGGCTTGAGGACTTCGCAGCGGACGCTTACCGCCAGATTCTGGTCGAGGCGGATCGTCCGACCTCGCGGCAACCCTTGCGCCGGGGCGTGTCTTATCAGGCCGCTTTTTGTTGGCATCGGGACGCGATGACTTACGCGGTACCGCTGATGAATCAACCGCGGCATCCCCGGAAACAATCGTCCCGTCGACCGACGACTTCAGCTTGCGGATCTCCTCGACAGTCAAACGTCGGTAAGCCCCCGTGGGCATTTCGCCCAACTTAAGGGTACCGATCGCGATCCGCTTCAGCGTTTGGACCTTATGGCCCAGCCGCGCGAGAATGCGGCGGATTTCGCGATTTTTGCCTTCTTTCAGCGTGATTTCCATTTCCGTGGCGCGCGAACGAGCCTTCAGGATTCGTGCCCCTTCGACCTTCACCAAACCTTCAGCGATATAAATCCCCTGATGCATTTGTCGCAACGTTTCCGCCTGGACGTTGCCCGCAACGGTCACACGATAAACCTTCTGCACTTCATACTTGGGGTGCGCCAAACGCTGGGCCAGTTCGCCATCGTTGGTCAACAGGATCAGCCCCTCGCTGCTGCGATCAAGACGGCCGACTGGGAAAACACGTTCGTCGGGCGGCACCAAATCGATCACTCGCGGTCGGCCCTCGGGATCAGCGTTCGTCGTCACCACGCCAGTCGGCTTGTTTACGATGTAATAAACCAAACGCCTTGATTTAAGCGGCGTGCCATCAACAAAAACTTTTGATGTCGACGGATCGATCGTACACCCCAACTGGTCTGCGATGCTGCCATCAACCTCCACGCGACCTTCCAAGATTAACTCTTCGCACTGACGCCGGCTGCCGAAACCGGCTGAGGCAAGCGCCCGTTGCAAACGAACCCGCTGCGAACCGCTTTCGCTTGACGCGGAATCATCGCCGGATGACTCAGGCCTTGGGGCATCGTCGCGGGGCGCCTTTGGCCGTCGCGAACTGTCGCGTGACGAGCTGGCGCGAACAGCCCCCCCGTCCCGACGGCTTCCGCCCTTTACCGTTCTTGGTGGACCAGAGTTCGGGCGATTATTGGGACGACGCGAGGACTTTTTGNNNCAGGTTGCGTTGGCTTCACACACCCGACTGTGGATTGGATAGACTACACGCAATTGGAAGCATCGCCAGACACACAGCCAAGAGACCCCGAGATATGAACTTTTCAAGCTCCTTATTCCCGTTGGCTCAGCAACCACTGCCATCGTCCCAAATCGGGTTGTTGGTCGCCGTAATCGCCGTTTTGGTTGTCATTATGGTGATCGGATTGATTTTCGCCAACTATTTCGGATTGTGGATCCAGTCACAATTGACCGGTGCCAAAATCACGATTTTCGATTTGATCGGGATGACATTCCGCAAAGTGAACGCGCGATCGATCGTCCGCAGCAAGATCATGGCGACCCAGGCCGGTTTGGTCGACCCGGAATTGACCAGTCGGGCTCTGGAAGCCCACGATTTGGCGGGCGGCAACGTCCAACAAGTGATTCGTGCGTTGATCGCCGCCAAGAAAGCAAAAACGATCTCGCTGACTTATCGCGAAGCGACAGCGATCGACTTGGCCGGTCGAGATGTTCTGGAATCGGTGCAAACGAGTGTCTATCCCAAAGTGATCGATTGTCCGCCACGCGGAGCGGCCAAAGCGTCATTGGATGCCGTCGCAAAGGACGGGATTCAATTGAAAGTAAAGGCCCGAGTGACGGTGCGGGCGAACCTACAGCAGTTGATCGGTGGTGCGACCGAAGAAACGATCATCGCGCGGGTCGGCGAAGGGATCGTCAGTGCGATCGGCAGTTCCGACAGCCACAAATCGGTACTGGAAAACCCCAACGTAATCAGTGCCACGGTGTTGAAGCGTCGTCTCGATTCACAAACGGCATTCGAGATCGTATCGATCGATATCGCCGATATCGACGTCGGTGCGAACGTCGGTGCGCGGCTGCAGGCCGACCAAGCCGAAGCCGACACACAGGTCGCTCGAGCTGCGGCCGAAGGCAAACGAGCCAACGCGGCGGCGAATGAGCAAGAAATGTTCGCGAAGATCGAAAAGAGCCGAGCGGCATTGGTGGAAGCCGAAGCAGCGGTGCCTCAAGCGATGGCCGACGCCTTCCGCAGCGGCAAGTTGAACATTTTGGACTACTTCAAGCTGCAGAACATCAGCGCCGACACCGAGATGCGAAACTCATTGGCAAAAACCTCCCGCGGCACCACAAACCCGGCAAACGCGCGTCTAGCGTAAATCACCAAGCTTCGGCGCTTTGGCATTAACCCCGGTTATTCCTAACGACCGGTGTGAGGCCAATACGGCTAACCATCGCCGATTCGCTAAGAATCTTCGGAAAGGGTCAAAACCACTCTTTCTTCTGAATCGCATAGGTTTGATAGAAATCCTCATCCGGCTTAGAAATGTAGATGATGCCTTCAATCAAGCCGATGATCATCATCGCGAAAGTCGGAACATAAAGACACGCTCCGAAAATCGATACGGCAAGCATAATGGCCCCAGATGTATTCATACCGAGAATGAATTTGTGGACGCCAAATGCTCCCAGTAGGGTTCCGCACACCCCAGCGGCGACTTTCTTGCTCGCAAAGGCTTGCACCTCATTAGGAACCGAATGCATCGAACCCGGGTTACTGTGACCGGTGTAGGCAGTCGGTATAGGAAGTTGAAACTTGCCAGCACACTTTGGACACGCGACCACGGATCCTGCCTGTGACGGATGAATCGACAACCGCACCTGACAGTGCGGGCAAGACACATTCATATTTGGAGTCGGCGACTCATGTATCGGCGGTAGAGGCGGTAGTGAGCTAAAAAACGATCTCCTGACTGTCTTAGCTCGACTTTT
>DIUH01000097.1:0-8759 GCA_002428205.1 Planctomycetaceae bacterium UBA6163
GTGATCGATGGCCAAGTCACGATCAATGCTCGCAAAGCAACCAGCGTTGATCAGTTGCAGGGCAAGTTCGATCTCGATTTGACTAAGGTCCAACCGTTACAGGTTCCGATACTAGATAAACTCCCCCAGATGGTACAACTCCCCGAGTTGTTACAAACAGACGCCTTAGATGATGGTGGGTATCTGTATGGTAGTTTCGGTGGGGGCACCGTGCGATTGGAGCAGTTGGCACTGTGGCAAAACCGAATTCAAATATTGGCCGAAGGCCAAGCGACACTTGCAGGCCGGTTGAACTTCATGGTCACGGCCAGCACGCTGCGTGGTGGCCCGGCGGACCAGTGGCTAGCGTTGGCCCAATCGCCGCTGATGCTGGCCGCCCCGGCTCCAGTGGCACTGTTGGCTCAGGCCAACGAAATCTTGAAGAACCGAGTCGTCCATGTTGCGGTCGGTGGCACCGCGACTCGGCCGGTCCTCCAACTGCAACCGGCTCGTCAGTTGGCACAGCAGGCACTGCGTTTCTTTATCCGCGGCGCAACCGGTGCTCAGCTAGCCGACGCTGCGGATTGGAACCAGCGTCCAAGGCGGCGGTGATCCTGGCGATACTGCTCGTTTCGCTGGCGGGGTGCCGTACCGCGTCGAAGCTCGGCCTGCCCGTCTCGCATGGCAATTACGGGCTGCTCAAGGAGGCCGACCAGGCACGTCGCCTGGCGGGAAACGTCCCACGATTGCCAACCGAGTTAGCCAAAGTCGCTCTGCCGTCGCATCGCATCGAAGCGGGAGACGTGTTGGTGGTAGAGCCGAGCGATTTCAATTGCCCGGTGCGATTCCCCAGTGACCAGACGGTTCAACAAGACGGGACGATCGATCTGGGCAGTTACGGTCGGCTGCAGGTCGTTGGCAAGACAGTCGAAGACGTTCAAGGTGAGATCCAACTTGCCGTCGCTCGTGTGGAATCCAACAAACGCCAGCGGACGACACGACTGGCGTCTCACCGCCCCGATCATGACGATTTCGACCCGACTGTCGATGCGGATGTTTCGGTGCGTTTGGTCAGCCGCGAAGGCGGCGCGTACTACGTCATAGGTGACGTCAACGCCCCGGGGGCCTATTCGCTCAACGGCCACGAAACCGTGCTCGATGCATTGATCGCCGCCGGCGGCCTGTGCAGCCGTGCAAACGATCGCAAAATCATTCTTACGCGGCCATGCCGCGACGGCCATCCGTTGATCTTGCCGGTTCGCTACCAACAGATTGTCCAACTTGGCGAAGTTTCAACCAACTATCAACTGTTGCCAGGCGACCGAATCTATGTCCCCAGTTTGACCCTGTGGGAGGACATCAAGCAAACGCTGCACCTGGCCGGCGATAGCGAAACAGCGAATGATCCGATCAAGAGCCGCGACCAACGAGCACTTGATTCACAACGATAGCGGACCAGAAGCACAAGGCCTTAAACGGCCTTTGCGTCATCAACCAGAGAAGCACTGGACACATCCTGAAAATCGGGGCCGACTGGTACAACAAACGACGGGGCCATTCAGGTCGGGACCACCTATCGCCGGTTCAAGACAGTAGCCATCCTTCTTGCACGCTGCGCAAAATAATCCTCCGGTCGTCGATCTGGCGAAGCAAGAGCTTGCCTGCCACACAGAGCTTGGTGGGCATCTGAAGTCATATCGGCCTGCGGCCTGACTTCTTAGGCGACCTCAAAAATCGCCGCACCCGCGTTCGCTTCTGCGCCGATTTCTCAATTAATGCCCTGCCTTCGCCCTGCGCGTCGTCGAAGGCCTCCGCAGTGCCGACGCCCATCGCTCTACCAGCGACAACTGCGCCCAAATTTTCACGCCGCTCCGGTGTGGTTACATTTTTGTACCACGCGAGGTCTCCACAAATAATTCGGCATAAGACCGGTCAACGCCCGCGCCCGCGTCGCGCCGGAGGGTCGGCCTTTCAGGGCCGGGGAGAGCCCTCTCCGGCCCCGAGATGCCGACTCTCCCAAGGGAGAGTGTCCTGCGCATTATACCGATCTACTTATGCGAACCTGCTTAGAGGCTTTGTTGTTGCAGTTGTTGCCAGCGGTCATACCATCGAGAGAAAGAAAGTCGGGACAAGGTGCCGTCATCCTGCAATTCGTGGTGTGAAAGTAGTTCGGCCCACAGGCGCATTTCGTCGACCGAGATTTCCGGCTCGGTATCTAGCGGCGAGAGATCGACCACGCGAAGGCCCTGCCTGGTGCCGGCCGCAGCAAATCGACCATCGGGACTGAGTTCCAAAAAGCGGGTGCCTGTGTCTTGATTTTCGGATAACGGAAACAGGCTTTCCGTTGGCAGCATCCGGCTTTCCGTTGTGCAATTCCAGGCATCAAAAGCATCGTCTCGACCAAAGAATATGATCTGATCGGGTTGATTCGGACGAAAGCGGGCCAAGGGGCGTTGGATGCCGTAAATTGGTGATCCGATCCATTTGCCCGATCTGGTGTCCAACACGCGAAGATATGCGTTGTCATCGCCAACCAAAATATGTCGGCCGTCGTTCGATGATTCAAGCAATTTGACGGGATTGCGAGAGACAAAAGGGCCAGCTACCAACTCGCCGCTGGGTAACTTCCAGCAATTGATGGTGCGATCGTCACCGACTGTAGTCAGAAGCCTCTCTTCGTAAGCAGCAGAGGCCGCCACGATCTTCGCCTCGGTTAGGAATGCCCCTACGATACCAGCTGCTCCAAATTCCCACCGGAAAACTCCATTGGCGATCGTTAGCACCATTTCGTGGCCATCGGGATCGAACCGAAGTTGACGATAAAAAGTCCTTTGAGGTGTTTGGCTATGAACCCGAAGCACATCCTCCTCGACCGCGAATACACGCATAGCTTCACCGCGTTCATGAACAATCAATCGATCGCCTTGGCGATTGCCTGATAGTGGAGGCAGATCTCGATCGTCGATCAATGGTGCGATTTCCAACGAACTCAATCGGGTCGCTGTCCGCCAATTCCATAGCTCCAGCGTGCCCCGTTGGGAATCGAGTTGGTTGGCGATGACCAAACGCTGGTTGTCGGGCAACATGAATGCGGCGACCGACCGACTTCCCGGGGCTTGGGCACTGTTGATCTGCGATACGATCTTGCCCGTTTGCGTTTGGTAGATTTCGGTAACTTCGGCTCCGGCGGTGACGGCTAAGTATTGTGAATCCACACTGAACGCACCACGATGCGCTCTATCCCCATCAAGACTTACAGAGAATCCGGCGAGCGATTGTTTCGGCAGTTCCCATAGCAGCACATGATGCTCTGCACCCACAGTGGCCAGCATACGACCTTCGTCGCAGAACGTCGCGCTGTAAAATGCTCGTGCATGGATCGCCGGATCCGGGCTTACCTGCATTTGTGGCAGCGTCCAAAGCACACAGTCCGAATCGGCTTTGGAGGCGAGAAGCTTGCTGTTGGCTCGGTCTTTAACCGCAAGCAAGCAAGGCTGCCTGGTCAATGCATTCATAAGTTTCTTACCCACGGCATCCAACCTCAACAGGCCACCTACGCAGGCGACTAGGATTTCGTTTGGTTCAAAACCAGGCTCGATACCATAAATCCAGTCGCTGAACTCGTATGCGTCATGCAGTTCTTGGCCAGTCTCGATCTCCCATACACCAAAATGCCGATCGGCGGAGCGTGTGACCAGATACCGACTGTTGCCCACAAAGCAGGGTGGCACGAACGTTTCCTTGGCATCGGTGATGTGCGCTCCCGACAGTTCATTTGCCTGATCCAAAGCGTCCAGTGGATACAATCGAAACCGCCCATCCGCCGCGCCGGTGACGACAACACGGCTGTCAGGGCTAAAGGTGACGCATTGAATGTCTGCGGGATGCTCTAACAGTCCCGGTGACTTCCAATCGCTTTGTTGGCAGTCCCATATCCTCAGCGACCTGCTGGTCGCAATCGCTAGGTATTGCCCTGAAGCATCAAACTCGATTCGCTCCACCACTTTGGAACGATCATGCTCATCGTCAATCGGGATGATATGGTTGATCGGCTGCGGTTGGGTAAGGTCAGGGAACCGAAGCAACGTGACCATGTTGTTCTGCCCAACTGCCAAAATGTCTGCTGCGGGATTCCAGGCCAGCGCGGTCGCGGTTGCCAACTGCTTGGGCAACGTGACGGCTTGGCGATTTGCGATATCCCATAACAACGGCTGCGCTCCAGGAACGGGACGAACCAGCAGATAGCGGCAACTGGGGTGCAAGAACAGTCGGTCCACACGGGCCCCGTAGGGGACGAGCGCGACAGGCTGGCTGAGTCGGCGGCTAGACAGAAGAAAGCGATTGGCGTTCTCTCGAAATTGTGGCGAGCCGCATTCTGAAGCGATACGAGCGGCGTGGGCAAACCATAGTGGCGCTTCCCGATCACGGCCATCGTCGCACGCCTGGAACCCATAGCCAACAAAATTGTCAGCTACTGCATTTTGCGATTGGCGATAGGCTGCTAGTGCCGCGTCCCTAGCGTCCGCATTGTCCGCCGCCAGCAAAGCATTCTGATCGGAAAGTTGCCGTTGTTGGTCCTTTAAGTGGCGGAAATATAAAGCGGACCCAACGGAGCCTACAATGGTGAAAACCAACAGCGTCGCAACGGCCAACAACGCGCCAGCCAATCGTCGGTTCCGTTGTGCCCAAAGAGCGATTCGTTCAAGCGGCCCCAATGGCCGAGCCTGGATCGGTTGGCCAGCTAGAAATCGTTCCAAGTCTTCGGCCAGCATCGCGGCATTAGCATAACGTTGCGGCGGATTCTTGGCCAAGCAATGCATGCAAATGGTTTCCAGGTCGGTCGGCACTCCAGGTTGCAAGCGACGCACTGGAAGCGGTGCGGCGCTGAGCACCAGTTGCACAGTCCCTAAGAAATCGTCTGCTTGAAGTGGGGGACGCCCGGTCAGCATTTCATATAACAAAACGCCCAAAGCATAAACGTCGGTCGCCGAACTGATAGGGGCTATCGTCTGCTGCAGTTGTTCGGGGGCCGCATAGGCAGGCGTACCAATCACCTGGTCTGTGCGAGTCCATTGCGAATCACCATCCATCAGCTTGGCTAAACCAAAGTCGGCTATCTTGGGTGCCAGCATCGATAGTGGCCTGTCATCGATCGCCAACGGTGAAGCAGTGCCAGCCTGTTGCGAATCCGCTGCCAACAAGACGTTGCGTGGCTTCAGATCGCGATGGATGACTTGTTGTTGGTGTGCAAAATGGATCGCCCGAGCCATTTTTACCGTAAAGGCGGCAGCCTCGCGCGGAGGTTGTGGGAGCCCCTTAAGGCGATCGGCAAGCGTTCCCCCCGCGACATACTCCAGCAAGAGATAAGGCTGGCCGCCTTTATCACCCAAGCCATAAATCTGTACGACATGCGGATGATTGATCCTTGCAACAGCCTCGGCCTCCCGTCGAAAACGGTCCAGCCACTCTGGCGATGGATCCATGCGCAGCAACTTGACAGCGACTGGACGACGCAACTGCGGATCAAACGCTTCGTAGACGGCCCCCACGCCACCGAAGCCGAGCAAACGCCGGATCTCCAAACCACCGATTTCAGGCAACCCTGAAAGACCCGTCGCTGATTTAGCAGGCTCGGACGAACCAGGCGCGTCTGAGCTGATCCGTTCGTGCCACAATATCAGCGAAGGCTCGGATCGCGAATGGTCGGAACAGTTCCGCTGGTCGCCGACGCACCCCGCCCCCTCCCGCAAGGCCGCCATCCTTCGGCGACAGTCATCGCACTGCCGAAGGTGTTGTTCGAAAATCTTGAGGTCACCTGGGGCCTCCCAATGCACCAGAAACCGAACTAAATCTTCGGTCGTATAGCAACTCTGGTTGCTGAAATCGATTTTTATTGGATGTTCGGCCACTGAACATTACCGCTTCTGAGACAAGTCATACGTCGCCAAATTACCACATCGCACGGGCGATTCAATCACCAGAAAGCGGCTTTCCGGCAGGTCTGCATCGGTGATCTCACACCAATTCCAGCGTTTGCCACGGATTATCGAAGCGAAAATCTTTCGTCTCAGTTCATAATCGTGGGCCAAAAGCAGGTCGCCGGGTTTGGCGATTGCAACAACCGCCCCCGTATCAACCCTGAATACGAACCTTTTTTGAGAACTCCACTTCAAAAAAGCTGAATAAACGGTTTTTTTGAGATCGCGACCGGTCCGTAGGAGAAACTCTGAGTGTGCCCCGTCCGCGGAAAAACAGCTTAACAGCCAGCCACTTCGCCGGTCGCGAACCACGTATAACAGCGAACCTCTGCCACACACTAATTAAAAACAAACAGTTACCTAAACCGAGTTTCAGGCGAGATTATTTCGGGCACGAAACTAACAACGCCCGCGAACTACACAACTCTGCCACCAACCTGGCCACCCCGCTGCGCGAACGCGACTCTTCTTAAGCCGTCACAGTTCCTATATCTTGGCTGTAAAAAGTTCCGCAAGGTTTTTGTAGTGCGCGCGATTTGCAGCCTGAAAGCGATTCGTAACAGTTCAGGTTCCCTAACTTCGTAAATCTTGGGGTTCAGTAACAGCGCGTAACTCGGATCAAGCGACCGAAGGCGAGCAAGATGCCCGGTTCGGACGGACCGGTCATTTCTGATGAACTGGGTTACGCCGAAGGCGTTCCGAAATCCGTAGCTTCTCAGAATGGAGCGGCAGGATCCATTCGTTGTGTCGCCACAATGAGTAGTCGACTGAAGCCATGTCCAGCGTCGGGTCGACCAAGGGCCGAGGAAAACGATAATTCATCATAACATGGGTATAGGCATGTATCCGTGGACGCCTTCCGGATTCGGCTTCCCATCGATTGGCGACATCATGACTGTACTGCTGAATCATCATCGGCCGCACGGCAAGTGCTTCGGCCTGAAACGCCTGAAGCTCGTGAAAATAGTTCCATACGATCTTCAAGGTTCCGGCTTCATGACTGGGAAACCAGGCCGGGAGCTTCCACCAGTGGTACGGCCGTAGGCGGGTGAAATCGCACCACACCGGATAGGATTCCGCGACACCCAGGCCCGTGGAAACTTCACGCATTTCGCTGGGCGTGTCACAGGCATCGACGAAAAAGATCTTGGCTGGGCCATCAGCTACCGCCCCGGCAAGACTGAACGGATGGGTACGCATCAACTCACGCTGGACGATCCCGCTCGAGTCAAGACGTATCAGGTGTCTTAGTAAATCATTTATCTCCGAGAGTGATTCTTCACGTGAATCACCTTTGGTTGGCAACGTTTTCGCCAGACGGTGGATCGCCTCGGCGCTCTTCGCGTGGTCGCGCGACGCATAGTCGTCACCCGATTTCGCACTTTCCCGTAATGCTGTCGTAATTCGTTCCAATGCCTCCTCGAGGGAGATTGTGGGGCGAGGGTTAACCTCTCGCCCGGTCCGCTCACGCCAGAAGCGTGCAAGCTCTGCCGTCTCAAACTGTTCTGAGTTTGGTACGACGTAAAAAGTACGATATCCAGAAATGCCTTCGAAAACGGTGTTTAATCCTGGATGATCTTCCCAACGCAAGTGGTGGCCATGGACCGGGATATAGACCGCACGACATTCGGATTCCGGCGCCCTATCCCATCGGATATGGGTACGCTCCTGTTCACCGCTTTTAACCAATTCCGGGTCTTCCAAATGCAGCGTAATATGCCCGGCCCCTTTCTGACGTAGCATCATTCGCCAAGCGAATAATTGGCCTTCCTCCGTCCAACTTGCGTCCCCTTCAATCCTGAAATGGCGCAGCGGAAACACAATCTGCCATGCGATCCAGCAGCACAACAGCGCCGTGACTCGCCAAGACAGAGGGGCCGCTTGTCTGTGTGCGGAGGTGTCTACGGGAAGCCGCCAGCCTAGCAAGAAGCCTATACCTGGTACGGCCACCGCACCCCAGGATAGCCATTTCCAGTCGGGACGAACCGGCTTTGGCGATCGGAGCCAGCCCCTAACCTGGTCAGGCCAACTAGGGTCGAGAAATATCAACGAGCCCGTGAATGCCAGGAAAGGAAATACGCCGATCGGCAACAGCAGATGATTCAGGCCGTGAAAGATAGCAAGCAAACCCACCGCTAAAAGCCGCGTCCTCGGGATCATCAACAGAAAACCGATCAGAAAATCAAAAGCGAGTCCGATCCACGCGAGCATCAGACTGATATGAATGACCTGGAGGCCCTCTGGCATCGGAAGCCAAGACTCTAACGTTGTGAACAACGCAGCGGCGGTCGCGATGATCGGCTCGCCGGTAAGCCAGTCCGCGTTGACCTTGGCAACGGATGCGTAGAGGTAGACGATCAGAAATTGAGCCCGAAGCAGGAAAATCGGCCAGAACGGAATTTCCGTCTCCAACCCCTGCCTCAATCGCGGACTCATCCCGCGAAGCGTCAATCGCTTGTCCGCTGGCATCCAGATGCTCAAAAAGGCGAGCAGCGACATCAAATAATAGTGATTGTTATAAAACGTCTGGTCGAGCAAGAAGTACCAGGTGTAGCCAACAAAGAGGACGACCGCAGCGGTGCGGTAAAGCACGCCGGCAGCAAGCAGCAGACCCGCGATCCCCGTCAACCAAAAATGCCAATGCAGCCACGGATCGGGCAGTGGCTTTACCCAAGAAAAGCCGGGGTAGGGGAAATGAAACCCGACTTGGCCGTAGTAGAGATCAGCCAGGCAGATGTTTCCTGTGGGCCAGACATGCTTCAGCATGTCCCAAGCCATCGCGACTCCAAAGCAAATGCGGAA
>DIUH01000097.1:8820-9028 GCA_002428205.1 Planctomycetaceae bacterium UBA6163
GGCGTGTGGCGATCGCTCCGCGGTGCGGCAAATCGCCATACCGCTGAGGCGTTGCCCGGCAACTCGAACGCGTCAGCCTAAAATCAGCTTCTAGCCGCCTCGCGACGACGGCGACAAGGGCAAACAGTGCCTAGCGCCGTCTTTTGGAGTTGATGTTGACCACAACCCGACGCGTGACGGGCCGTTGATTTAATCTCTTATTGCGAAA
>DIUH01000417.1 GCA_002428205.1 Planctomycetaceae bacterium UBA6163
AAGGACCGTCATCTCCTGCCGACGCCAGCGACGTTCACTGCGGGCTGGCAATTGCCACGAGAGCCGGACATGGTCGTCAACGTCAATCCGACGCCGTTTTCGGTGCCAGCAACCGGCGTGGTGAGTTACAAGCATTTCGTCGTCGACACAGGGTTAGATGAAGACGTGTGGTTGGAATCGGCTGAGATTTTGCCGGGCAACCGCGCTGTGGTGCACCACATTCTCGCGTTCGTACGTCCGCGAGGCACTGAGGGTGGACTCGACGCGACACGCGGATTTTTGGTCGGTTATGTTCCCGGTGCACGCAATGAAGGTTGGCCAGCGGGGATGGCGAAGCGAATCCCGGGCGGCAGCGAATTGGTGTTCCAGGTCCATTACACCCCGATCGGCACTCCCCAGCAGGACCAAAGCAAGCTGGGGCTATGCTTTATGGACGCCGAAAAGGTGACGCACGAAGTGACGACGTCCAGCGCGTTGCAGGTCTATTTGAACATTTGGCCCGGCGAAAACGCTTATAAGACTCACGGCCTTTCGCCGACCATTCGCACCGATTCGATTCTGCTAGGGATGAGCCCGCACATGCACGTTCGCGGCAAGTCATACCGCTATGAATTGTTGACCGCCGACGGCAAACGTTCGACGCTGGTTGATATTCCTAAGTATGATTTCAACTGGCAAACGACTTACGTGCTGAAAGACCCGCTGCCACTGGCGCCGGGCGATCGGATTTTTTGTACCGCCGTCTATGACAATAGTGCTAAGAATCTGAATAACCCGGATCCGACAAAAACGGTCGGCTGGGGTGATCAGACGTGGGACGAAATGATGATCGGTTATTTTCATTACGCCACTCCGCTGGTGAAGATCGATTCGGATGACGTCGACGGCAAGAAACCGCGACGCGGACGATTGGCCGGTCTGCTGGATGGCGGAAACGGTGGTAACGCGAAACTAGAAGAGCGCGAGCGTATGCGTCTCGAAATAACGAGGTTGAAGAAGTTTGATGCGTTAGATACCGATCGCGACGGGCGATTGGTCAGAGCGGATGTGCCGGCGATTCTGTATCCGGTTTTCGATAATTTGGACAGCAATCGCGACGGCATCGTGACCCGCGAGGAAGTGGTTTTGGGCGGCGATGACGCGTAAGGTTGATACAGGAAGTTATCCGGACCAAATTGCCCCATCGGCATTCATTGCTGATGGAGCGGTGATTCGTGGCAACGTTACCGTGGGCGACCAGGCGAGCGTTTGGTTCGGCGCGGTGATCCGTGGTGATGTCGAACCGGTCACGATCGGCGATCGATCCAATGTCCAAGATTTGGCTGTGATCCATTGCGATCCCGGATACCCGTGCCAGATCGGCGAAGACGTCACGATCGGCCATGCCGCGGTGGTGCACGGTGCGATCGTTGAATCGGGCGCGCTGGTCGGCATTCGCGCCGTGGTGCTCAACGGAGCTCGGATCGGTGCCGGTTCGATCATCGGTGCCGGGGCGGTCGTGACCGAACGAGCGGTGATTCCACCGGGCAGCTTGGTGGTCGGGGTGCCGGGCAAGGTCATTCGGCCGACTTCGGATGAACAGCGCCAGCACATTTTGGCGAACGCGGCGCATTATGTTCTGTCGGGCCAGAAGTATCGCGAAGCGGCCGAGCGGGATGTGGCGGAGCGATCAACAGCGGCTGGCAGTTTGACGTCTGGCGATTCACAATCACACTGACGCCTTTGCGACCTGCAACGCGCTTCCGATTCGCTTCTCCAGCCGTAATTGTCCCGATGCAAACCAGTAGTGAGCCCGTTTCTGGCCAGTCCGAAGTCGCCGGCGAAACGGTCGCCAACCGGGAAGTCCGCAAAGATTCACCTGGCACAGACGTGATCAACCTGATTCGCGGTTTTTGCATGGGAGCGGCCGACACGGTGCCGGGGGTCAGCGGCGGAACGGTCGCTCTGGTCTTGGGGCATTACCAGCGGCTGTTGGCCGCGGTCAGCCAGTTTGATTCGACGGCTTTAAAACTGCTGGTCGGTGGACGCCTGGCAGAGCTTTGGAAACACTGTGATTTGCGTTTCGTTTTAGCGCTGGGCGTGGGGATTGTGATCGGCGCCGGGTCGCTGGCCAGCACGATGCATTGGTTGCTGGAAAACAGGATGCCCGAAACTTTCGCCGTGTTTTTCGGGCTGGTTTTGGCCAGCGGTTGGATCGTCGCAGGCTGGATCCGGCAATGGTCGCTAGCGGCGGTGCTGCTGTTGGTCGCGGGGACGACATTCGCGTTTTGGTTAAGCGGACTGTCGACCGGCGAATCGAGTCAGCGCGGGGTGTTCATCTTCGGCTCGGCGATGATCGCGATTTGTGCGATGATTTTGCCGGGAATCAGCGGTGCGTTCGTGCTGTTGTTGCTGGGGATGTATCACCCGATCGTCGGAATGATCAAACAGTTCGTGAAGCTTGATATTTCCGTTTCGCTGGTTTTCAACCTCTGTCTGTTCGCCGCCGGATGCCTCGCCGGCCTGCTGATATTTTCGCGGTTGCTGAAATGGTTGCTGCGCTTTTATCCCGATTTGACGATGGCGGCACTGCTGGGATTGATGATCGGATCGTTGCGCCGGATTTGGCCGCTGCAGAAAGTTACCGACGCGACGGCGGCGTTGCCCTTCAAGGAACAGCAATTCGTGATTGTTTCGCCGGGCAATTGGGACGGCAATGTGATGATTCTTGCCTTTCTGGGCGTGGCCGCCGCCGCGATAGTGCTGGTCATTGAACGCTTTGCGGAAAAGAAGCTCGCATAAATCGATGACAACGCCCTATTCCTTCGCCTAGCCAAGGCTTTGACAACTTAACAAATCCGCGTACGTTGTGGCCTCGATCGGTGGACCCGCTTCGGTTACAACAGGAGTCCGTGGCGGCGAGAAAAATGTCAAAGAAAACCAGGTTAGCGAGAATGAAGAGCGGCGGCGAAAAGCACTCTGACGAAGGCGCACAAGGCGGCAACGTATTCGACCTCGATCGGCTGCGTCAGTTGATCGAACTGATGGAGTCGCATGACCTGACGGAAATCAACCTCCGCCAAGGCTCGGAAAAGGTGCAGTTGCGGCGCGGTGCTGAGCAGGTTTTTGCCGCGCCGGCGCCGATCGCTCCGGCCCAGCAATCGCTTGCTCCGCCGCCGCCGGCCTCGCCCGCTGCGGCCGCATCGGTTGCCGATGGTGCAAACATCGTCACCATCAAGGCCCCGATGGTTGGAACCTTTTACGCTCGACCCAATCCGCAATCCGAAGCGTTCGTTAAGGTCGGCCAGCGGATCAGTGCGGACACGGTTGTCTGTATCATCGAGGCGATGAAGGTCTTCAACGAAATCCCAGCAGAAATCAGCGGCCAAATTGTCGCCGTTTTAGCCGACGACCAACAAGCGGTCGACTTCGGACGCCCGCTGTTCAAGGTTGATACTTCGGCTTAATCGCAAAGCAATCGCTACCAATCTCTTCTCCCATATCTCCATTGGCCCCCTTTTTCCGCGACGATGTATAACCGGATCCTAATCGCAAACCGCGGTGAAATCGCGCTTCGTGTCATTCGTGCCTGTCGTGAGATGGGGATCGAAACCGTTGCCGTTTACAGCCAAGCTGATGCCGATTCGATGCACGTTCGTTTAGCCGACCAAGCCTTTTGCATCGGCCCGCCACGCAGCGGCGAATCGTATTTGCGTATCGACCAAATCATCAGCGCCGCGGAAGTGGGCAGCGTCGACGCGATCCATCCCGGGTATGGATTTCTGTCGGAAAATGCCCATTTTAACGAAGTCTGTCGCAGCTGTGAGATCGATTTCATCGGGCCGACGCCTGAGGCGATGGAAAAGTTGGGCGACAAGAATACAGCCCGCTCGATCGCAATCGCTTCGGGCGTGCCGGTCGTCCCGGGCAGCGACGGCTTGATCGATGACGACGACGAAGCGGTACGAATCGCCGCGGAGATCGGTTATCCGGTGCTGATCAAGGCGACCGCGGGCGGCGGCGGAAAAGGGATGCGAGTCGCGACGGAACCGTCGGTCTTGAAATCCGCACTGGCACAGGCTCGCAACGAAGCGGCGGCAGCATTCGGCAACGGCGGCGTCTATTTGGAAAAGTATGTCGAGCGGCCACGGCACATCGAAGTGCAGGTGGTCGCGGACTTGCATGGCAACGTTGTCCACTTTCACGAGCGTGACTGCAGCGTTCAACGTCGCCATCAAAAGCTGATCGAAGAAGCGCCAAGTTCGACACTCAGCCCCGAACGACGCGCGGCGATTTGTGAAGCGGCGGTGCGGATGATTCGCGGATCGAATTACACGAACGCGGGAACCGTCGAGTTTATCGTCGATAAGAACGAGGACTTTTACTTCATCGAAGTCAACGCACGGATTCAAGTTGAACACCC
>DIUH01000165.1:0-1214 GCA_002428205.1 Planctomycetaceae bacterium UBA6163
ATTGTTGTTGGAAGAAAAGATCACGCCCATGTTGGTCGCCGCCGACTTACAGCGCCCCGCGGCGATCGAGCAGTTGCGGGTGATCGGCAAAACGCTGGGTGTCGAAGTCTACAGCGACCTGGAAGAAAAGGACCCGGTCACGATTTGTCAAACCGGCGTCAAACGCGCTGAAGCCGCTGGGGCGCGAGTCGTCATTCTCGACACAGCCGGTCGACTGGCGATCGACGAAGCGCTCATGGCGGAACTGAAGCGGATCGACAAACGGGTCTCGCCCGATCAAGTCTATCTAGTCGTCGACGGCATGACTGGACAAGACGCGGTCAATAGCGCCGGAGCGTTCAACGAGGCATTGGAGCTCGATGGCGTGGTCATGACCAAGCTCGACGGCGATGCACGCGGCGGCGCGCTGTTGTCGGTCAAGCAGGTCACCGGCGTACCGATCAAGTTCATCGGTACCGGCGAACGGTTCGATGCGCTCGAGCCGTTCCGTCCCGAAGGGATGGCGAGCCGGATTTTGCAGATGGGCGACATCGTGCAAGCCGCTCGCGAGGCGCACCGCATCGTCGATGAAAAGGATCGCGAAGAACTCGAGCGAAAGATGGCGTCGGGCGAAATGACGCTCGACGATTTCAAGAACATGCTCGAAAAGGTCGCCAAGCCCGGATTGATGGGCAAGATGATGGGGCTGTTGCCAGGCATGGGGGCGCTCAAACAGATGGCTGACAGCGAGGAAGCCGCCGGTGGCATTCGTCAAACGATCGGCGCGATCAACAGCATGACGCCCCAGGAGCGTCGCAATCCGAAGATCATCGATGCCACGCGCCGCACACGGATCGCTAAAGGGGCCGGTGTGCAGACTCCAGTGATCACGCAATTGGTTAAACAGTTCGAGATCATGAAGCCAATGATGCAAGGATTGGCCGGATCGGGCGCGGGCGATCGGATGAAGATGATGCAGCAATTGCAATCCGGTGCGTTGATGGGCGACTTGGCAGGCCAAGGGATGAAGGCCAAAAAGAGCACCGGCAAACGGCTCAGCCCCGAAGAACGTGCGAAGCTGAAAAAGCAACGCGAGAAACAATTGCGTCAAGCCAAACGCAAAGATCGGTAGCAAGAGAACATAAAGATTTGTGTTCGGCTGCGGTCGGGCCACGACCTGATGATGGGCCACGACCCAAGCTTGTCTCGGTCGGGCTATGATCATAACCAGAACC
>DIUH01000165.1:1236-6561 GCA_002428205.1 Planctomycetaceae bacterium UBA6163
CGTCAATTCGCAAGGACGCAGCGCGTTGACGAGATAAGTTATGATGTTCTGTAACGCAGTGCTGGCCCGCCAATCTCTACCCAAGCACCGCGGGATAGCCGCGCCCCACAATTGTTTATCTTTTGATCATTTAATCTGCACTTCAAATGCGAATCGCCTGGATCACCGACCCACACTTAAACCACTGCGCGCTCGCCGCCTGGGATCGCTTGATCTCACAAGTGCTCCAGTGCCAGTGCGACGCGGTAATCCTATCGGGCGATATCTCCGAAGGTGAGGATGTGGTGTTTCAATTGCGCCGATTGGCCGATGCGATCGGGTTACCGATCCATTTCGTGCTCGGCAATCACGACTTCTATCACAGTTCGATCGAGCGGACGCGTGACGCGATTCGCAAAGCAGTCGCGGAACACCCGCTGCTGAACTACCTGACCGATTCGGCCCCGGTATCGATCGGCGGTGTGGCATTAATCGGCGTTGATGGCTGGGGCGATGCCACTGTTGGCGACTACCAGCGATCGACGGTGCGATTGAACGACTTTCGACTAATCGATGATTTTTTTCTCGCATCGCCCTCGTTGTGGAAGTCAATCCTTCGTGACCTTGGACAATGTTCGGCTAGGCGACTGGAGTCTCTGCTGCTATCGGCCAACGAACTGCACAAACGGCTTTTGGTGGTGACGCACGTCCCGCCATTTCGCCAAGCTTGCTGGTACCAGGGGAAGACCACGGACGACAACTGGGCACCGTTTTTCGTCTCAGGCCAGTGCGGTGACGCGTTAATCGATTTCGCACAATCCAAGCCCGATTCGACCATCGACGTGCTGTGCGGTCATACCCACAGCGGCGGCATAGCCAAGATGCGGGACAACCTTATCATCACGACGGCGGGTGCCGATTATGGCAGCCCAAAAGTTGCCGCGGTGATCGTGATATCGGATGGCCAAGTTACGATGGAGAAAGCGGCTTGCTAGCTTAACCCTAGCCGAAAACCATTCGCTGCTTTAGCCGCTAGCTGCAGTCCTCGTCGCGGCTGCCGAAAAGATTCTTACAGTGAACGAAAAAATTACTAATTGGTGCGGAGCTTGCACCACATGGGGCAGATGGCGAGTTTATCCGTCATTTTGGCAACCTTTGTCGAACCGATACCGGGCGTGAGTTGTAAAGGTTGCATGGGTTTTGTAACAACCGCTAAGCGGTTCGGTTACCCCGAAAGTTTTTCTGTCTTTACATACTGCAGTTGGACCGCGAGAAGGGCGATTACGATGCATCACCAATGGAAGAATCTTAGTATGACGTTTGGCGCCGCGTTGTGTGGTGCTTTATTGGTTGGGGCAATTATGAGCCTGCCCCAGCAAATGACCAGCGGAACGTACGCTGAACAGGTCAACACTGCGGCCGACGCTCGCGAGAATCTCAATACCGCCCAGGGCTTGTCATCGGCTTTTCGCAATGTTGCCGATGCGATGCGGCCCAGCGTGGTCAGCATCAGCACCGAAGCGACCGCAAAAGTGGTTCGCAGCCGCGGTGGTGGCACGATTCCGCCTGAACTGCGACGCCAACTGCCACCCTGGTTGGGCGACGACATTTTTCGCCAGTTTGAACAGCAACAGGATATGCAGCAGCCTCGCCAAACCGGCATGGGCAGCGGCGTGATCATCCGCGAAGACGGCTACATGTTGACCAACAATCACGTCGTCGAAAATGCAGACAAGGTGACGGTCGAATTGAGCGACGGACGACGCCTGGACGCAACGATCATCGGCACTGATCCCGCGACCGACTTGGCGGTTTTGAAGGTCGAAGCCACTGGCCTAGCGGCGGTAACGCTCGGCGACAGCGACGCGATTCAAGTGGGCGATTGGGTGCTCGCGATCGGCAGTCCATTTGGTCTCGACCAAACCGTAACGGCCGGAATTATCAGCGGCAAAAACCGTGTCCAGCGGATAATTGGCGACGGCGAAGGGTTTGAAGATTTCTTGCAAACCGACGCGGCAATCAATCCGGGCAACAGCGGCGGTCCGCTTGTGAACTTGCGTGGCGAAGTGGTCGGAATCAACACTGCGATCCTGTCGCGAAGCGGTGCTAGCGCGGGCATCGGCTTTGCCATTCCGATCGGACTCGCTCGCCCAGTCGTTGAATCGATCATCGAATCCGGATCGGTGCGTCGCGGCTTCCTCGGTGCACAAGTTGGCGACATCAACCCCGAGATCAAAGAAGAGTTCGGGCTGAACGTTGATGCAGGCGCTCTCATCCGAGGCGTGCTTGATGGCCAGCCTGCCGCAATCGCTGGCTTGCGCCCCGGTGACGTGGTCACTCACATCAACGGCAAACCGGTCGCCAGCGGAACCCAGCTCCGCAACTTCGTCGCTTCGGTAAAACCTGGCACGAAGGTCCAAATGACGGTGTCACGTGAAGGTAAAAAGCTGGACGTTTCGGTCGATCTGCAAGAACGAACGGATGATGCGCTGGCGCTGTTCAATGGTGGTAAAGGCGGCAAAGACGGCAACACCGAAATCGGCATCGAACTCCAGCCGCTAACCGAGGAAATGAAGCGAGAATTGAATCTGCCTGGCTCAACCAGCGGCTTGCTTGTCACCAGTGTTGAAGATGACAGCCTTGCCGCTCAGGGCGGCATGCAGGTCGGCGATGTGATCGAATCGGCCGCTGGCCAACCGCTGCGGTCTGCCGACCAGTTCAACCAATTGCTGGCTCAAGTCAAGCAATCTGGCCGCGGACTGCAAATGGAAATCCGTCGCGGTAACGTCAAACTGCTGATGGTGATCCGCTAACGCGGGCCCGAGCTTGCCGCGTTTGCTAGCTTCAGCACCAGCGGCATTGCCCCAAACTGTTTTCCGCCTGACCCGGCCAATTTTTACGATTGGTCGGGTTTTTTTGCTTTTTCGAACCACCCGTCCGAACTTGCTTTGCCTTGGTCGATCGGCCACTTTGAGATAGACTTTCGCCATGCCGACTATCAGACAACTGCCGACCCAGCTCATCAACCAAATCGCCGCCGGAGAAGTGATCGAGCGCCCGGCTTCCGTCGTCAAAGAATTGATGGAAAACAGCATCGATGCGGGGTCACGCCGCATCGAAGTGACGATCACCGGCGGCGGCAGCGAACTGATCCGCGTCAGCGACGATGGTTGCGGCATGACAGCCGACCAATTGCCGCTGGCGATCGCCAGCCACGCGACCAGCAAATTGCCCGACGACGATTCACTGTTCCATGTCGCCACGCTCGGCTTTCGCGGCGAAGCGATGGCGTCGATCGCGTCGGTGTCGCAACTGACCATCCGCAGCCGCACCGCCGAATGCTCCGGCGGCTCGGAAATCATCGTCCGCGGCGGCCAAGTCGAACCGCCCGCCCCCTGTGGCTGCCCGGTCGGCACCGTGATCGAAGTGCGCAACTTGTTCTTCAACACCCCGGTTCGTCGCAAGTTCATGCGTTCGGCTCAAACCGAAAACGGCCACATCGTCGAATCGTTCACGCGGCTCGCACTAGCCAATCCCCAAATCCACATGGTCCTCCGCAGCGGCGACCGGGTCCTGCACGACCTGCCACCGACTACGAACTGGGGCGAGCGAATCACGGCGTTTTTCGGCGACGAAATCGGCGGTGCGTTGATCCAAATCCACAGCGACGACGGGCAAGTGAAGGTGCACGGATACGTTTGCGACCCGTCGGTCAGCCGCGGAAACGCCCGTATGCAGTACCTGTTTCTCAACGGACGCCACATCCGCGACCGGGCGCTGCAGCATGCTCTGGGCGAAGCGTATCGAGGCCTCTTGATGGTCGGCCGCAACCCGGTCTGTTTCCTGCGGCTGGAAATGCCGCCTGACATGGTCGACGTCAACGTCCATCCGACCAAACTTGAAGTGCGATTTACTGACGGCGGACGCGTTTACGCGCGGTTGCTCCAGTCGCTTCGTCATCGTTTTTTGTCAGCTGACATGACGATGCGGATCGGCCCACAATCACAGCAATCACAACCTCGCGCCGACGAACATACTCACGCGATGGCCAGCGACGACGAGGGGTTAGCCGCGCACGGTTCGACGGCCGGATCGGCCAGCAATCCGCTGGGCCCTTCGGGGCGATCGGGCGGGGGCAGTTCGGGCGGATTCGGCGGCAGTTCGTTAGCGACCGCTGGCGGGTTCGAGTCACCATCCGAATCCGCTCATCGGCAAAGCGTCATCCAGTGGGCCAAAACCGGCACCATGCCCCAGCGGCCGGCGTTACCGGGCGAGATGTTGCAAGGGCTGCCCGGCTCGCTGCCAGAGTTTCGCCCATTCCCAGGCGGGTTGGCCCCCTGGGAAATCGGAGCCGCCGGTGGTTCAGCTCAACCAGCGCCACTGCGACCATCGCCGCCCGAGCAACCGATTGATTCCGATGCCCTGGCGGGCCGCTCAACCAGCGACACGCTGTCGACCGACGCCTCGCAATCGCTTGACCATTCCCCCGACCATCGCATCGATCAATCGCACGCTGGCGTGCCGCAACCACCGTCGCACAGCTACTTGGGATTCCAGGTCCACAATCGATACCTCGTCACGCAAGACGAAGCCGGCATGGTCGTGATTGACCAACATGCGTTGCACGAACGCGTGATGTACGAGCGGATCCGAGCGAAGGTGCTTGGCGAAGGCGGTCGTCTGGAAACCCAGCGTTTGCTCGTCCCGGAACCGGTATCGCTGACGCCGGCCGAGCGAGCGGCGACGCTTGAAGCGAAGGAATTGCTAGCACGCGTCGGGATCGAGATCGACGACTTCGGAGGCGACACGATATTGATCAGTGCCTATCCGACGATGCTGCGAAAATCGTCCCCTGGCGACGTCTTGCGGCAGGCGCTCGAATCGATCATCGCGGCTGGCAAGGACCCTGATGCGCGAGACTTGCTTGACCATTTGCTCAATTCGATGGCCTGCAAGGCGGCGATCAAGGCGGGCGACCGACTCAGCGGCGAGGAGATCACGAGTCTGCTTGAGCAGCGAGACCTTTATCAGGACACGCACCATTGTCCGCACGGCCGACCGACCGCACTATTTTTCAGCCGTGACGAGCTCGACCGCATGTTCGGCCGGCTCGGCCCCCGAGGCCGTTCAAAGGCCGAATCGCAGTAACAAACAACCGCTGGCGCACTTGACGAACAGCGGTGGGAGGATAAAACTACGATCCACCTTGGAGCGACACCGAACTCCAAGCTAATGAAACCGGTCATGGCAACCAGCCAAGACACACATTCGGGCGATTAGCTCAGTTGGTTAGAGCGCCACGTTGACATCGTGGAGGTCACAGATTCGAGTTCTGTATCGCCCATT
>DIUH01000204.1:0-416 GCA_002428205.1 Planctomycetaceae bacterium UBA6163
GTGGTGCTGTGGGGGAGTGAGCGTTTGACGCATGCCGATGGTGCGGTGACAACGGTTTATTACCAGAAACCGACCGAAGGGAGTCGGATTTTGCGTCCAGGCGAACATCCTACGTTTGCAGGGATTCGAAGTGGTAGGACAAAAGATCGGATCGAGTTCTTATCGCTGATGTTGGCATTGTTTTGCGGCACCGCTTCATTGCCGCATATCTTGATTCGATATTACACCGTGAAAGATGAAGCGGCGGCACGCAAGAGCACCATCGTGGGGATCACCAGCATCGGTATCTTTTATGTGTTGACGCTGTATTTAGGGTTGGGCGCGATGGTGAGTGGTTCGCTGGATGTTCAAGACAGCAATATGGCGGCGCCGCTGTTGGCTCGCAGTATGAGTCCGTTGTTGTTTGCGATCATTTC
>DIUH01000204.1:500-622 GCA_002428205.1 Planctomycetaceae bacterium UBA6163
ATCGCGATTTTATTAGGAATCGCGTTCGCCGGTTTGAATGTCAGTTTCTTGGTGGGGTGGGCGTTTAGTATCGCTGCGAGTGCGAACTTGCCTGCGCTGACTATGTTGCTGTTTTGGAAGGG
>DIUH01000204.1:659-2803 GCA_002428205.1 Planctomycetaceae bacterium UBA6163
GCCGAGGCATTTACCAAAGTTTATGGTTTGCCGGCAGAAGATGCCTGGGTGCCGCTGACGCAACCGGGCATCGTTACGATCCCTTTGTCGTTTGTCACATTGATTGTGGTGTCAATGCTGACGAGAACGGGGAGGGGCAAGGCAGTTTGATGGTAAACGCTTGCTTGCCTGAGGTTGGAAGCCTGGGCCACGTTCTGTGGTTGTGCGATGAGGACAAGTAGGTGTGGTGTCACCAATTTGGGGGCGGGTTGTTCGCGGCTTGCGTCGTTTGCGTTAAATCTATGTGAACACAAAAATCGGAACGCGATAAAACGCTAAGATGCTGGCCGCTTCGCAAGGCATTTCGTTTGCTTTTCTAGATATTTTCAGTGGAGACTTCTATGTTCAATCATTCGCGACTGCGTCAATCGGTTGGTTATGAGGGTGGTGTTTCGCGGCGTCTGTTCTTGGCTTATTCGACGGCGCTGAGTTCGATTCCGCTGCTGGCGCGAGATTCGTTTGCGATTGAGAATCCGAAGTTTCAAAGCGACCCGTTTTCGCTGGGTGTCGCTTCGGGCGATCCTGATTCGAACAGTGTGGTGCTGTGGACACGATTGGCTCCTGAACCGCTTTCGCCCGATGGTGGCATGGGGCCCGAGTCGGTGAACGTATCGTGGCGTTTGGCGGCGGATGATTCGATGCAGACGATCGTCGCATCAGGCACCGCAACGGCAACGGCGTCGCTGGGGCATTCGGTTCACGTGGAAGTTCAAGGGTTGAATCCCGATCGATGGTATTGGTATCAGTTCAGTGCGGGGAATGCACAGAGTCCGATCGGTCGAACGCGGACATTTCCGAGCGCCGATATGATGCCCAAGCAAGTTCGATTCGCGGTAACGTCTTGCCAGAACTTTGAACAAGGGTTGTTTACCGCTTATGAGCAAATGGCGAAGGATGACCTTGATCTTGTATTCCATCTTGGCGATTACATCTATGAGTATGCGGCGGGGCGGAATGGCAAAGTTCGCACTCACGCTGGGCCGGAGATCACTTCGCTGGGTGATTATCGGACTCGGCATGCCCAGTATCGAAGTGATCCGCTGTTGCACAACATGCATGCGCAGTGCCCATGGTTAGTGACTTGGGACGATCACGAATTTGATAACAATTGTGCGGGAGAGATTTCTGAAGAAGAGGGAATCGACCCGGTTGATTACTTGGTACGGCGTGCCAATGCTTATCAGGCTTATTATGAAGCGATGCCGTTGCGGGCGTCGTGTTTGCCGCGTGGTTGTGACATGACGTTGTATCGCAAATCGAGTTACGGCCGGTTGGCGGAGTTTTTGGTGCTTGATACGCGTCAGTATCGCAGCGACCAGCCGAATAATGACAAGGCATCGCCGTTGAATGAAATGGCGATGGCGACGACGCAGACGATGTTGGGACGCGAGCAGCGGAATTGGCTGTATCAGAAATTGATCGCGTCGCAATCGAAGTGGAATGTGCTGGCGCAGCAGGTGATGATGGGTATGGTCGGTACGGGCAAGGATGCCGATAGTCTTGGTTATTCGATGGATCAGTGGCCGGGATATGTGGCCGAACGCAGTGCGTTGATGCGGTTCCTTGAAGAGCGTCGGATTTCTAATCCGGTGGTTTTGACAGGAGACATTCACTCGAACTGGGCGAATGAGTTGCGAGTGGATGATCGACGGACCGATGATCCGGTGATCGCGACTGAGTTTGTCACAACATCATTGTCGAGCGGTGGTAATGGTCCCGAGAAACCAAAGAACCTTGACCAGATCGTTCGCGACAACGCTTGTGTGAAGTTCCACAACGGCGAGCGAGGATACATCCGGTGTGTTGTGACGCCCGATAGCTGGAAATCGGATTACATGGTCGTTGAAGACGTGTTGCAACCGGGTGGCAAGACGTTTGAGCGAGCGTCGTTTGTGGTCGAGGCGAACGAGCCGAAGATCAAGCCGGCGTGATTGCTGCTTTGTAGTGAGGAGCCGAACGAACCGCAGGGTTAGCGCATTGGTATCTACACAAAGCGCACGTTCACGCTGCTGATGTGATCTGAATCCCGCAGGCTTGCCCTGCGGAAGTTTCCGGTTTCCTACTACATAACAGGATCATGCCCGAACCCCTTGGCCGGCTGGTTT
>DIUH01000204.1:2832-5610 GCA_002428205.1 Planctomycetaceae bacterium UBA6163
GCGGAATTTGTGTAGATACCAATGGACATGCCTGCGAGATTTCGGGGCTCGGGAGCCGGCGGTTCTTGTGCTTAGGGCCTATGACTCTCGGGCCCGGGGCTGGTGGGTTTCGAATGTCGTTCGGTTGCTTTGCTCTGATTTCCGCTTCGAATTGACGGCTCGTTCATAGAGGACCGCTTGAGCTTGGAACGGCGGCCGTTTGTCGCTGGGCTTGAGCCTTTCATAAGTGCCGTCGGGCAACAGTTTCCAGGAGTTTACGTTGTCCTTGAAGTATGCCGCGAGCATGGAATGCAAGCGTTTGCGGTGTTCGGGCTTGAGCACCGGAACCAGCAATTCGACTCGGCGGTCTAAGTTTCGTGGCATCCAGTCGGCGCTGCTGATAAATAATTGCTCATCGCCACCATGTTCGAAGTATAAGACTCGGGCGTGTTCTAAAAAGCGATCGACGATTGAAACGACTTCGATATTTTTGCTGAGGCCTTTAATGCCTGGTTTCAAGCAGCAGACGCCGCGCACGTTCAATTTAATCTTTACGCCGGCTCTGCTCGCTTCATAAAGGGCGTCGATGATGTCGGTGTCGACTAGGGAGTTGACCTTGACGATAATCGCTGCTTTTTGGCCTTCGCGTCGGCGCTGGGTTTCGGCTTCGATCAGGCCCAGCAAACGGCTGCGGAGGGTTGTGGGAGCGGCGGCGAGGTATTGCATTTGACCCGGTTGGCTGGCACCGGTGACGGCATTAAAGAACTTGGTAGCATCGTCGCCCAGTGCATCATCACAGGTCAGCAGGGAGACGTCGCCATAGATCCCTGCGGTGACTTCGTTATAGTTGCCGGTGCCGAAGTGCATGTAGCGAACGATCCCTTGCGGTTCGCGGCGAACGATGATGCAGACCTTGGCGTGTGTTTTGAGGCCGCGAACGCCATAAATGACCTGCACGCCGGCACGCTCCATCTCGCGGGCCCATTCGATATTGCGAGCTTCATCGAATCGCGCCTTGAGTTCGACAATCGCGGTCACATACTTACCTCGCTCGGCGGCGCGTTGCAGTGCGGCAACGATCGGGCTGTCACGGCTTGTCCGATACAAGACTTGTTTGATCGCCAGGACGTCGGGGTCGACCGAGGCTTCTTCGAGCAGTCGGACGATCGGGTCGAACCGTTCGTAGGGGTGAATCAACATCACGTCGCCGGCTGCGATGTTTGTGAACATCGACTCGGCGGGATCGATCGCGGGGCTGCCTTGGGGCGGCCATGGTTCGCTGCGTAGCGAACGAAAGCCTTCCAGCGAGACGAGGTTGAACAGATAAGTTAAGTCGAGCGGTCCGGCGACGCGGAACAGATCTTGCGAGCCGAGACCGAGCGTTTCGGTCAGGAAGACGACGGTTTCGTCGCTGGCCGCTGCACCGATTTCCAAGCGGACACAGCGTGATTCACGACGACTTTCCAGGACTTCTTCCATTCCGATCATCAGGTCCGGCGCGGCTTCTTCACGCAGTTGGACGTCGGCGTTGCGGGTGATTCGAAACGGCACGCATTCGACCACTTCGCGGCCCGGAAAAAACTCGTCGATGTGCTGGATCACCAAATCTTCCAGCGTTACGAATCCGTATCCCTTTTCCGTTGGCAGGCTGACCAGGCGGTTCAGGACGCGGCCAAGCGGAATGACCGAGAATTGCCACTGCGGCTGGTCTGCGGTTTGCGTCGGCGTTTCGGGTGGGGCATCCGATGGCGACAGGTTCGGCGCGATCGCGCCGTCGAGTGCCCGTAAGCGAACGCAGAGATGGAGCTGCAGGCCTTGAAGCATCGGAAAGGGGCGGTCGTGGTAGAGCGTTTGTGGCGACAATACCGCCANNCACTTCGTTTTGGAACCACTGGTCGGCGGCTTGGCGTGCCTTTTGGCCAGCGCCATCGAGGCTGAGGCGGCGAATACCAGCGTCGGCCAGCAGCGGTTCTAGCAGATCGTTCAGGATCCGGTATTGGTCGCTCTGCAGCATATGGCAACGTTCTGAAACGGCGTGCAGTTGCTCACCGATGGTTAGCCCGGCCGGGTCGCGAACCATCGGATTACGCTGGTACTGCATCTTCAGTCCGCCGATTCGCACCATCACGAACTCGTCGAGGTTCGCTCCGGTGATCGCCAAGAACTTGGTCCGTTCCAGCAGCGGCAATTCGGGGTCTTCGGCATGCGCCAAAACTCGCTGATTGAACTCCAGCCAGCTCAATTCGCGATTGAGAAATCGATTCGGCGGCAGATCGGTTTCGGACACGTCGGACTCACTCTCGTGGGGCGATAACGGGAACCTTTCATAACAGAATACGCCAGTAAGGTCGCGGCGCGTATTGCCTGTGAGGTGCGGTTATGGCGTTTGGGCCAGCTAGCAAAAGTGCAACGCCATCTCGATTGCGTACGTCATTAGCAGCTCGTGCCTGCGAAATGGGCACTCAAAAATCGGCAGCGGCTGCGCAAACCGTCAAAGCTTGCCTGTTTTCCCTTAGCGAACGCCATCAGGCGGAATTATCGGCACCTGCGGAATCGCAATGGGTTTTGGCACCGCCTTAGCGTAGGAATGCTGGACCGTTGGGGCGATCAGCAATCAAGGCTACCTGACTTGGTTTTGGCGATTCGTCAGATGTCCCAGGGAAGATTTCGTTCAACGGCCAATTTTGAAAAGGTTTCTTCAATGAACGTCGCATTATGGCTGGCAGTTTCGATTAGCGTTTACGTTTCAAGTCCGCACGAAGTGGTGTTGAAAGATTCGGTCGACTTGGTGGAGGTCAA
>DIUH01000204.1:5645-8767 GCA_002428205.1 Planctomycetaceae bacterium UBA6163
AAGGCGGAAAGCCAAATGCCGCGGCGAGATCATCGCAGTGGCACTTGGTTGGTGCGTTGGCACGATGACGGGGCGATGCGTGAGGTGACCGCAGCGAGCCGCCGTGAGACGTGGACCCAGTACGATCCCGAGTTGGTCGAACGAGACAACTTGCCTCAAGAGCAGCGGTTGGAGCTGTCGTCGTGGCAATCGACGGCAGAAAAATGGGCGGCGGTCGAACGGCCTTGGCAGTTTCAGCGAGACCAAGAAAACCGTACGGTCGGGGCTGAGTGACCGTCGGTCGGTCGCGGTGGCTGAGGTTTGATCGCGGCAATATCCATTCAGGGGGAATTGATAATCGATCTTTGGGCGGACTACGCTCAGGGGCAACCGGCAGTGGCCAGCATTCGTTCCAGCGGGGCGCAGCGACGTACTTGTCCGCGCACAGTCGCCGATAGCGAGTGTTCGCCGATCATCCTCAGTCGTAGGATTTTTGTTGCAGCTGTCGGCATACCTTATCCGTATTCCGAACAAGGCTGACAAAAAGTGTTTAATCATCGTTTCATTGCTCTGGCGGGCGTCGGTGCTTTGGGGGGAGAGTTCCTGCGGGCGGCCTTGGCGGTTCTGGTTCTGATTGCAGTGGGGTGTGGAAAAAAGGAACAGCCGACGGTCGACGCAACCCATGCGCCGGAAAACGCCGCACCGGTGATCAGCAATACGCCTCCGTCGTTCGAAGTCGACGCGGAAAAGTTGCTCGCCGCTCGATTGCCGATCGAAGAAACGCGAGCCGGTTGGGTACGGTTATTCGACGGCCACACACTGTTCGGCTGGCAGATCGCCGCACCGGCGAATTGGCGAATCGAAGACGAGGCGATCAAGGTTGATGCGGGCGACGTTGGGTTGTTATGCACCTCGGTACCATGGCAAGACTTTGAACTGCGTCTGGAAATCAAAGCGGACGAGAAGACCAACAGCGGTATCTTTTTGCGCACGCCGCTGACACCTGAGGATCCGGCGACGGATTGTTATGAGGTCAATATCGCGCCAGCGGATAATCCGTTTCCTACTGGCGGTTTGGTTAAACGATTGCGATCGGATGCGGACTTGAAGCTCGACCCTGAAGCGTGGCATCTTTATGAGTTGCGGCTAGTGGGCGATCGTTTGACCGTGTCGATCAATGGCCAGCAGGTGTTGGACTATACCGATCCTTTGCCGCTGGCACCGGGGCGGATCGGGTTGCAGCACAACGCTGGCGCGGTGGCGTTTCGTGATATTCGCATTCGTCCGATCGGGTTGGAAAAATTGATCACCGATGACTTGGCCAACTGGACCGCGTATCCCGACATGGCGGGCAAGTTTGAAATCGTCGAGGACGGGTTGTTGCGTGTCACCGATGGTCGTGGCCAATTAGAATCGAAAAAATCTTATGATGATTTTGTGTTGTTCGCTGAGGCGAAGACGATGTCAGAAAACCTCAATTCGGGCATCTTCTTTCGTTGTATCCCCGGCGAAACGATGAATGGTTATGAATGCCAGATTAATCATGCTGTGAAAGAGGGGAATCCACTTGCGCCGGCGGATTGTGGGACCGGCGGAATCTTTCGTCGCAGCGACGCGAGGATTGTTGCCGCGTCGGATCGCGAGTGGTTCACGATGATGTTGGTCACTAATCGGGCGCAGGTCGCCGCGTGGGTAAACGGGTTGCAGGTCACCGACTGGAAGGATACTCGCCCAGCGGATCCGAACCCGCGTAAAGGGTTGCGATTGGAAGCTGGAACCTTGATGATTCAAGCACATGATCCGACGACCGATTTGTTATTCAAAAGCCTCGATGTGATGCCGCTGGCGAAGCCGACACAAGCGGATCCGGTTCCGGGGGCGTGATCGATTGGTTGGAAACGGGGCCGAATACGACCATCGGCTCGATCTGGGCGAGCGTCTTGGGGCCGATGCCACGGACTCGATTTAAGTCGTCTAGCGATTGATAGGGACCGTTTGTTTCGCGATATTCGACCAGGCGATTGGCGAGTTCGTATCCGATGCCTGGAAGCAATGACAGTTCGGATGCGGGGGCCGAATTGACGTCGGTGATGAAACGCAGCGGGCCCTGCAGCGTTTCGTCTTTCTCGCGAGCGTGCAATCGCCAAAAACCGACGAGGCTGACCAAGTTGATCAGCACCAAGATCGTCGCCACGGCCCGAATGACGTCTGGCCGATCGATCAACGAACCATCGCCGCTGGGCTGGTTATAAGATTCGTCGGTCGGTTCCGAATTTGTCGCCTCGATTCTCGATGGGTCGAGAGGTGGATCGATAGGCGAATGAAGTTGTGGCGCGGTTGTCAAGACGTCCGGCATAGCTTTCATCCTTGCATGCTGGCCTGATGGAAACATTGCGTCGTGTGACTGCAAACAGCATACAGTGAATCATAGCGTCCCCTCGGCAGATTGGGAAACCATCAAGGGGGCGGTGCAATGATTTTCCTGGTGCCGCGTTAGCGACGAAAAACCGTTACACTGTTGCGGTAAACCGCCGTTTCGGGGCGGGCTATGCTAGCAATGGGTTGCTAGCGTGAATATCAATATCCAAACTCTCGCGACTTGCAGGTCGGCGGGTGTATTTGCATCAGAGATAAGCAATGAAACAGGTTAAGGTCGCGATCGTAGGCGTTGGATTCATGGGCTGGATTCACTATTTGGGATACCAGCAATGCGAAACGGCGACGTTGGCTGCGTTTTGCAGCCGTGATGCGAAGAAGCGGGCGGGCGATTGGCGCGGGATTCAAGGGAACTTTGGCCCGCCGAGCGACTCGATCGATATGACCGGGATCACGGCTTATGAATCATTGGATGAACTGTTGGCTGATGATTCGATTGACCTGGTCGACATCTGTTTGCCGCCGCATCTGCATGGCGAAGCGGTCTCCAAGGCGCTGCTTGCTGGTAAGCATGTCCTGTGTGAAAAGCCGCTGGCACTGACATCCCAGGAGGCGGAAGCACTCGATCAGGCGGCATCGGGGCGTTTGATGGTGGCACACATCCTGCCGTTTTTTCCAGAGTACCGATTGTTGGCCGATGCTGTTGCAGATAATCGGTTTGGCAAACTCTTGGGCGGTCACTTCAAACGCGTGATCGGACCGCCGGA
>DIUH01000431.1:0-3480 GCA_002428205.1 Planctomycetaceae bacterium UBA6163
GTCGGCGGGCCGAATGAAGTGGTGCTTGATCCGATCATGCTGGTCGACGTCGCTGGAATCACGTTTAACGGCGATCTGGGCGACGATCATTTTATCATCATCCATCCAATTGGCGGCGTTTTTGCGCCACCCAGTGGTATCGCGTTCAATGGTGGCACCGGCGGCGAAGATTCCCCCGGCGGCAATTCACCTGGCGATTTGCTGGACCTTCGCGGCGGTGCTACGGATACAGTTTCTTACGACATCATTAATGGCTTGGATGGGTTCATTTCATATGACGGTACTCTCGTCATTTCTTATACCGGCGTGGAGCCGATGATCGACACGATTGTCAGCAACGATCGTGAATTTGTCTGGCAAAATCTTGCCGGGACGCTTCGTTTGATCGACGAACCGACAACGAGTCTTCAGCGAGTCGAATTTGACAACGGTCAACAGTTGCAATTTCAGGTGCCGAGCGATTCGCTGGAAATCGTTCACATCGGAGCGGGCGATCATGACATTGAAGTGTTGTCGCTGGACGAGAACTTTATTGGCAACCTAAAGATTGACAACACAAGTGATGTTCGAATTGAGACCGCGGTTGATATCCAGGGTGGATTAGTCGTTGATGGTAACAACGTATTTTTTCAGCAATCGATCACAACCGGCCAGGCGATTCAAGTTTCCGCGGACAACGCATTGCTCATCAACGGTAACGTCGATGCGGGCAATGGGACGATCACATTGTTGGTCAATCAAGACGCAACTGGCGACGAGGGTTTAACCCAAGCACCGTTGACCACTTTGGGCACCGGAAACACAACGGCCAACGCGGTGTTCATTCAAGTCGGCGGCGATGGCAATTTTCTTCTATCGCGGATCGAAACGGGAACCGCTGATCCTGCTGCGCAAGTTTCGCTGGAGGTTGGAGGGGCGATTGTTAATGTCTTACCCACTGGTGTCTCCAATGTTATTTCCAGCAAGTTATTGATTGACGCAGGATCGGGAATCGGTGGTCCGATCAAACCGTTGCACACCGACATCAATTTCTTAGAAGCATCTAGCGACGAAGGTTACATTTGGATCGTTCAGGAGAATGATATTCAACTGCAGGGAGTATCAGCAACAGGGGCCATTCCGATCGGTCCGGCACAGATCAACATTCGATCGCTTGCCGGAGCGATTCGTGTTTTAAGCGGGACCGTGATCCGCAGCAGTACGGGCCAAGTCAACAATATTCCACCGCGTTTAAGGTTGGCTGAAGTCGATCCTACGGATGTTCTGCTACCAGGCGATCCGACGCAGGAAGTGGTCGGTACGATTGGCGGAATAGAATCGCTGGGTGATCAGTTGGAATTAGGAAGTCACTTTCGGATCGAGGCCAAATGGGGTGATGGAATTGTCAGCGTACTCGATTTTCCAACCGACCCGAAAGTGTCGACAACGGTCGCTGGGGCACCTGCCGAACCGATTCTTCAAGCGGGCGATAGTGTCATCTGGTTGATCGACGAAACGAACTTCAGTACGGCAGCGATCGTTCGCGGTCCGGTGGCAGAGGGGCCGATTCAAGTCCTTATCCAGCGTACCTTCTCGCTGCTTTACCTGCAAATGTTGCGGCAACCCGAAGTTGTTTCGACGTTTGATCTGTTTAATGACCAAAACATAGTGCTCAGCGGGGCAACTCAACCATCTTTGAACCGTTCAGAATCTGTCGTTGTCGTCACCCCGGTTGCGGAAGAATTGATTCGTCCGTCGGTTCCAGTCATCTTAGTGGAGACGCCGGTGATTATCGAAGAGAGCAGGGATTCGGTGGTGGCCGAATTGCCGCCGCCACCGCCCGGTCAGGTTGTCGTTTACGATGAAATCGGTGCGTCTCAAACTGGAGAGGAAGATATCGTAACGCGGCTTTACCTGGTCAGGGTACTGCCAAATGGCGAAGAGGGCGAACAGGTCAATTTGTTTTTGTCCGAACTGCGAAACTTATCTGGTCTTTTAGATCGTCTTAAAACAGCACCAGTCCCCAATGGGTTGTACCGCATTTACTATCAAGAGGCAGGGCTTCCCTCCCAGCAACTTTTAGAGTTTCGCAAGGCTGGCCAAATGATCGGCGACCCCATCCGTGAACCGGGGCGTGGATCCAATGAATTGGAATCTGGGGAATCAGAGCCGCAGGCGGTCGATCCGGAGCGTGGGATCGACGATTCAGCTTCATTGCGAAGCGGTGTCAATCACGGTCCGGTTGAATCGATGGTGTTGTCATCTAGATTCTCCATGAAAAACCCTCATGATGAAGCACCGTCGTTCACGCGTGTTGCACGGCAAATAAGGCGTTGGAGCCTTTAGAGTTTCGAAAGTACATCAGTGCGATTAAGCCAATCTGTCCACCACTATGAGTGAATGTAAGATGATCACCTGTGCTGCGTGCAAGCATTCATGGGACAGCAAGGCCGGTGGCGGACAAGTTTGCCCGGCGTGTGGTCAATCGGCTGACTGTAGCCAAACCGTCGATAGCGATGCCGGCCTTGTGGCCGACTTTCGCGTCAGCCAGACGGTGGATTCCGACACGGCCGATGTGATTGACGATCGATTGGGTGCGACGGTTGACGGCGACAGTGTTGTCGCCGTCGGCGATCACGTTGAAGTCGATCTCGCATCGCGTCATTCGGACTCGCCCGATTCGATCGCCACGACGATTCAAGTCGGGCGGTGGGCTCCGTCAAGCGATGAACTTCGCGATATCGCGGCTACCGTGCCACCGGAATTGTTACAAAGGTTGACCACGACCGGAATCTTTGCGGTCACGGTTTCAAAGGATGATTCGAACGACAGTCAATCCGATCCGCAACTCACCGGAACAGTCGATCTCTCAGCCGAGCTAGCTTCTGAAAATCTCAATACGACGGATTCTCAACAAAAGTCAAACGTCATTAACGTTTCTTCTGATCGGGACACCTCGGTTGAAGGGCTGGGGGCGACGGTCGATGGGCTGCCACCGGATGACCTTTCCACGGTTGCGCCAGGCCTTGGGGCAACAATTGCCGGACTATCGGGGACGGTTGACGGTACGAACGAGCATTCAGCTGGACTTGTAAGAGCCAAGACAATTGAAAGCCGTTCCGGTCATACGATTGTCGGTTCTAACGCCGGGCGGCCCACGGCACTCGATTCCGTCGCCAGTAGTGCGGCAGCAGCGGCTTCAAATAACGAGTTAGAAAAAACACTGGTAATCCAGCAACGGATCTTACGACCCGAACCGTTCGAACAATCTGCGGAAACACAGTCTGTCGACCGAAGCGACTATGACCTGTTAAAGAAACTTGGTGAAGGCGGAATGGGGGTTGTGTTTTCCGCACGCCAGCAGTCGATCCGGCGGGTGGTTGCGCTGAAAATGCTGAAAGCACGCAGCACCCACGAAGTGAAGCAGCGAGAGAAGTTCTTGGCTGAGGCGGTGATCACCGGCGATCTCGAACATCCGAACATTGTTCCCATCTACGACTT
>DIUH01000431.1:3516-8107 GCA_002428205.1 Planctomycetaceae bacterium UBA6163
CACCGTGACCTCAAGCCAGAAAACGTCATGCTGGGTGGTTTCGGTGAAGTCTTGGTGATGGACTGGGGTTTGGCCATCTCGACAGTTGCCTACACTCGATTCGCGCTCGGTGGAACGCCCGCATACATGGCACCCGAGATGGTTTTGGGGCCTGCCGAGGCGATCGGTGCGCACAGTGATATCTATCTGTTAGGGGCGATCTTATATGAATTCGTAACGGGGCATCGGCCACACAAAGGCGAATCGATCACTTTGTGCTTGATGGCGGCCAGCAAAAACGAGATCATTCCGACCGAGAAAACCGGTGAACTGGTCCAGATTGCCCTTAAGGCGATGGCGAACGACCCACGGCAGCGGTATCCCAGCGTACGCGAGATGCAAGACGCGATACGAGAGTACCTGTCACATACCGAGAGCATCGCTCTGGCGGCGAGAGCGCAAAACGACTTAGCCGAGGCGGTGAAGACCAATCGTTATGATTCTTATGCAAGAGCCTTGTTCGGATTTCAAGAAGCGATTGCGCTTTGGGATGGCAATTTGCCGGCAAAGCTGGGCGCGACCAAGGCGGCATTCGCCTATGCCGAATGTGCGCGAGAACGTGGCGACTATGAACTCGGTTTGTCGCTGCTGGATCCCTCTTTGGCCGACCACCAGTCGCTGGTTTCGCAATTGCAGACATTGCAAACCGAACGTGACCAACGCAACCAGCGGCTTAAGGCGGCGCGCCGGGCGGGGATGGCATTGGTTGCGATCATTTTCGCAATCGTAACGACCTCATTTTTTTGGATTCGCATGGAAGCCGAACGGGCGAGGAAAGCCGAGGTGGTCGCGAACTCCCAACGGGCAGATGCTCTGTTTCAAAAAGGCGTTGCTGATGAGCAACGAGCCGCGGCATTATCACAGAAAATGATCGCCGATGAACAACGCGCTGCGGCGGTTGCCGCCAGGCAGGACGAAGAACGGGAACGGATGATCGCCGATGCCGCGAGGGTTGCCGAGAAGGCAGCGAGAGAATTAGCCGATACGAAACGCGAAGAAGCCGAGATGGCCCGCGCGAATGAGCAAGTGCAACGGGCAGTGGCCGAAGAAGCCCAGCGGCGCGAGCAATATGAAGGTTACATCGCAAAGATCGGTCTAGCCGCGGCTAAAATCGAAGAAAATGCCTATGACCGATCGTTAAGTCTGTTGGATGAATGTCCGCCGGAGTTGAGGCATTGGGAATGGGGGCGGCTTAAATATCTGTGCAGTCGCGAGGTTATGAAGTTTGACGGTGGTGTGCCGCTCGAAGCGATGGCTTTATCGCTTGATGGCGAGTACTTTGCGGTTGGTGGTTGGGGGCCAGATGTTTTGGTTTTCGCATTCAAAAACGGTGATCCAATTGCGCGGATAAAGACCGGCGCGACGCAAGTGTTTTCTTTAGCTTTTTCACCTGCGGGAGACCAACTGGCAATAGGCAGCAATGAAAAGCCGCATTACGCATCGATATGGGACATCGCGTCAGGTGATAAAACGGTCGGATTGGAAGGTCATAAGGATGCCGTGCTGAGCGTGGCCTGGTCAAACGATGGCAAAAAATTGCTGACCGGTTCGTATGACCATTCGGCGAGATTATGGGACATCAATGATGGAGCTTCAAAGGAGTATTTAGGCCACGATTGGTGGGTTTGGTCGGCGAACTTTTCACCCGACGAGCAGCGTATCGTGACGGCAAGCCAAGATGGATCGGCGATCGTATGGGATGTCCAATCGGATGTACCAGGGCCGGCATTTACGGCGCACGAAAGCCCCGTCCTGACAGCGAGATTTTCGCCTGATGGCGAAATGATTGCCAGCGGTGGATATGACGGGCGTGTGATGCGGTGGAATCCCGCATCTCTGAAGGGCCAGGATTTAGCGGAAGCTTTGGTGGATTCAGCCCAAAGGGCTGTGCCATCTGGTGTCACTTCACTATCGGCTCACGATGATGCGGTCCGATCGATTGATTTTTCGAGCGACGGAAAGCGGCTTTTGACTTCCGGAAATGACAATGTCGTTCGACTATGGGGACTGGACGACTGGTCGATGCAAAAAGAGTTTCGTGGACACGCAAGTCGTGTCGCCGTCGCTCAATTTATGCGCGACGAGGATTATGTGGTCAGTGCTGCATACGATGAAAGCGTGAAGGTTTGGAATATACCTAAACACCGAGAGCAGGATGTTTTGGGTGGCTCGGTATTACAAGGACATCTCGATTCAATCCTTGGTGCCGCCTTTGATCCGACGGGAAAGTTGGTTGTTACTGCCAGTAGGGACCGATCGGCGATTTCATGGGACCTAGCCACAGGCCAGCAGATTCAAACCTTTCATGAAGGACATGCCTACTTGGCGTCAAATGCTTTTTTTGTCCCTGGTGGAAGACAAGTATTGACGGTTGCGATCGATAACACGGCTCGTATATGGGATACTTTGACAGGGACCCAAGTTGCTGTGGTGGACGGAACGGGTATCCAAGCTGCGGCCGCAATCTCTGCGGACGGTCAGTGGTTCGCTACCGGCAGCGATCGGAAATCAATCGTGATCTGGAATCTCGCTGGTGAGCGGTTGCGTGAGTTCGATGGATTGGAATCGGACGTGACGGCGCTGGCGATTTCGCCTGATGGCCGTTATCTGGTTGCCGGCGACACGGTCGGCCGTTGCCGAATGATCGATTCCCAATCGGGCCAGTCGGTTTGGGAGTCTCGGACGCATTCGCGCGGCATCACCCGGATTGCCTTTGTTCCTGGAACAGAAAAGTTAATGACGGCCAGCCTCGATCAAGTCGTTTCGATTAGAGATTCCCGAACCGGGGCCGAAGACGCCGCTAGATTGTTAAAGCATTCGGGGCCGGTTACCTCGATGGCGGTTTCAAAAGACGGGACTCGAGCGATTACATCTTGCAGTGATAACAAGATTCGCATTTGGACGTTGGGCGATTCGAAATTGTTGCAGGTGATTGATGGCGGTGATATCGCCTGTAGTGGTGTTGCGATCTCGCCCGATGCAAAGATCGCTGGCGCAATCATGGCAGACCGCAAGATACGACTTTGGGACTTACAGTCCAACGAGGAAATCGGATCACCCGGAAGTCGTGAGGTCCCTTTTGTGAACTTGTCGCAGACGACCATTCCGATATGGTCGGTCACGTTCTCCGAGAACGGAGAAACCTTATTAACCGTTGGTGGTACTGAGGCCAGGATTTGGGAAGTGAAAACCGGCAAGACGTTGCAAACTTTTCTCCCTCAGTCGGCGGTTGCTAGTGTTCATTTTTCACCTTCGGGGGATCGACTTGTCACCGGCAGTTGGGATAACGCCGCGAGAATCTGGGACACCGATGCGGGTATCGCTTTGATCAAACTGCGGGGCGGGCATACCAGGTTTGTAAATTCCAGCGTCTTTTCACCCGATGGGCAATTTGTGTTGACGGCCAGCGATGACCGCACCGCCGCGTTGTGGAATTCGGAAACGGGCCAACTTGTCGGACGCTATTCAGGTCATGCAGGTCGCGTTACGGACGCCGTCTTTTCGCCCGATGGGCTTCGCGTGCTGACCGCTTCGGACGACCATACGGTACGAATCTGGGACACCAAAACCTTTCAAAGTCTCGCTGTTCTAGAAGGACACTCACAAGCGGTGTTGTGTGCCAAGTATTCGCCGGATGGCAAATTGATCGCTACCGGCAGCGACGACACTACCGCAAGACTTTGGTCGGCCCAGAACGGTGAACCGCTCGGCATGGTGCTTGATGGGCATACCGCAAGTGTCGCCGCTGTCGCATTTTCACCCGATTCGCGGCGAGTATTCACCGGCAGTAAAGACACGTCGGCAAAACTGTGGGACCCCGAAACCGGAAAAGAAATCCTCACCCTTAGCGGCCACACGCAGGAAATCACGACGGTTGCCGTTTCACCCTCTGGCGACATGGTCTTGACGGCATCCCGCGACGGAACGGCAATCCTGTGGCCAAGCGTTTCGTGGAATGGACATGACGGTCAAGCGGCCCATTTGGCAATTAAGCGTTTGCCAAAGTAGCCCATTGGCGGAGAGTCGGCTGCGGTTGACATTGGCCACGGTGCAGCCGTTCGAAATCAATGAAGCCTTTGGTCGGGGGTTGCCCTTGCCAAAGATCGCGGCAGTCAACCAAGGTCCGCTGACTCATCAATGGACCGTGGACTTCGGCGCGATTCATGGTTTTACTCCTGTGCAGGACAAACCACTGGAATTCGCGATCCTGCTGCAAGACAGTCCACTTGAATTGGAGTTAATTGAACAAGGAGACGGACACAAGTACATCGATCACTTGATTTTGCTGGACGTACCAAACGGCGGTGTCCTCTTAGGAAAAATTGGCTTGGCAGCCAGCGCAATGCGGCTTTTGCTGACGGTGGCTGTCAATGTGATTCCTTGAGTGGCCGGTGCAGCCGTCTATATCCTGTCGGTGTTAATCAATGTCAATCGCATTACCGTCACAATCGACCATTTGCTGCCCGCATAACGCCAAAGTGACTGACTCGCTGGCCCGCTAGGGTGCGTCTCCGGCACTGTTTAGGTATTCCTGGTCTTCGGCGCTCAATTT
>DIUH01000431.1:8114-12140 GCA_002428205.1 Planctomycetaceae bacterium UBA6163
TGAACTTGCCACTTGCATCGCGCCAAGTTCGTATCGCATTACTCTGCGATGCCGAAACGTCGACTTTCAAACTGTTTATATAGTCATTGACCGCTTGGACTTGGCCGGTCTCGAACAACAAAATATTGTCGAGCGAAAATTTGGATGGAACCGGACCGCTGACTGGAATGCTGTAGTTGACTTCGACAGATTGAATGTCGGCAACGTTCTGAAAGACAACTTCGGCAATGTTGATTGCCGCTTCGTCTCCCTTCATGATGTATGCGACGGTTTCCGCTGGCACGGTTTTCTCTGCGATCATCTCAGCAACATCTCTTCTTGCCCCGTCCATAAACTTTTTCTCGGCCGCTCCACTGAGCGTCGACTGGTTTGTAAACGTAGGTGCTTTCTTCGTTCCGTTTGGCAAGACGCCGACATAATCGATGGAAGGACTGGGCTTTAAGTTGGCTAGCCGTTGGTGCGCGCCGGTTCCAGCGTTTGCAGTCGTTTTTTGGCCACCACTTTTACGAGTCAAAAATACAAACCGGCATACGACATTCGATCCGCTATTTTCCATCGATAGTGGAACAATCATGACTGAATTCGCTGTGTAAGTTGCATTTGCGAACTGCGCCTTATCGAATACACCCTTGCCACGAAAGGCAGGTGTTTGCACGAGAAAGCCTTCAAGCTTACTCAGGTTTTGTACCCCCTGCGGAACAGAGACGACTAGCGGCGATAACTCGTAATCCCATTGATAAGAGATCAAATCTTCAAAAGGCGACACCGATCCCCGCGGCCACGATGCGTGTTCCTGTCCGATCGTATCGACCGCACGAAATGCGCTGGAAAATCTAAGAACCGATGGTGATAGTGACCCGTCAGCGTTTCGGAGTGCAAACCCTAAAACGAATTCTTCGTTCCTTCCACGTCGTTGTGATGCCGCCCAAGGTGCGATTCCCATTTCGGAATTTAGCTGAGTCATCAAGGCACGATTGCCAAAATGTTGAAAATCTGCGACTGCACTTAGGTTAAATCCGTCATTCATTGCACCGGGCTTCTTCTTAGCAATTGCGAATAAGTGCAACTCTTGCGAGCCTATTTTTGTCGAAGCGAGCGACTCAACAGGAGCTTGTGCAAGTGTTGAATTCGCAGCATTTATGGTTGTGAAAAAAATGCTGAACACTAACCCAGGAATAAATCTGTCTATCGCCATTTGAATAACCGCCGCCGAAATTACGGGTTGAATTGAGATAGCACGATGAAGGTGAGTAGCGTTTCCTTGCGGTTCGCCCGTGACGCCTTGCTGCATCGGAGCAAAACGAGTGTATCAAGACGCTGTCAGTACCTCGGATGATGATACCGCGATCCCCCCGCTTGTTCAAGACCGTTTGGACGGTTTGGCATCCCTGTATTCGGTCGGGGGAAAAAGGCGTGCGGGGAAAGAAAATGTGGCGACGGACTGAATGAGACAGCGATCAAAATGGATGCTATCGGTGACCCTCTCACGCTCACGATTCTGCACGAGGTTATGAACGCGAGTTTTGTGCTGTTGGGTCGGCGGGAACCGTTACACGACTTTATTGAAACGCACGGTTTGCGAGGCGCTGCCGCTGAGCATGTGTGTGGTGATGGTGAGCGATTCGTTGTTTGCGACGACTTCCATCCAAGTGGCATCAGACGACCGCGGACCACCGCCGGTTATTTGTCCATAGGGAAAATCATTGGTGGCCGGAATCCACTGGTATTGATGCGTATGGCCAGAGATGACGACTTGGGTTTTCCATTGCACCAGTGAATCGTGCCAAGCCGCGCGGCTGCGGTGGCTGAAGTAATCGTAACCGCCATTCTCATAATCAGGAATTTTCTCGTTCGTCCATCTTAACGGAATATGGCAACAGACGATTCGATACGGAGCGTCTCGGAATTGGGGTTCCGTGATGATTTTTTTGAGCCATTGAGTTTGCTCGGCGCGTAGGTCGTCAAACGCGACGCGGCCGGCGAAGCTCGGGTGGTTGTCGGGCTTGTCTTCACCGGTGTGCAAACAGATGACGGCGACCGGTCCGGAGCGTAATGCGTAAAACGGGCGACCACTCGGTGTGGCAACCCTATGTGGTAATTGAAATGCCCAAGCCCCGCGCACATCATGATTCCCCCATACCAACAACAATGGACGGTTCTGTGTAATGTCGCGCTCCGCAGGATTCAAAAGGGTTGGGATAAGCAGTTCCTCATTTGTCCAGTCATTGCATGTATCACCATTCCATACCAAGAAATCGGATGCTGGCGTCACATCGTCCAGCTTTCGAATCGTCTCGTTATTGACATGAGTATCATTCCAGACGACGAAGCGGGTTTCCGATGCAGCCGAGTTTAAAGTGCGAAAGGGCTTCCAAGGGCTCTCTTGGCTCGCTGTGTTTGAGCCGTTCGTTGTAACGCAGCGAACACGATAGTCGTTGCCCGGTTTTAGCCCGGAGAGATTGATACGGATTGTGCTTGCGCCCTGGGGCACCATTCCGAAATCATCGGCCGCAACGGTAGCTCGATTTCCGTTTGTATCTTCCCACTGGAGGCGGCCTTTGCAAAGCTCCGAAACGCCCCAAACTGCTGTCACGCCGTCTTCGCGAGGCGCCATGAGAACCAGCGGCGTGATCATCAGCTTGCCGGATGGAAGCTTGGTTGACGCCGATTCGGGCAAAACGGCCTCTTGGCACCGGGCTGTGGAAACCGCTGCGGCGCCGACGAACCCGCCGAATGCGATATTGCCGACAAAATCACGACGTTTCATTTTTTTTGGCGTTTGGTTTACAGGATGAGCGGCAGAGGGCTGTACGGGTGCAATCGTTGAGAGCCCAAGAAGTGAACCAAAATCTTAAGATTTTTTCCCGCGGAGGTGGCTCCGTGGCAATCGTAATTCGTTATGAGCCATGAAT
Organism: Planctomycetaceae bacterium UBA6163; assembly: GCA_002428205.1. Lineage (GTDB taxonomy): Bacteria > Planctomycetota > Planctomycetia > Pirellulales > Pirellulaceae > UBA6163. The sequence continues at coordinate 11,027 of DIUH01000431.1, forward strand.
CCAACTCGCCGATGACCGAAATGCCGGGCCAGTGTCGACACACTGCTTCCGCCGGTGAGGAAGTGGGGTGGTTGCTTGGGCAAGTCGATTGGCTGAAGCGGTTGAATCGAGTTCGGACTCGACCGTGACCGTGGTGGTGGGCGACGATGGGAAGGTCGTTGAAAAGTCAACGACGACGAAAGGCTCAGGTGATGGGGCTCAGGTGANNATGGGGCTCAGGTGATGGGGCTCAGAAGGTTCATGTTCAAGTGATTGATGGAAAGCGGGTGATTGAGCTCACGGTTCCTGACGGCACGAAGAGGACGATCAATATAGGTGCTGCTGCGGCGAGCGATGCCGTTGGGAAGATCATGAGCTGGACGTTCAAGGCTGACAAAAATGGTGAATTAGCTGAGGTTAAGGAGGTTCAAGAACAGATTGCGAAGGTATTGAAAGAGCTGGACGTGAACGTCGCGGTGGACGCTGGCAAGATAGCAGAGCGGGTGAAGGCGGCGATCATTCAGGCGAAGCCGGCCGCAGAGATGGCCAAGGAGCTTTCAGGCGAAGTGCTGGTGGAAATCGACGGGTCGGCGTTCATCTTTGAGTCGCAGGATTCCGACGGGGCGGAGGTTAACGAGGAAAAGTAGCGATTTCCGCGTCAGATCCGTCGCATCGCCGCGTCGGCTGGCGGATTGCCCGACATGACGAAGAAACTGAAAGAGATAACGAAGCGACTAGAAAAGATTGAATGCCGACTCTCCCGCGGGATAGTGACGTGACTTTTGCCGCAGTTCCGATTGAGGTGATCGAGCATGGGTTGGCCTTGTCAAACGGCGACAAAGCAGCCACACTCTCCAGTCAGCCCAATTGTGAAAGCTTTGGGCTGAACATACTTTCGAAATCAGGTGCGACCAGCGACGGAGAGTGTCCGTCGTCTAATGAGGATCGCGCCGAGATGGACCTTAATAAACCTGGCGTTGGTGACAATACCTGGTGGGTCCGGCTAGCCTGCTGAAGCAAAATGCGGGTGTTTTACGAGGATTGGATAGATGGGACGTTACACAGGGCCCAAGGCACGGGTAAACCGTCGCTTGGGAGCGATGTTGTATGAAAACGCCGGAGCCACACGTGCGGC
>DIUH01000246.1:0-7515 GCA_002428205.1 Planctomycetaceae bacterium UBA6163
TGCTTCGCACAAAAGGTACCGGACACTTATTTCCCGCTCAGTGCTTATCAAGCATTGTTTGTACTGTTTCTGCAAGCTACCAGAAGGCGGTAATGCACGCAGGGGAGTTTACTTCTTGGTAACTTGTGGTTGAAAGTCTTCGAATCGGCTCATTAGGTTTTCGCTTGTGACCCCGACTTCCAACAACAGGCGCGTGACCCGGTTTCGCAGAATGTTATAAGCAGCGATCGCTGGAATCGCGACCGCCAATCCGACCAGCGTTGTAAACAGGGCGGTTGAAATACCGGCGGCCAAGTCGGCAGGCTTGGGTGTTGCTCCGCCAAGTGCGATCACTTGGAAAGACGAGATCATCCCTTGCACGGTGCCGAACAGTCCGATCATCGGGCTCAAGTTGCCGATCAAAGCCATGTAGCTGAGGCGGTGTTCGAGCTTCATGCTTTCTTCTTCGCCGACTTCTTGCATCCCTTCTAGTGCTTTGTTGTAACCCTTGGACAACTTAGCCAGTCCAGCGGAAAGGACTTGTCCGAGAACGGACTCATCGGCGCGGGCGAGATCATAAGCTTCTTGAAACTGCTTTTCATTTAATTTTTCTTCAAAGCCATCGACCAATTCTTGTGGCAACAACGTTTCGCGGCGAGCGGCCAACAGGTTCATCACGAACAACGAGACGAGCGTGAACGACAAGGCCAAGAAGATAACCACATAGGGCCAGCCGAGTGACTCAGCGGTCCAGCTGAGCAAGCTTTGTTGTTTCGCAGACGCAGGTGCGCCGCCAGCATCTGCGGCAGGTTGCGCAGCAGGCTGATCCGGCGCTGCACCTGCGGCTGGGGCGGGATCGCCGAACTCGGCCGCATCGTCTTGTGCCGACACGGGTGTAATGGACAAGCACATAGCGGCTAGGGCGATGCCAAACGCCATGGTCAAGCGACCGGCAACCCGTGAGAAACTGTTTACACCATTGAAGACCATTTAATACGTTCCTGCGTTAATTAATTTTTAAAGGGAGTGTATGGATCGAAACCAGATTGAAACGTCGCATGCCAGTCGGTCCAGAGGCATCACTAGCGGAGCACGGCGATCATTTTTTCCATCCAGGATATCGTTGTTGAAGTTCCTGACGAGCTTCGTTGGCACGCTCGGGGTTACCGACCTTGGGCCAAAGTTCGATCAATCGCGACAGCGCCTCGGCATGTGCGCTAGGTTGTCCCGAAAACATCAAGTGTGTGTGCAGGTAGGCCAGCACGGCCCCTTCGTTGTCGCCGATCGCTTCTAGGCTTGCGCCTTGGGCATTGTAGACTTGTGCCGCGATCTCTGAGTTATCCGGATTCAGTTCCGCGATCAGCGAATTGACCAGTTCGACGGCCTGGGGCCCTTTGTTTTGTTGGGCCAGCGCTATTGCCTTTCCCGTTTTCGCCAGCGTTTGCAATTTGGCCCCCAACTCGGACTGAACGTTGGCGCCAATCACTCGAGTAAAGCTCGTGTCGGCTTCTGCAGCATTGCCCTGTTTCAGCTTGGCGACTCCGCCAAGATATTCCGCTTCAATCTTCAGCTCAGGAACCGGCGCGTTTGCAAGAAAAGTATAGAACCTCACCGCCTCCTCATACTTGCCTTCGGCAATTGCGAGGTCTCCCATGGTTTTGGCGGCGTTATAGAAATGGATACTTTGTTGATTTGCGCCTGCAAAACCGCGCATCTTTCGCATCGCTTCGGCAACGTCACCGCGTCCGGCGAGGGCCAAAGCGGCCTCGGTGCGGGCGACGTAGTACAAGGCGTCGGCTTTGACGAATTCCCGCATCGGTTTATTGAACTCGATCCTGCTGAGATCTTGTTCCGCCTGTTCGAAGTTTCCTTCGAGTGCCGCACGTCGGCCACTGGTCAATTGGGGCGGTTCACCGTCAAAAACGAGGGAGCCAATTTTATCGATCGCGAACGTTTGCTTCCCGGCATTGGATTCAAGAGTTACCGAATCTCGCTTGATCTCGGTTATTTTCCCGATCACGGTCGGCCCCTTGGCGGGAACGACGCGATCAACTTGAGCCCATGCCGAGGACGATGAAGCGAGGGCCAAAACAATCACAAACGCCAACATCCGAACGATGGCTCGTCCCATGGGGCACCTATTGAGTCTGTTTACCTGATTTTCGATCGACGCTTGCATAAAGATTTAGACTAGTCGGTGGCGACGGGGCACAAGTCGCCCGGTGATATTTGGACGATCGTGCGAAAAGTTATTGACGTGTTGCACGCTGGGGAATCGCGATGCTTTTCGGCTGGAGCCTCTATTTTAACCCGCGGTCTACTTTTATGGTAATCCGACGGGATTTATCCCCAAACCTTTTTGAATTTCCTTCATCAATAGATCAAAATCTTTATGCCGGGCCGGTCCACCCAAGTCGGGATAAAGTGCGCTGACCTGTGTGATGTCCTTGCTGGCTTGTTCCATCAGCTTGGTATCATTGCTCACTTTGCCCATCATGAAACGGTTAAAGGCGACACGGTATCGAGCTTCGAAAAACTGCTCGCGAAACTCTCGCTTGCCGCTGACCATCTTGCTAATGCGGCCCCAACCCCAAATCACATTCTTCTTATCCGCACCTGGACGAGCGCCCGAAAGGGCAGCGCCATAGGCACTTACGGCGAATTGTGGATTGATCGTTCCGGCCCACTTCTCGTACGCCGTTGCAGCTTCGATTTGCGTGTCGAGCATCATCGGTGACACCTTGAGTATCTCTTCGAACAGGTCAATCGCTTTTTTGTACTCACCGGCGAGTCGATTAGCGCGGCCGAGTTGGAACTTCAGTGTCGTAGGAGCGTTGTTGCCCAATTTTCCTTGCAGCGTTTCAAAGGTTTGAATCGCAGAGGAAAGCAGGGCGGCGCCTTGTGGATTGTTGTCGGCAATCGCCGCTTCGCCCATTTGCATTAGCGTTTGGCCAACCCACTGCAAGGTCGCGGGGTCTTTGGCTGATTTGGAAATCGCGTCGAGGATGGCTTGAAAGGCATTGATCAACTTGGCCTTTTGTGCCGGTGGGGAGGCATCGAGTTGATCCTTGATGTCGCGGGCCAGTCCGATGTAAATCCTCACCAGGCGTTCGTCTGCATCGGGCTTGCCTTTGACACTCGCCTCCAATCGACCCATGACATCAATGGCTCGCTTGGTCAACGCCGCAGTGTCGCTTCCTTCTGACGTCATCGCGCCAACGACGGCTTGCAATTCGACCGCAAACAAGTCTGACGAAAATCCGTCTCGCGGTTCGCCCAATTTTTCTACGCCTTTTAGAGGCCCGTATTTCGGATTGTCTAACGCCTTAAGTGCCGCCGCGGCATCGCCGCGTCGCAGTTCGATTCGTGCCAATACAAGCGCAGCTTGAAACGCGTCGGGGCCGACCAATTCGCCCGGCAGGCTGTTCAGCCCGGTTCCTAAATCGCTGGCCGCCTCAGGCAGGACCGCCTCAGCTTCGGCGATTTTGTTTTCCTGTCTCAGCAGCAGTGACTTGTTCCACAGCAATTGGCCCATCAGTCGATGGAAACTCGCCCGTTCGGCCCCTTCGGGCATTTTGGTCAGCAGTGTGCGGGCATCGTCCCAGCGGTCGTCATCCAGCGCCAGCTTGACCAAAATCCCCTTGGCCGCCGAGGACTGGGGGTCATTGGGCCATGTTTTGGAAAGGTATTCGCTCAGCAATTCAATCTGCCGCACCAAGCTGGTGGTCGACTCTTTTGGCAAACTTTGGATCAGCTCCTTAAGTGACAAAATTGCCATTAATCCGCCTCTTAATCCTTCGGGCTTGTTAGCGGCACTTCGCGACAAAAACTGGCCAACGGCGGCCGCATCCCAATAGTCACCGCGTTGATAAAGCGCTGAAGCGAGATACTGGCGAGCCTGATTAAGCGGCACAGGCTCACTGCCGCCGAACGAAAGTCCTCCACGAATCACTTGGATCAGCGTTTTGCGGCCCGCATCAATTTGGGCATCGGTTGCCTCCAATTCTGCTGCGGCCGATTGGGCACCTTCGCCACCGGTGGAAACTTGCTCAGCGAGCGTCTCACGCGTGCGGTTTAATTCCTCACCCTCCAGCATCAATCGCTGGGCGATCGAAAGCGCCTCTTCCAGCGATTTCGGTTGCTCGACATTGGGGGCCGGTTCGGCCGATTCGGACTTCTCGATCCCCATTTCGGACAGTAATTGACGTGCCTCGGGTTCGTGCAATCCGGGCACCTTCACCGCCGCGTTTAACAACGGCCTGGCGTTGGTCGAAGCGATTTTACGCCCTTCCATTTGCTTACCCGCGGCGATCAATTCCTTGGACTGAAACAGATATGCCTTAGCGAGGGCAACTTGCACCGCCGCAAACTCGGGCACACGACGTTCGTTGGGGCGGGCGGCATCAACCAATCGCTTGGATTGGCCGATGATTTCGTCAAGCTTAGGCTCCGACTCGGCCAGCTGCATTTCGATCAATCCGGTCATCGCGAGCATGCGTGCGGGCCGCAGCAAATCGACTTCGGGCTGCTCCAAAACTCGCTGAAAACTGTCGATCGCCGATTTCTTGTCGCCTAATGTTCGCTGGACTTGGGCGCGATACAGCATTGACATCGCACCTTGGAAAAAGCCACTGTATTTTTCGCTCAACTCGGTAAACGACACGAGTGCTTCTTCAAGCAATTTCTTGCCGTCCTTGAGCGGTTCGCGGTAAGTGTTGGCGGCTAATTGCTTTGCCTCGCCAGTGCGAAGCTGGGCCTGCAGAAAATCGAACCGATATTGTTCTCGCTGGGCGGCTTTTTCGGGTTCCTTTTCCGCATCGATCTTCTGGCCCCGCATCGATTCCAGCTTGCTTTTGAGGTCATTGACGATCGAAGTGAAGGTCTCGGCGGCATCCAAGCACGACTTCCGCGCGTTTTCCCGAGCCTCGTCGCTGGGGTCCGCAACGCTCATCAACTGGTCTGCTCGCACCATCTGCAACTTGCCCAGTTGCAATTTCGCCTCGGAAATTCGTGGATGGTCGGTCTTTGTCAAAAAACCTTTGAGGGCTTCTTCTGCGGAAACGAATAGTTTGTCGCGTTCGGAAATATTGCGAGCCGAAACCGCGGCATCGATGAAAGTCTGTGCCCTTTCCAGCGGAATGGCGTCGATAAACGATTGTGGGACACCGGGATATTTGTCGATTCGATCGAGGTATTTGAGTGCCGTGTCAAAGTAGCCCACTGATCGTAATTGGGCGACAAATGCCTCCGCTGGCTCGCCTAATTCGGCCGCGTTTGCTCGCTGGCAAGTGATGGTTCCGCCGCAGAAAAGCATCGCAGCGATCGACTTGGCGAAGAAGAACGTTCTCAAATTGGACATCGTCAAGACCTGACGGGGGGAGAAGAACAAGAACAGACCGCAGCGGACAATTGTACAAGACCCGCTCAATCAAATGGTACAGAAAGGAGTATACTTGAGTTCGCTCCTTTCATGGCTTTCCAAAGATGCGAATTCCCTCGTCCCTAACCGAAGACAACCTCTATATTCGTCACAACAGGCGGACCAGGGGAAGGTCTCCATACCGCCTGCTGATGCGGCTGGTCCTGGCGATGGTCCTGGTCATTGCGGTCATGCGCCAGGCGGGGAATCCGCGGATTTACGAGGCCTTCTTCCCGCCGCCGGTTGTCGATATCGCTTCTCAGGCCCCCACGATCACGCCGTCGCCAACCGCTCGCCCCGGCGGCGGTGTCCTGGACGATGCTCGCACGCCAAATATCGACCTCAACAAGGCGATTTTGGCCCGAACAGAAAAAATGATGCTGGTGCTGGCAAATCAGTTGGACAAGACGTTGGTCTTGCTGGGTGACGAAAAAAACGCCGAACTGATGTCACTGCTGGCCCAGTGGCGGACCGCTGGTGATATCGAAAATCCCGTCGTATCCGACGAATGGGCGGACCGACTTGACGAGGCCTTTATCCAAGCGGGCCAATCGGGTGAAGACCAGTCGGTCGAAAATGCGATTCAACCGCCGGGCTGGACCGCGGCGCCGGTCGTTCCGTTTCTGCAATCAGCCTTGGATCGCTGGGCGATCGCGCGAGTCGATCCTGCGGCGGTTTGGAAAGGTGTCGATTCGTTGGGGTTTTACCGTTTACTTGAAGACGATCCGGAGCGATGGTCGGAGGATGCGGCTAGCCGAACGAGCGTCATTTCGTTGATCCAGCAGCCCGATGTCTACTTGCGTCGGCGAGTCGTTTTGCTCGCTTCGGTGGCCAGGGTGGTCCGGCGCCCTGCCGCGAAAAACCCGTTTGGTGTCCAGCAGTACTGGGAGGTCTGGCTGCGACCACGCGATGGCAGCGAGCGTCCTTTCGTGATGTTCACTCGCGAAGTTTCGACGGCGATTGCCGCGATCGGAGCCGATTCTGCGTTGTCCGACGGCCCTCAGGTTTGGGTCGATGGAATCTTTTTGAAACGGATCGCTTATCAATCGAGTCTCGGTCGCGAACTGGCCCCGGCGATCGTCGGAACTTTGCATGAACCGGCGGTGTCAAGCGACCAGCCTGACGTCGTGACTTCGTCGCCCACCGAGGGGTGGTTGTTGGTCGCCTTGTCCGCCATGATCGGCCTTTCGGCTGCAGCACTGATTTTTTTCCAATCGGGAAAAGCGATCGCTCGATCACGTGCGCTGCGTCAAAAGACACATCCGCCCGCACCCTCGTTTCTCGCCTCGCTGGATCAGGCGGATCACGGCGATGGCAAGCCCGGAGAAGGTCTGCCGTGAACACGCCTCCATTCTATCACGCGTTGATCAAGGTCGATCCGCTTTGCCACCTGTCCATGCTTTGCAGAGCCCTGCGGTGGCGGTTGGTGATCGCCGGGACGTTATTTTTGATTGGTGGATTGTCGCTGGGCACAATGGTCGTTTCCAGCCAATCCGCCCTTGCGCAAGAGTCGACACCAGCCGCTAATCGCTCGGTCCTGCAGTCGATCAGCGGATTTGATAAGCAGCGGATCGAGGCGGTTTCGGCTTGGTGGCGAAGACCCGAGGACCCGCAATCAATATCCGAAGCGGCCAAGTTGTTGTTTCAGGTCAATCGCCTCGGCCGATCGAGTCTCGCCAGTCGGCCATCGCGACCGATTTCAACAGCAAGCGATCCGTTGACATGGGAAATCGGAGACGCGGTCGCGATCAGTGGTCGAGCGAAATCGATCGCCTCGGCTCGCATCACGGATGACTTAGCCGATGTGCTGGAGTTTTCAGAGGTATTTCGCATCGAACTGGAGACCGACGACGGGACAACGCTGCGTGTGATCGCGACCTCGATTCCTCAGGCGTGGATCTCGCTTTGGTCGCAAACACAAACGCTGGACCAGCCGATGTCGGCCATCGGAATGGTCGTCTCCGCTGGCGGCGATACCGAACCGCGGTTGATCGCGACGCCGAATGTCGCTTGGTTTCCGGCCGCAGAGCGTTCCGAAGGTGCGTCGGGTATTCGCAGCCACTGGGCGCTGTTGGCCCAATACGGCTTCGATGTATCGATGATCCAACAGCTCCGCA
>DIUH01000246.1:7547-7823 GCA_002428205.1 Planctomycetaceae bacterium UBA6163
ATGTCGTGATCCGGATCGAACCGCAGGACAAAACGGTCGAACCGGCGGTCTTTGAGAATCGGTATCCCGTATCGCTGGCAACGATTCGTTTGCCCGATTTCCTTGCCAAAGCCATCGGCGACGATCGATCGACAGGCCTGCGAAACGACGTTTTGATGTTGTCGCAACAATTGACGGTTGAAGGGTTCTTTTATCGGTTGTGGAGTTATGAAAACGACTTGATGCAGCGACATGGTGGCGGCAATCAATTCGGCCCCTTGGTCATGGCGTCGCAGA
>DIUH01000066.1:0-535 GCA_002428205.1 Planctomycetaceae bacterium UBA6163
AAATGGCTGGCACCAATTGATTGTCGTAATTCGCACCATGTGGCTATTTGCGCGGGATGCGCGCGAGTACTTCGTCGACCAACTTGCGTGTCGCAGGATTGTCGAGCGGTTCGCTGGGGTCACGGTGAGCGAACGGCAAGGTAATGTGGTCGGCGACTCCTGACAGTTTTGTCGAGTTCACGGAGACGACTCCATCGCCCAATCCTTGAATCCACTCGTCACGATCGGCCACGGCCAACACTTTGCGCAGCCCCGGTGCGGCGTCGGGATTTTGAGCGATTAATCTTCCGATCATTATTTGGCCCAGTCCACGCGCCAGCGGCGGGATCGGCGCTTTCGTTCCCGCGATGATGCTGTATTTAATGCTTGGGTTTCGCTGGTAGGCATTCAATCGCACCAACAATTCTGATTCCGGTGAAAGGTCTTTCTTGGCGTTGCCCAAAAAGAGGTCGAGCGTGTTGTTGAGCAACCCTAAAGATTCTTCATCAACGATCGTCTTGAGTTCTGCGGCTTCGAAGGTTTGTAACAAGTCTTG
>DIUH01000066.1:575-4891 GCA_002428205.1 Planctomycetaceae bacterium UBA6163
TTGGGCAATCGGTCAAATTCGGCAGACAGCACGGTGGCCAAGCGATTGGCGACGCGATCAGCCCCAAGTTGACTGTCGTATCGAAACATCGCCACCGGTATCTTGGCACTGCGCAGCGCGTATCGGATCGCTGACATCGTATCGTCGCCGGCCAACATGCCGGGAACCAACAACACCGCTGGCGGCAATTTAGCCACCGGCGCTTCATTTGCACCAATATTCGCAGGCTTCTTGGCTGGCGGGTTGTCGCTCAATACCGTCCAATTCTCCAGCGGCACTAAAATCCCCTCGCCACCGACGGCCCAAACCGAACGTGGCAAGCCAGCTGTTGAAGCAAGCACCAAGAGAGCCGCGATGCAGGTAAACCGTAATTTGAACATCAATGATTGCTCCGAGGATTTTCCCAGCGAAGGTTTTTGGAAGTAACCAACGTATTCGTCGCCCAAGTAGCGCATTGGCCGCAAGTGATATCTTCGCCTAGCGGGCTGGTCGTGCACAAGCCTGTGGATGGATTCTAGCCACTGTCGCCCAACGAGAAACATAGATCATGCAGCCCTTTCAATGCACCTGTGGAAACCTGTTGTTCTTCAACAGCACCCAGTGCGTGAAATGCGGCAATCAGGTCGGGATGTGTCCGGGGTGCTGGTCAGTCGTTGCGCCGACGAAGCAGCACGACGGTAGATTGCGATGTCCGCGTAATGATTGTGGCATGTGGCTCGCCCCTTGCCACAATTACGTCGTCGAAAAGGTTTGCAACCAATATGTCGACGCGGAACATTCCGGCGCCGATGCTTTGTGTGAGTCGTGCGCGATGACGGTGTTGATTCCCGATTTGACAATTACTGAAAATCGCCAACGCTGGCGCGAGCTTGAAAATGCCAAACGCCGAGTTCTTTACACGGTTCGCAAACTCGGTTATCCGCTGCAGCCGGGCAACACCAATATCGTGCTATCGTTTACTTTCGAGGCCGATGTTTTTACACGAGTACAAACAGGACATTCGGCCGGACGCATCACAATCAGTCTGCGCGAAGCCGACACGGTGGAAAGGGAAAAAACGCGGGTGCAATTTGGCGAGCCGCAGCGAACTTTGGTTGGCCACTTTCGCCACGAACTGGGCCATTACATTTGGGACCGATTGGTCAGCGGACGAGATGAGAATCGGTTCCGCGAATGGTTTGGCGACGAACGATCACCGACATACGAAGAAGCATTGGCCAGGCACCACTCACAGGGGCCGGTCGGCAATTGGCAAGGGTCATTCATTTCGGCGTATGCGACGATGCATCCGTGGGAAGATTTCGCCGAAACCTTCGGTGCCTACTTAGATATGGTTTCGGTGATTCACACCGCCCAGCGATTCGACCTGGTGCAATATCCCTTACCGTCGCTAGACAAAATGTTGAAGGAATACCAACGGATCGGTCTAATCGCGAATGAGTGGAATCGCGATATGGGATTGCTCGACCTGGTGCCCGAAATCTTCAGCCCCCGAGTGGTCGAGAAGATGAAGTATGTCGATTCGTTGCGTCAACGCTGAACCAGGCTCTGTTTCTTCTTAGTGCACTCGCTGGCCCGGTTGTCCACCTTCGTCAACGCCAAGCAGGAACACTTCAACGCCGCCGGGGCCTGCGGCGGTGACCATTCCTTCGCTCAAACCGAATCGCATCTTTCGGGGCGCGAGATTAGCAACCATCACGACCAATCGGCCGACCAACGCTTCGGGTTGATAGGCGGCTTTAATGCCGGCAAAGACTTGACGACGTTCGTCGCCACCAAGGCTGAGCGTCAGCTTTAGCAACTTGTTCGCTTCGGGTACATGCTCCGCGGCGATGATGCGGGCGATTCGCAAATCGACCTTGGCAAAGTCATCGATCGATATCTCCGCCGCTAGCGGTTCCGCCTTCAGCGGTTGATCCGAATCGTTCCAAACCGGTGCGGGTGTTGAAGGCGTTTCGGCGGCTTCCACTCGGCTGTCTTCAATCATCTTATGTAAATCCTCAATTTGTACTCGGTCCATCATCCGCTTGAATGCGTTGACAGGTGTGCCTAACAGCGGCGATTGGCTTTGTTGCCAATCGACGATCGGATCGCCCAACAATTCGCCGCATTGGTCTGCGAGTCGCGGCAAAACTGGGGCAAGGTAAATGCTCAATTGGCGAAACAGGTTCAACGCCACGGTACAGACGTCGCGTAATTGATCGATCTTATCAGGATCCTTCTTCAGATCCCAAGGCCGCGCGTGTTCGACATAAGGATTGGCGGCATCGGCCAATTCCATAATCCGACGCATCGCCCGCGAATAATCGCCTGTCTCATAAGCTTGCGAAATCTCATCACCTGCCGCGGCGGCGTTGGCGAACAGACCACCATCGTCAGGATACGTTTCGGATAGTCCGGTGCCGCTGGCAAACTTGCCGACGCGACTGGCCAAGTTCACCACTTTGCCGATCAAGTCGCTGTTGATCTTATCGACAAACTCTTCAGGCCCAAGGTCAAGATCCTCGATCCGCGCGGTCAATTTGGTCGCGTAGAAATACCTTAGGAACGATGGATCGGCATGCTTCAAATAGGTTTCGGCGGCGACCAACGTCCCGGTCGACTTGCTCATCTTTTCACCGCCGACATTCAAGAATCCATGAATATGAACTTTCGTCGGCAGTGAGAATCCGGCGGTCTTTAACATCCCCGGCCAGAATAACGTATGAAAGTAGGTGATGTCTTTGCCGATGAAATGGTGCACTTCGCATTCATCGGACTGCCACCAATCGGCCAGCTTTTCGCCGTTGGCATTGCACCACTGCAACGTGCTGGCGATGTAACCGATCGGGGCATCAAACCATACATACCAATAATTGCCCGGTGCATCGGGGATCTCAAATCCGAAGTAGGGGGCCGGACGACTGACGTCCCAGTCACGCAGGTCCTTTGCCAGAAACTGGCCCTTCAGGTAATTCGCCGTTTCGGCCTGCAGAGCGTTGCCGCTTTCGATCCACTGAGCGAGAAAATCGTGCAACTTTTCGAGCTCAACAAACAAGTGCAACGCCTCTTTGACGATCGGCGTAGCGCCGCTGAGCGTGCTTTTGGGATCGATCAAGTCGATCGGGCTGTAGGTCGCACCGCATGCCCCACAGTTATCGCCGGGTTGATCGGCACGACCGCAATTGGGACAGGTGCCTCGCACAAAACGATCGGCCAAGAAAGTCTTCGCTTCGGGGTCATACAATTGCGCCACCGGACGCTCGGCGATCAATCCCGCCTGTCGCATCGATGCCCAAATTTGGTGACATAGCTGGCGATTTTCGTCGCTGTGGGTGCTGCCATAGTTGTCGAACTTGATGTCAAACCCGGCGAAGTCGGCCTGGTGCGACTGGCTCATCTGGGCAATCAGTTCTTCTTCGGTTCGCCCCTCTTTGCGGGCACGAATCATGATCGCCGTTCCGTGCGTGTCGTCAGCACAGACATAGACACACCGGTTGCCGATCAATTTTTGGTATCGCACCCAGATGTCGGTCTGGATGTATTCGACCAAGTGGCCGATGTGGATCGGCCCGTTGGCGTAAGGGAGCGCGCTGGTGACGAGCAGGCGCCGTGGGTTAGATTTTTGGGTGTTCATGCGAAAAGTTTAGAAGCACGGGACTGAATCAGGTAGGCGGGAATCGCCAAGCTCGCTCCGCCACCCCTTCGACAGAAGTAGGGGTAGGACCAAATCGTCCGCAATGAAGTGCGTCGCTGGGTAGATAATCTTCGTTTTGTCGAGAAATTCCGGCTCTTTTGGTAGATTCGCGCGGGAACGTATGCAACGATTGGAAGACTTTGCCGCCTGGGCTGTTTAGCCAAATGGTCGTGGTCGTGTGGCTCATCTTCTGGACCGCGACGACGGCGATCGGGTTCCGAGCGGCTACGGGTCCGACGGTTAACGAGTTTGCTGTACGATTCCAATAAAAGAGGGTAGAAGAGATGAAACAATTTCAAGTGATTTTTGCAGTGGCGATCCTGGTTTTCGGCACAGCGATGGTTTCGCCCGCACAAGCTGGCGGGTTGGCCGGTTGTTGTGCGCCGACGTGTGCACCGGAACCGGTTTGCTGCGTCAAGCCATTGCCACCAGTCAAGGTAACGCTGTGCGTGAAGGATCCCGTGACCTGCTGCACTTACGCAGTCGATTTGTGCGTGCCAGCGGAATGTGCTTGTGAGGAGCCTTGTTTGGTTTCGTGTCGTCCAGGGATTTTTGGACGCAAGGTTTTGACCTACAAGTGGCCATGCTGTGGACACTGCGTCGAAATCGTGATCACCAAGCACGGCAAGACGATCGTTCG
>DIUH01000066.1:4899-8370 GCA_002428205.1 Planctomycetaceae bacterium UBA6163
GTAGAACGGTTGTCCCCAATCGCTGATACAATACCTAGGGACAATCGTTCGAATCTTTTGCCGAGCGGGCAAACACGGCGATCAGTGCCGGCAAGAAAAACATGTCGGCCAGCAGCGCCGTGGCGATCGTACAAGCGCCCATCATGGCAAAAACGTGGTGCTCTCGCGTGTCGCTCCACATCACCGTCATGAAGCCGCACACCAGCACCAGCGTTGTCATGATTAACGCCGCGCCGACGCCCCGAAAAGCTCGCTCAATCGAATCTTCGTGCGATCCGACCCCACGTGCCTGTTCGAGCCGGTAACGCGTCATGAAGTGGACCGTGTCGTCGACTGCGATTCCGAGACAAACGGTAAATGCCAGCACGCTGACCAGTTCTAAGGATTGGCCGAACATCCACATCCCCGCTCCCGTTGCGGTCAATGGCAACAGATTAGGAATGATAGCGATCAACCCCAACCGCAACGATCGGTAAACGATACTCAGTACGATGAAGATCACGATCGATGCTGTACCAAGACTTTTGGTCAAGTCGACCATGATTTGATAAAGATTTTTCCAACGCCACACTGCGCCGCCTTCTAGCGTTAGCTCGAAATTCGGATGCTTGGCTTCTAGTTGGTCCAACTGAACCAAAATCCTTTCAAATACCGGCCCGTATTTCGCGATCCCCAAATCTTGCAAGCGGAAGATCACTTTCGTTGTCTGTTCTTCGGGCAATAGGAATACGCGTCGCAGTGGCGGAGGCAACAAATCTAATAACGCGGCTTTCGCACTCGGTTGTGCATCGCCGGGTAACGCGTCGATCAATTTCGCGATCCCCAGCGGCGATCCTAACAGCGGTTCGTCGCGCAACATCCGCTCGACCGCATCGCTGACTTGGACTACTTCGGGCGACATCGTGTCGATCGAATCGTTCCAGGTCACGCGGATGAACGCGGTTTCCAATCCGCCAAACGCCCTGTCCATATGTCGCAACCATCTTGCTTCGTGACTGCGTTCGGGGATCGCATTCAAAATCCGTTCGTCGGGTTCCAGTCGCGACGTGATCGCTGCGGTGCCGATAGCGGCCACGATCGCCAGAACGGCAAACAATTTTCTGCGACGAAGCACGACCAGAATAATGCGTGTCGCGTGATCAAGATTCTTCTCGATCCAACCTGATCCTTGGCCGCGATGGACACTGCGTCCCAGCGGCGTAAAACAGGCGAGCGGGATCGCGGCGATGATGGCCAAGAACGTAATTCCGACGCCCATGACACAACACCAGCCGAACTCGCGGACAACCTGGTGATGGGCGAAACTGAGCGACGCGAATCCGATCGCGGTGGTGAGCGATGTGAGAAAGCAGGCCGCACCGACTTCATCCAGCGCCCTAGCAACCGCCGCCCGAACCGGCATCCCGCTGGAACGATGGACACGGATCTGAGTCATCATGTGAACGCCGTCGGTAAAGCCGACCAGGCTGAGCAGGATGGGCACAACGACGTGATTAAACGGGTTATCTTCGAAGTGCAAAAAGCGAATGCATCCCATCGTCCAGAACACGCCCAAGGCCGGCGCGACCGCCGTGATCACGACCGCTGACGGCCCGCGAAACAGGATCGCGGCCAGCAACAGGATCACGCCATAAGCGATGTACTGGAACTTACGATCGTTGTCCTTGGACGCGGCGCTCATCACCAATCGGATCGGCATTTCACCTGTCACGCCGACGTCGAAATCGAGGTTATGTGAACGCAGGACGTCCTCGACCGTTTGTACCAACACGGTCGTGCAATCGGCGTTAGTGCGGACGAAAAACCAATCGACTTCGATCGACAGCAGCATCGTGCGTCCGTCGTTGGAAAGCAATTGTCCGGCGATCAACGGATTGTCCAGCGCCATCTGTTTTGCGGTGTCAAAACGTCGCTGCGACGCGCGATGATCGGGCAGCGCCGGTTCGCGCAATCCGAACAGGTTCAGCGGTGGCGCTCGGTCCATCCACATCACACTGCGAACCTGGGGCAACGCCTCAACGGCTTCGACCGCTTGGCGAATCGCCAGCGCTGCGGTCGGAGTGAAGAAGTCGTCGCCATCGATCAGCAACATTAGTTCGCTGCCGAACAGCATCAGCGGCGTCACATCCGGTGGTGGGCCGTTGGTGCGAGCGGCACGCTCGGGACCGCCGCGTGCTCGGCCCGGCGCGTCGCGATTTCCGCCGCCGCGACCGCTCATTCCGCCCACTGACGAAGCCTCGGATTCCGCCGGCGCACCGACCAATAGGCTCGGATCGCGGTAACCGATCATCGACAGCGTGGTCATGATCACGACGACCGCTACTGACAACGAAGGCCGCCGGGCAAATGTGCCCAGCAGCGAGTTCTCAGGCGCAAAAGCGTGCTCGTCCGACAACGTTTGACTGCGAGATTCTGCGTTCGGATTAGTCAACAAAACCTCTTACTGGTCACAATCGTGTCGGACTTCGGGGCGTCACCTTTCGGCCCATGGAAGCGGTTCCTATAATCGGCCACTTATCAGAGTTGAACCGTTCTCACACGTGTCCCGCAAGTACCGCTAAGCGTCATGAAAATACACGAGTATCAGGGCAAGGAATTGTTCCGCGCCGCCGGAGTTCCGGTATTGCAAGGCCATGTTGCCCGGTCGCCCGAAGAAGCGATTGCGGCATTCGAAAAGTTGGGTGGCGGCCTCGCCGTTATCAAGGCCCAAATCCACGCCGGTGGACGGGGCAAAGGGAGCATTATCGACAATCCTTCGCAAAAAGGTGTCGTCCTGGTGCGATCGGCTGACGAGGCTCGCAAAGCCGCCGAAGGGTTGCTGGGCAAGAAACTGGTCACGATTCAGACCGGTCCCGAAGGTCAAAAAGTTAACCAGATCTTCGTCGAACAGGGCTGCTCGATCGCCCGCGAACTGTACCTCGGTATCGTCTTGGACCGCGCGGCATCGATGCCGGTCTTGATGGTCAGCACCGAAGGTGGTGTGGAGATCGAGAAGGTCGCCGAAGAGACGCCCGAGTTGATCTTGAAGGAACACTTCGACCCGGCGATCGGGCTGGAAAGTTACCAAGTTCGCAAGCTGTGCAAGAAGCTCGGGATCGAAGGCCCCGCGGCACGTGCGGCTGATAAGTTCATGAAGGCGATTTGTCGGTTTTCGGTCGATTACGATTGCTCGTTGACGGAAATCAATCCGCTGGTGATCACGACCGAAGGCGAAATGATCGCACTGGATGCCAAGATCACTTTTGACGACAACGCGTTGTTCCGTCATCCCAAGCTGAAGGAGTTGCGAGACTTGAACGAAGAGGAGCCGAACGAGGTTCGCGCGGCCGATTCGGGGCTCAGCTACGTTCAACTGGAAGGCAACATCGGCTGCTTGGTCAATGGTGCCGGACTAGCGATGGCGACCATGGACATCATCAAGTATCACGGCGGCCAACCGGCAAACTTCTTGGACGTTGGTGGTGGTGCCAA
>DIUH01000013.1:0-677 GCA_002428205.1 Planctomycetaceae bacterium UBA6163
GAATCGCTCGCCACGTTGGTCGACGCGACCTGTCGCTTGGGCAAGCGAAAACCGGGCAAAGTCGTCGTGCTGGCCGACCAGTTCTGGAACGGCGTCGTCGGACTGCCGCATGAGATCGTCGCTGGAATCGGTGGATCCGAATTATTGCAAGCGATCGCGCTGGAGTGTGAATCGTATTCGGGTATCTCTGCGTTCGAATCGACCACGACCGCTTGTCCGATCCATCAGGATGCCAGTGTTGATAAACGTTGGTGGGTGACGCAAATCGCCAATGCCGACATCCGCGCGATCACCGATGCGGTCGAGCAGTGTGGCGGGACTCTTGTCGGATTGGCTAATCCCGCTTCATCACGGTTGCCCCTTTCACTCGCCGCGAATGACAATCGAAACGCCACGGATTCACTGCCGGGTTCAGTTTGGAAGAGCGTCCAAAGTTGGGGCGGCAACGTTGTGGCAATTCGCGGCGAAGCGAAGCGAGTCATGGATGTGTTGGTCCTGGACGGGCATGTCGGCCAACCGCGGATACAAGAAGCGTTGCGGGGCTTCTTGCACTCGCCGGGCCAGCCCGCGATTACCGATTCCGTTGATGATGGGTCAGCCGGAATCGTTTGGGTCAATGATTCGATCGCTGCAACCGCCAAGCCGCTGTTGACCTCAGAAACCGACGGCCTGATCCT
>DIUH01000013.1:713-3364 GCA_002428205.1 Planctomycetaceae bacterium UBA6163
GGCCATTACTTCTATTTGAATCGCGAGATCAAGCGAATCGAAGCAAACGTCAAAACGATGGACGACAGCAAGAAGCAATTAGCGGCCGATACCAAGGCGGCTGATGCGGCGGAAAAAGAACTCACGGCAACGAAGCAGAAAGTAGTGACGCAGCTTCAATCCAACGTGGATCTCGCCGCCAAGATTCAATCGGCTCAAACGCTGCATCGCCAACAACAAGAACGGTGGACCGAACTATTAAATGCGATCGCAGCCAGTCATAGCGAAAATTGCTGGTTGCGTGAAATCAAAGCCCGCGATGGAATCGCCTCGATCAAAGGCTACGCGACCGATACCGCATCAGCACTCCAGTTAACCAGCAAGCTCGAAGCATCCGCCGAAACCGCGGGTTGGCAAACGACGCCTGCCCAAACTTATCCGCAAGAAAACAACCTAGTTGCCTTCGAGTTCTCGTTGTCAGTCGCATCCGCATCGGCCCCAGTCCGCGATTTATCGACCGTCGCCGCGAATCGTCCACAAGTGGCACCAACGGACATCCGAGCACCGGTCAACACAGGTACGCGTGCTTCGCGCCGACGGGCGTCTGCGGCCAATCGCACGACGCTGGCAAGTGAAAACAATCCATAAACATAGACCCCGACGAGCTCGTCTCGTCGGTGAATAAGGTTGTCATGCTAGAAACAAGCCGCATTCTGCTCAGCATTCCGATTTTAACTTGTGCTCGCCGCTTCAAGCGGCGAGCACAAGTTAAAATCGGTGGACTCGGAGGGCTTCGCGGTCTAGCTTGCGAACCTTATTCACCCACGAGACGAGCTCGTGGGGGTCAAAAAAGATGTGTAGTACAACGAGCGTCCCAAGGGAGAGTGTCCTGCGCGTTGAACCGATTTACTTTTGCGAAAACGCATAACGTTTTTTACCCGTCTGAAAATCCCGAAAGCATCACGTGTCGAATCTTATACACTCCAATCGCAAGCCGGGGCTGAGCCCCGTGATGATGTTGGCTCCAGCAGCAATGGTGTTGCTGGCGTATCACTATGCGATTAACGCGACGTTGCAAAGTCGCTTGACCAACGTTCGTGACCGTGAAAAGAAACTGGTTTCGGAAACGGCGTCGATCAACCAAGACACGATTGCGATCTTAGGCAGAATGTCACAGATCAAACGCGAACGCGAAGCAATCGATCTGCAAATCATGCAGGCCGGCGAACAGAACGCGGAACTGGTCCAGCAACGAGACTCGCTGTCGCAGACCTATTTTGTCGCGTCCAGACCTGCGGAGACGATGCAATCGGTGATCGATCTGATCGAATCCCATAACATCGTTTGCTTAGATAACGAAATTGATTCGAGGGGTGGTGAGGACCTAACCGCGAAAGAACGTAAGCAGTTGGCTGATCTGCTCTCTTATGCTCCCAACCCTGGCGGCACAACCCATTCTCATCGGTTGGTACTCGAAGGAACATTCAAAGATATCTGTCGCTGTATCCAAGCGATCAAAGAACGTTTGCCGTCGGTTGCCGTCAAGTCGCTGTCGTTGCAGGCAGCGGACCCACGCACCGACCTGCGGATCTGGGTCTTATCGCTTAGCCATTAGAGCTTAAGATGTCGCCGCAAAACACCGCCGATCACGAATCCACCGCCCACCTTCAACTGCAAGCTTGGTTGAACCTGTGCATCAGCCTTAACGCTTCCGATTTGCATCTGTCGGTCGGCGAGCCGCCGTTTCTGCGTCGCGAGGGGCGATTGCAGCGTGTTGAAGATCAACCACCAATCCAGTCGCATCAAATCAAAGCGATCGTTGAGGTGCTGACTCGCACGATCGGGTTATCGGATTTAGAACGACGTGGTGCGATCGATGGGGCGGTCAGTGGCCAAGACGGCGGTCGATTTCGCTTCAATGTTTTTCTGCGCCAGAACGAGTTGTCGGTCGCTATTCGTCGTTTAGAGGATAAGATCAAATCCTTAGACCAACTCGGATTGCCCAATTCATTATATAGTTTGTCGGAATTGCCAGACGGATTGGTCATCGTGGCCGGACCGACCGGTTCGGGGAAATCGACCACGCTAGCGACGCTGGTCGATCGAATCAACCAAACCCGTCCGCTGCATATCATCACCATTGAAGATCCGGTTGAATACCTGCATCCATCACGGCTATCTTTGGTACAGCAGCGGCAGTTGGGTTTGGATTGCCCCAGTTTCGACGACGCCTTGGTCGCTTCATTACGACAAGATCCCGATGTGATTCTGGTGGGTGAGATTCGCGACCTGACGACAATTCGCACCGCGATCACCGCAGCGGAAACGGGCCACTTGGTCTTTACGACCGTTCACGCCGCAGACAGCACGGGAGTCATCGAAAGGATTACCAGTGTATTCCCCGCCGAAGAACAGTCGGGCGTCAGGCGTCAGTTGGCACTTGTTCTGCGAGCGGTGATTGCCCAGCAGTTATTGGTGGCCGATGGCAGTGCGGTCGCGGCTGATGTGCGTAAGGGCGAATCGAATGTCGCCAGGCGTGTCGTCTGTAGCGAAATCTTACAAGTCAACCCTGCCGTCGCGAACTTGGTTGCCGTTGGAAAAAGCAATCAACTTTACTCCGCAATCGAATCGGGCGCAGCGGCAGGGATGCAAACGCGAGACCAAGATTTGGC
>DIUH01000013.1:3449-4040 GCA_002428205.1 Planctomycetaceae bacterium UBA6163
TAGTTTCTGTCGCGCCGGTCAATTTGGATTCGGTTCGTATCGATCCGGTGTGGGCATTGAAGATCGCTCCCTCATTGGCGATGCGGAAGCGGATTATGCCATTGTGTCGAGTCGGACAATCGGTCGCCGTGGCGTGTACCGGCGAGATCGATTCCAGCACTCTGCAACTCCTGCGACGCACGCTGGACCATGATATCCAACCGATCGAGGTCGATCCGGAATCGCTGCGCGCGGCGTTGTTGCGAGTCTATGGCACTGTCTCGACGCCGGCCGCTGGCAACCGTCAACGCGGCGCCGATAGCCGCGATGGCGAAGGCGAGGATGCCGCAGCGATCTGTGACGAAGTTTTGCAAGCCGCGGTCTTGCGTGAAGCGTCAGACATCCATTTCCTGCCCTCCGAGAGCGCTCTTATTATCAAATTGCGGGTCGATGGCAAACTGGAGACGTATCGTGAACTGCCCAAAGAGATCCAAGGTTCGGTGATCAGTCGAATCAAGGTTTTATCAGGATTGGATATCGCCGAAAAACGTGCCCCACAGGACGGTCGTTTTAATTCACGAGTCGGACCGGCTCGTACGAAAGTCGATATGC
>DIUH01000381.1:0-517 GCA_002428205.1 Planctomycetaceae bacterium UBA6163
GCCCAAAGCCAGAGTCTGTGGCTAATGTTTGACAATCCATTGCCAGCGATCGGCACCCCATTGGCTAAGGCGAAGTGATCCCAAATTCACGAGCGCAACTCAAAACACCGCACACAATCAAGGCGCGGACTTGCGTAATGAATGCCCATGAAATTAACTTGCAAGCCAGCGCGCCCGGCCGGTGGGTTCGGGCATCAACGACGCGGGCGGCTTGCCGGAAGTGATTATCCGTGATGCGATTCAAAAACTTCAAAATTGGAACTGAAATGCGTAAAACTGCGTACGCGGTATTGGCCTTCATGTTCATGGCTCAGTTCGCGCCCAGCGATTGTCATTCGGAAGAACCTTATAAGCATGCACAGAAGATTGCTGAGCTGGTTCAACCGTTGTTGGATTCTGGTGCGTTGCATGGTGTCAGCGTTGGAGTTATCGATCAAGACGAGCGCTGGATGGGCAACTTTGGTGTACTTGGCAAAGGCCGCCAGCAATCACCGACGGATGACACGATTTACGAGAT
>DIUH01000381.1:620-5159 GCA_002428205.1 Planctomycetaceae bacterium UBA6163
GACGGTGAAACTTAGTTCAAAACCTGGGACACCATCGGGCTATTCGAACTTTGGGGTCGGTTTACTGGGCGAACTGCTGGCGATGAAGGCTAACAAAAGTTATGCCGAGTTGCTTTCCAGCAGACTGACCGAACCGCTGGGAATGACGGACACATCGACCGAGGTCCGCCAGGACGCGGGTCGGCGTCTAGCACCACCGCACCAGGCCAGTGGTGTGCCTGGGCGGGAGTGGCGTTTTGATGCGATGGCCGGTGCTGGGGCGATCCGCAGCACGCCCGAGGATATGTTGCGATTTATCGATGCCAATCTCGCTCCACCCCCAGGAAGGCTTGGTGATGCGATCGAGCTGGCTTGGAAACAGCAGACGGAAGCCCAAGGCGACGCGTTTGCGATGGGACTGGGGTGGCATATCGCGCGTGACGGTTCAACGCGGTGGCATAACGGGCAAACCGACGGCTACCATTCAATGCTGCTGATCAGCCGACCGCTGCGGGCGGGCGTTGTCGTTCTAAGCAACAGCCCGATCCTGGAAATCGATCTGCTTGGCGAAACAATCGTTCGATTGATCGCCGGGATCGAACCCCGGCCGATTGCGTTGGCGGGCATGGCGGTCGACGAGAGCGTCGTAAAGCGTTTAGTTGGTCGATACCAGTTAGTACCGGGATTCATCCTAAACGTCACCGCCAACGGCAAACGTCTGTTTCTGCAGGCGACTGGCCAGCAACAAGTAACGCTCGTTGCTCAGAGCGAAACCAAATGGTCGGTCGTCGGCGTTGAAGCGGTTCTGGAGTTCGAGCTACCCGTTGAAGGCAATGCCAACGTAGTGACGCTTCACCAAAACGGAGCGAGTCTCCCGGCAACAAGTTTGGCGGAGTGACCCTGCAAAAAACTTGCCGCAAGGCGACAAATTCGGGGCAGCGAGCTACAAGAACGAATTGTACAGCTGGGCAGGCAGGATCGAGCGGCGATGGGTGTCGATTCTACCTTATGGCGTTGAATCGCGAAATAATGCCGATTTATCAACCGCAAACTGACATCGATGGAATTTCCGGCCCCTGAAATATTTCCCAAAAAAACACGATATTCGTCGAAACTTTTAATTGATGAACTTAAAAACCGTTGACATTGCTTCAGCGGACCGATAATTTACCTTAATCGCGTTTTGCCAGAGGCGGCTGCATGCGCTGACCGTGCGCTGTGTCATTTACCGAATCTCTTCTTCTTTTTTCATTCTTTCATTAAGGAATCTAAATGAAAGCTCGTAAGCCACTGGGTTTTACCCTCGTCGAATTACTTGTCGTTATCGCAATCATTGGTGTGATGGTCGGGTTGCTGTTGCCAGCGGTTCAGGCTGCTCGTGAAGCAGCACGACGAATGAGTTGCGGCAACAACCTGAAGCAAATTGGGTTGGCGCTGCATAATTATCACGACACCTATCGCAAGTTTGCCCCCGCTCGCGTGCGGACCAACGGCACACCCAGAAACGCTTGGGAAACCAACAACATCAGTTGGCAAGCTCGTATCTTGGCTCAGATGGAACAGGCTCCTCTGTACGACCAGATCAATTGGCAACAGTGGGACGGACAAAACCAACCTCTAATCCGGGCGGCCGTTGTACCGGCGTATCGTTGCCCTTCCGACCCAGGCACCGGTAACTTCCCTTGGCTTGATCCGACAGGTGTTCGCCAAACAGGTTCTGCACGGGTCGCTGGCGATGAACCCGTAAACTATGTCGCCTGCATTGGTCACGATGCACAAATGCGTCCGGCGGCCACTTCGCGCGGCTTTCTCTACGACTTGAGTGTTAATGGCATAACCCGCGTGAACACGGGGATGATGTCGATGGCCGACTTTATCGATGGCACTTCCAATACGCTTGCCGTGTCGGAAATCATCATCGGCCATCCACGCAGTCGGGTTAATCCGGCTCCTGATACTCAAGCAGGTGCAGACTTGGTAACCAATGTGGCAAACGGTTGCACCGGCGCAACACCCGCCGTCGGAGCTGTTATTCAAGGCCGTGGGATGTCGTGGTTCCGCGGGTTTGAAGTGGCGCATATGGGCTTTACTTCAGTTATGACGCCGAACTCAAATCTTTGGGACTGTGGCGGTAACAGCAACCATATGATGATGGCCGCACGAAGCGTCCACCCAGGTGGTGTTCAGGCTACGCTCGTTGATGGTTCTGTAAAGTTCTTCACCGAGTCGATCGACTTGAATACGTGGCGTTTTATGGGTGGAGCTAAAGACGGGGTGCCTGTCACATTCGAATAGTTTTCCACAATCATTGATTATGATTTGTCGATCGGCCAGTGCCATGTCTTTGGCGCTGGCCGTCTTTATTATATGATTGCTGATGCACCCTTAAGCAGGTTGGCACAAAAACTTCGGCAAAACAAANNTGGTAGGAACCGGGGCTAACGCCCAGCGGCTGATTATACCGAAAGACTTGTGCCAAACTGCTTAGCTTCGCTGTGTATTCGGTGGCGCTGTCGTTGTATGTTCTCTGATAACTTAGGAAATTGTTATGAAGACTTGTTTTGAATGGCTTTCGGTATTTGCTTTCGCCTGTCTGCTTGTCGGTGTTGTCACGACAGCAGGATGTGGCCAATCGGGCCCTCCGCCGGCACCCGCTGTCGAGGAGACGCCGACACCGGATTACGAAGCGGGCGAGGCTGCTTACCAAAAGTAAACCGAATAGCGAAAGCAACAAATCCGCCGAGGCTTTAAAGTCAGCTTCCTGCCATAAACGTTGGCAGGGGGCCGGTGGGCTCCATCGGTATCGCTTTGCTCAACCAGCAGCCGATTACCCCAATCATTTTGTGATACTGACCATCCACGTTTGATCACACGCAGAAGCCGATTTCGGGTGTTTAAGGTTAGCGAGCCAAGAACCTATCCGGAAACTCCAGCATGGCCCGCGGCTAGCGCGGTCGGCTCACGGTTTTCGGATAGGTTCTAAATCTTGTGCACCACAGCAGCATTGCGGTTTGGTTACTATATTGTGTCATGCCGACTTTGCCTTCGCCTTGAACTAAGGACTGGCGGACAACCATCCGGCGACTTCCGCCGGTGATGGTAAGTCGCAAGCACGGAACTTGTGGAAGGTGCCATCAGCGTCGTCATAAATCAACATGGTTGCCGGCGACAGGTTTGATGCTTCGGACGAATCGATCAACGCCGCAGAGTCCGACGCGTTGACCCGACCGATGATTCGCTGTTGAAGATCATGACGTGATTGTCGTGGCAACCAACGTGAGACGGTTTCTGCGGACGAACAACCGATAATTGTGAAAATGCCGACGGCCGGGCCGTCTCGCAGGACCGATTGCAAGGCGGCAGAACCGCTGATCGTCGCGGCAGCATCGAGCGAGAAACTGAACGACTCGTCTTGTTTGAAGTCGCTGAATCGATTCAGCGGATTGATCACAATTAACTTCGGCGGCAAATCGGTTTGGTCGCCTTCAACGCGCGAGCGGACTTCCGCCGCAATCGCCGCGATTTGCTGTTCGGATTCTCGCGGCTTGACGACCATCGCACCGATCGCGGATTGATCAAGCCAAGTGGCGAACGAGTCTTGCCCGACGGGGCTGCCATCGAAATAAAACAACTCGATCGATCCGTGAGCTCGACGAGCCATCGCGACAGCACCGGTGATGACGGACGCCAATACACCGTCTATCGATTCCGGCGGAGCGACGATCAAGACGTTGCGACCGCTTTCCCGCGCCAGCACCAAAGATGTCGGTGGTCCAATTTCGACCGCTTCGCCCAACAGGCCGCGAAGTGTACCTGGGACTTCGGCAACGACACCGTGCGGTTGCAACGCCGCTTCGGCCAATTGCGGCACCCAGCGACAAGGACGATTGCCTTCGAAGATCACCGGCAGTGGCAAGGATGCGACGGCTATGGCATCACGCGCGGCGATCTCCGCCAGCCAACGCTGGTGGTGGTCGTTGTTTAAGTAAGCGACCTGAAACGGTTGGTTCCCTTCCAGCAGACCGCCAGCGTCGTTGTAGATCGCTTCGCCAGGACGCGAGATGAACTTCGCCGCCGTGTTATCATCGGACAGGATCAACGCGGCATCGGATTCGCTGCACTGCATCGCGACCCTGACCGCCATCTGACCCAGCGTCGCACGGGGCAACGAATGCGCCCCGGCCAACGATTGGCTGCTAAGGATGACATGCATGCCGAAAGAACGTCCTTGGCGGACGAGGCGATCGAGCAACATCGCACAATCGGCGGCCAAGCGGTCGTCGCGGACGAAAAGCTCCTGGAACTCGTCAACAACCAACATCACACGCGGCAACGCATTGCCGGTTCTGGCGCGATAATCGGCCAATTCCTGGGCACCGGCGGCGCGAAACCACTCACCACGTTGTTGCAGATCGGCGTCCAGTCGCTGCAGCACACTGCGGCCGAACTCGCGTTCGCTTTCGATGCCGATCACGCGAGCGTGTGGCAGTGGCAAGTCGGCATAGACCTTGAACTCGACCCCTTTCTTAAAGTCTAACAGATAGAAATGCAATTGATCGG
>DIUH01000065.1 GCA_002428205.1 Planctomycetaceae bacterium UBA6163
ATGTACCGATTCTTGCAAATGCCCGTGGTCAGTTATGCGATTCCGGCGCTGGTGGCGATTGGCCAGGCGCATCATTTTCTTGGCCCCAAAACATTATGGCCGATTCGACAAATCCGTGCCGCTGCGGTCGAGCCGACGCTGAGGGTGTTGCAGCGGATGCAACCCGAGAGCGGCGGATACTTAGAAGCGACACCGTTGACTTCGTTTGTTTTGATGAGTCTTGCCGCCAGCGGCCGCGCTTCGCATCCGGTCGCGTTGCGCTGCGTCGACTTTCTGACCGCATCGATACGCGATGACGGTTCTTGGCCGATCGATACCAATTTGGCGACTTGGGTGACGTCGCTGGCGATTCATGCGCTGTGCGAGGATCCCGAGGATGATGGCCGGTGGGCGACGCCGGAATTGATCACCTGGCATTTGTCTTGCCAGCACTTACGGAGGCATCCTTTCACAGGGGCGTCACCGGGTGGTTGGGGCTGGACCGAATTGTCGGGGGCGGTACCCGATGGCGATGACACGCCAGCAGCGATTTTGGCGGCGCAGCGGTACGCGTCCCAGGCGATCGTTGATGACGCTTTGCAGGCCGATCTGCAGTCGTCGATTGATGAAGCGACGTCGCGAGGGTTGGCTTGGTTGGCCAATTTGCAGAATCGCGACGGCGGTTTGCCGACATTCTGTCGTGGTTGGGGCAAATTACCGTTCGATCGCAGCAGTACCGATTTGACCGCGCACCTGATTCGAGCGATCGATGCCTCGGCCGAGCGGCAATCGCGAAACGGCGATTTGACAGATTCCGGTGCCGATGCGTTGCGGCGTAGGCTGGGACGGGCGAGGCAAAAAGGGTTGCGATTTCTGCGTCGCCAGCAACGCGCCGATGGTCGCTGGGTACCGCTGTGGTTCGGCAATCAAGACGACGCGGAAGAAGAGAACCCGATTTACGGGACCGGCCGTGTGTTGTTGGCGATTGCTGGCGAAGAATCGGCTGAAGAGATGCGGCATCGGGCCGTCGATTTCTTGCTGTCGCACCAAAACGCCGATGGCGGGTGGGGCGGCGGGCCATCGTTAACCGCTTGGATGGCGAGAAAAGATAACGAATCGCGTGGTGTCGCGGACCAGCCAAAATACCCTGCAGAGGTAGTCTCGTTTGCGGTTCGCAGCAGCATGGAGGAAACGGCCGTGGCGGTCGAAGCGATCGCTGCGGTGTTGCGAGCGCGGTGCCAGTCGGGTGAAATAGAGGCGTCACCTAGAGATCGCCGCTGCACGGAGGCTATAATCGGCGGAGTCAGATTTTTAGTCGGTGCAGTCGCCGTGGGTCAGCATCACCAGCCATGGCCGATTGGGTTTTATTTCGCGAAACTTTGGTACCACGAGAGACTTTACCCATTTGTATTGACGATGGCCGCTTTGGGATCGACGCTTCGCTTGGTCACGATGCGGCGACCCGATTGAGATTTCTGGCGAATCGATACGCTTGTGGAGTCGGCGACTGGTACGATAAATCGCCGATTGCATCGAAACGACAAACTTCCCACCCGATCCACTTCAACTGAGAGTCCGCTTTGTCGATCGCGCCCCCCGCCGATACCGCCTCGGATGCCAGCCTGTCGCCACAAGATTCAACGCCGCGTCGTCGTCGGCGAGCGACCAGTCATTTAAAGATCGTGCCGCCAACGCTCGAATTGCGCGAGCACTTGAAAGCCCAGTGCGCCGCTTTGGCCCTGACGCTCGATCGGTCCAAGCCGATGACCAAGGACGAACTGGAGCAGGTTTCGCGTGACTTGCTGAAATCGCTCGACATGCCCGAAGGTTATCTTGGTTGGATCATGGTGGTGCTTAGCGGCGAGTTCTGGCGAGATGCTGTCGCGGCCGTTCCGCCCGAACGACGATTGTTCCTGTTGCCACATTGCCTAAAGCACGCTCAGGGTTGCCCCGCCGAATACGACCAATTCGGTATGAACTGCAAGAAGTGCGGCGCCTGCAGCATCGCCGATTTCCGTGCAACGGCCGAAGCGATGGGTTATCGCGTTCTGGTTGCCGAAGGATCACCGGTGGTGATGAAGATCATTATCGGTGGATATGTTGATGCGGTGATCGGGGTCGCTTGCTTGAACGTGTTGGAGAAGGCGATCGACAAAATTTTATTGGCCGGTATTCCTTGCATGGCCGTGCCGCTGCTGAGCGACGATTGTCGCAACACCAAAGTCGACGAAGAATGGGTCGACGCGATGGTACGAACGCCGCACGTTCCGGCCAAGCAAGAGACACGATCGTATGTCCACCTGATGCGCGCCGCCGAAGAACTTTTCCAAACGCAGTCGATGGACCAGTTCGCGCCGCGGGTGCGAGCGAAGTTGCCGATCACCGACTCAGCCGTCACGCGTGATTCGATCGCATCGGTCGACCCGATCGTGGCGACTGAGCACATCGCTTATGACTTCCTGGCCCGTGGCGGAAAGCATTCGCGCCCGTTCATCACGCTGGCCGCTTATGACGCCTTAACCGGCGACCTCGGCACGACCGCGGACGGCAGCGATCATTGCCAAAAGATTCCGCCGACGGTTCGCCGCGCCGCGATGAGTATCGAAACCTTTCATAAAGCCAGTTTGGTTCACGACGACATTGAAGACGACGACGCGTTTCGTTACGGACAAGCGGCCGTGCATCGCCGCTTCGGCACGTCCACGGCGATCAATGTCGGCGACTACTTGATCGGACTGGGCTATCGATTGCTCAGCGGCCGGATCGACGACGACCGACGATTCGATCCGCAAATGCGAATCGATGTGTTGGATTGTTTGGCGAACGCCCACACGCGATTGGCTGAAGGGCAGGGTGCCGAATTGCTGTGGCGTGACTCGATCGAAAAATCGCTGACGCCGCTCGATGCGCTGAAGATCTACGCGTTGAAAACTTCTCCGGCGTTCGAAGCGGCTCTCTACAGCGGCATTCGGATGGCTGGCGACGCGACCGCGTTGTTGGAACCGATCCGCGTGTTCAGTCGCAATTTGGGCGTTGCCTTCCAAATCTTGAACGATCTTGATGACTGGAGTCCCAACGCCGCCAATAAAGTTGCTGCCGCCGGCGACGTGCTGGGCGGACGTCCGACGTTACTGCTCGCACTTGCCTTGCAAGGTTTGGATGCCGCCGATCGTGATGAATTGTTACGGATGATTGCCGACGATTGCGAGTTGCCCGACGGCCAACGGATCGCAGCGGTGCGACGATTGTACGATCGGGCAAACGTGTTCGAATCGGCCCGGCGGCTGGTCGACAAACACCAAGGACGCGCCGAGGCGATCGCTGACGAAATCAATCCCGAACCACTCAGAAGGCTGTTTTATTTCTTGATCGATACCGTTTTGGAACGATCCGGCGACGGTGATTCGCAATCACCCGTCCAAGTCGTTTCGCTCGGTTTGCCGATCACCAGCGCTGCGGAGTAACGCGACTGATGTCGAAAGCACCCACCGATTCTGTCCACTCGACCGATTCAAGTGGTCCGGCCGACGCGGTCGATTTGCATACCCTGGTGCGATTGTTTTATGACGATTCGCCGGACGAATTGGCGTCGTTCAAAGCCGTCACGGCCGAGGCGATGCCGACCGAGTATCGTCAATTGCTGGATCATCATTCGCACATGACGATCACGGTCGAATCGTTCTATAGTTCTTCGGTCGATGTGACGGTTTTCCGTACGACAACCGACCCGCAGTGGTACGGTCGCGAAATCAGCCTGGTGACGCAAAGCAGTGGCCAAACGGTTCAATATGGAATCGTTCGTCTGCGGCCGCAATTATTGCAAAGCGAAGTTTGGCAGGAGATCGAAGCGGGGAAAACGCCGCTGGGTCAAGTGTTGATTCGTCACAACGTTTTTCGCCAGGTCGAATTGGTCGGGTTGTGGAAAGTGGTAGCGGGTCCCTCGTTGGCAAAACGGTTGGAAGTTGAGCCCGGGACGACTACTTACGGCCGGACGGCGAGAATCTTTTGCGACGGTGAACCGGCGATCGAGCTGCTAGAAATCGTCGCGCCAGTTTAGCTGCTTGCTTGCTGGCATACACGCTTTTAGCGTACGCGACATCATCGGGCGGGAATAGTAAATTGGTGCGAAACCGGACTGCCTTGTGGCGGTGTGGCAATCGCATTGGCGAGCAACATTAACCGCTGCCGTCTCGAGAAAACGAATGTCAACTTCTTATGAGACCGCCCTATCGTTCTGTGAAGTCACAAGCAGCGGGGTGCTGACACGCAGTTGGAATGGGCACAATCTCGATTCGTTGATCGACTTGGCCTTGGGGCAAACACTAGCCGGGCGATATGTCTTGGTCAGCGAATTGGGGTCGGGCGGCATGGGGCGAGTCTACCTGGCTCGTGACCCGCTGCTAGGACGTGACGTCGCCTTGAAAGTCAGTTTGGCGACTGCGCCGAGGAACCTGTTGAGTCCACCCAACTTGGTCGAAGAAGGGCAATTGGCGGCGCTGGTGAACCACCCTGCCATCGCTTCGGTTTACGATTCTGGGACGCATAACGGCAAGCCGTTTACGATTTTCGAATATGTTGATGGCAGTAACCTTCGAGATGTGATGCGGCAACGGCCGCCACAGTGGCCGGTCGAGGATGTTGCGTCGGTGCTGAGGACACTTGCCGAGGCGCTTGATTACGCTCATGCACGCGGCGTCATTCACAGCGACCTAAAACCGGAAAACATCTGCTTGGCCTCTAGCGGTCTTCCCAAAGTCTTGGACTTTGGCATGGCCACCCGAGTCAACACGGGCGTTCGGTCCGAGCGGTTTATGGGAACCCCGGCATACGCATCACCCGAACAGGCTCAGTGTAAGGTTTTAGACGGCCGCAGCGATCAATATTCACTCGCCAACGTAATTTTCGAATTATTATGTGGGCGTCGGGTTTTCTTACAACCAGACGCGATCGGAGTGCTGAGGGCTCATGCTTATGATGCTCCGCCCTCGGTGGCTGAGTTTCGCAATGACTTACCGGCCGATACCGTCGCCGCGATTGGCCGGGCGCTGTCCAAAGATCCGAAAGATCGATTTCCCACCTGTCGCGAGTTTGCCGCGGCATTCGCAGCGGCGATTTTGGATAGGCGAGATGGCGCGGCATTTGAGCAGCGTACCGACATTCACATCACCGCGACCCAGACCGAATCGTTGGTTGCGAAATTGTTGGCTAGCGCCTTGGAATCGTCCGGTTACCGAGCTTGGTATTACCAACGCGATGCATTGCCAGGGATTCCGCTGAATCGCCAAGTTCGCGAATCGATGCGGGCAACCCGAGTCGCGCTGCTGTTGATCTCGCGATCATCGATGAGCTCAAAGGCATTTGCCGAAGAGGTCATCGAAGCGAATCAATTAGGACGTCCGTTTCTGCCGATTCTGATCGACATGTCGTTGCAAGAATTTGAAGAGCATCCGCCGGCTTGGCGTGCCGCACTTGGGTCGGCGACGATCGTCGAATATCGCCGCAGCCAATTGGAAAGTGTGCTTCAGCGTCTGCACCGCAGTCTTCAATTGCTGGAGGTCTTCCCAAGCGAATCTGCGGCACCGAACCAACGAATCAAAGCAACAGAGGCACGTAAGTCCTCGGCCACCCAGACTTGGGCCACGGATTCGAATCAGATCGAAAGCCGCGATCTTCAAAGGGTCGTCTTTCGCAACCAAGTGATTGAAAACTACTTGAGCCGACCGAACAAGTATTTTCTATCAGCAACCAAAGGCCTTGGTAA
>DIUH01000415.1 GCA_002428205.1 Planctomycetaceae bacterium UBA6163
TATCAGAGCCCGGCGTCGCTTGGCGATGGTCGGGATGGCGTGGACACAGCCTTTGGGAGCTGTGTCCCCGAAGATCTTCGAATGATCCGTGCTGGGCAAGCCCGTGGGACTGTTTGCCAACGCGATGTGTCAATCGGTGGATCAGAATGTTGAAGCGGTAGGACCACCGGATAGGCGAATAGTAGGCCGAAACAAGCGTAGAGCAGTTCTGGCATAACCCGAGCGCAAATTGATCGAATTTCCGTAACAGCGCNNTACGGCCTACAAGATAGCCACAAGGTTCGGCGATGGTCGGGCTTGTCTCGGCAACTAAGCGACGTCGCCTAGCGAGAGCACGTCGCCATAGCGTCTCATCACCTGTGACTTCAGTTTGGCCATTGCCGGTGCGGACAAGTCCGCATCGGCGTCGATCATTTCTTGGGCCAATTCTCGTGCGATCGTCAAGATCGCTTCGTCGCGAGTTAAATCGGCGATCATCATCGGTGGCATCCCGCTTTGACGCCTGCCCATCAGATCACCGGGACCACGTAAGCGAAAATCCGCTTCGGCGATCTCAAAACCGTCATTGGTTTCGGCGAACGTCTTTAGCCTGTCGCTTTCATCAGGGGCATCGGATCGGTCGGTGAACAGGCAAACGTGGCCATCGTGTGTCCCCCGGCTGACACGACCACGAAGCTGGTGCAATTGTGCGAGTCCGAAACGCTCGGCACCCAGCACCGTCATCACGGTCGCGTTGGGGACGTCGATCCCGACTTCGATCACCGTGGTGCTGACCAAGACTTGCGTCCGGCCCTGTGCAAAACGCTCCATCGCCGCCGTTTTCTCTTCGGTCGACATGCGGCCGTGCAGCAGGTCGATGCGATACCCTGCCAAAGCCCCTTCACGTAATTGCTGGAATGTCGCGATCGCTGACGACACGTCTTCGCCGGTCGATTCGTCGGGTGAATCGCTGTCCGCATTGAGATCGGATTCGGCTGCCGCAGAATCATTATCAGGTTTGTCGTTGCGAATACGAGGCGTTACCACAAACGCTTGACGACCTTCATCGATCCGGTTGGCGACGAACCGCCACCACCGCTCGCGCCACCCGTCGATCGCTAGGTAAGTATGCACCGTTCCGCGGCCGGGCGGCTTTTGTCGCAAGGTGCTGACGTCCAAGTCGCCGAACATCGTCATCGTCATCGTCCGTGGGATCGGCGTCGCGGTAAGGACCAGGTAATGCGGATCGACCCCACCCTGGCGCAGCGCCCTTCGCTGGTCGACACCAAACTTGTGTTGTTCGTCGATCACGCATAGGCCCAATTTGGCAAAAGAGATCTCGCCGTACAGCAGCGCTTGGGTGCCGACCAAAACATCGATCTCGCCAGCGGCACTCTTGCGCAGCACTTCGCGTCGCTCGGCAACTGTCAACGAACCACACAGCAACCCGATGCGGACTCGGCTTTGCGCCAAACAGCGGCTGAGCGTTTGGACGTGCTGACGAGCCAGGACTTCCGTCGGGGCCATCATCACGGCTTGATATCCGTGCGCGACGGCCAGCAACATCGCGTATTGGGCGACGACGGTTTTGCCGCTGCCGACGTCGCCCTGGACCAGGCGATTCATCGGAAACTGTCTGGCCATATCTCGGCCGACATCGTTCATCGCCTGGATCTGGTCGGCGGTCAATTCAAACGGGAATCGGTTGCGAATGCGGGCATCGATCACCGCAGAAGGCGGCAGCGACGGGGCGGTCAGGTCGGTCGTCAATTTCCGGCGGCGAATCGCTAGTGCCAACTGCAGGACCAGCAACTCTTGAAAGATCAATCGTGACCTAGCGGCATCCAATTCGGCTTGCGATGACGGGCGGTGAATCTCGCGCAGCGCCTTGGCGATCCCGGGCAACTGGTCCATCGCGAGAGAATCCGCTTCAGAGGCTGGCGGTAAAGTCGCGGCAATCCGCTGGGCGGCATCGCGGCGCAAATCATCGTCCAGCACTTCTTCAACACCATCGGCCAAGCCATCGACCACGGCGGCAATCGCTTTGCGCAAGTGGCTTTGTTTCAATCCTTCTACCAAGGGATAGATCGGCAGGATGCGACCTGCGGGCACCTGTTCGTGCTCGCCAAGAATGGTCACCTGGGGATGGATGAACTCGAAACGAAAGCCGGCTAGTTTGGGCACGCCCGAAACGATCACACGGCTGCCACGCAAAAGTGTTTCCACGCGATAAGGCTGGTTGAAGAACAGCAGCCTGACCGCGCCGGTTTCGTTTTCAACCAACACGCCCAGCACCGATTTTCCGGCCGATCGCGATACCACCTCGACTTCGGTGATTCGTCCCACCAGTGCAGCAGGAACTCCTTCGCGAAGTTCGCCGACTTCCATCCACTGATTGGGATATTCATAAGATCGTGGAAAAAAGAATAACGCCTGTCCGGCGGTACGAATCCCCAATCGATGCAACAGCGGCGTTCGCTGGCTGCCGACGCCGGGCACGAATTGAATATCGGTACGAAACGTCAACGCTGGTGGCGACGGGGTAACGGGATCGATGCTCACCGCAGGCGACTGGCGATTTAAACTTTGCAGCGGTTTGTCCACATCAGCGACTTTCGGCGTAGGATCTATATCACCAGGGCGAGGGTTTTTGTATCGTTACGGCGAACTTGAAAGCACCGCCCCACAGTGGCGTCTGCATGCATACTATAAGGGATTTGCGAGGTCGAAAAGAAGATGCAGCCGAAAGTGATTCAAGACGCGGGCGAAAGGCCGCTGATCCTGTTCAGCGATTCGTCAGGAATCGTTGCCGGCAAGACGTTCTTGCAGCGTGCGCTCTTGTTCGCCGAATTAGCGATGATCGCTTATAACGACGAAGCCGAGGCGACCCGTGCGGCGAACGAGATCGGATTTTCGGATGTAACATTCTTCGAAAACCGTGGGGCACAGGCGTACCGATTCCGCAACCAGCACAACAGCGTGATCGCTTGCCGTGGGACCGAACCGAACGAGTGGACCGATATTCGCGCGGACGTCGATGCGGTGTCGGTCTTGGCCGAAACCGCGGGTAAGGTGCATCGCGGTTTCAAACGAGAGGTCGACAACTTGTGGCCGATGTTAGAAACTTCCTTGATGAACAACAAGCAACCGGTCTATTTCACGGGTCATTCGTTGGGCGGGGCGATGGCCAAGATTTGTGCCAGTCGATGTTTGTTATCGCACATTTCTACCAACCCTCAACAGCTTTTCACCTATGGGAGCCCGCGAGTTGGGAACCGATCTTATGTAAAGTTTGTGACGCTCGATCATTATAGGTTTGTCAACAATAATGATATTGTGACGCGGGTTCCGCCGATTTGGCTTGGGTACCAGCACAGTGGCCACGAGGTTTATTTCAATCGAAATGGCGACATCAAACAGTATGGATACTTGATGAAGCGGCGTGACCGCTGGCGAGGTTTCTTAAGGGAGCTCGTGCGTTGGAAAATTGACCATTTAGGCGACCACAGCATTCACCGTTATTGCGAAAACTTAGTCAAAGCGGTGTTGGGCGAGAAAGAATCGATGGCCGCTGGAGGCGAACCCTACACGCCATGCAAGTTGACGACCGCTCCGCCTGAAGAACCGCATTGACCTGACGAACAATCGACCAAAACGTTCAATCCGTTCACTACGGCGGGCTAGTGGTGGCGATTTGGACGGTGAAAACAGCCTCGGAGGTGCCATTCGCCTCTTTTTTGGAATTGCGACCGGTTTAGGTCTCGGTTGTGTGGTGTATTTCTGCTAGGCTTCGGTCTCTGGTTCGACAGATGGTGAAGTGCGCGGACGGGGTTAACTCTAAACCGACCATTCTTTTTCGTCTTTCCCGCTAGATTGGGTTGCCACGAGGCGACCGCGCTTCCTTCGACGACCTGGAAGCTTGTAATCAATAGGTCGAGTGTTTTGTTCTACGGAGTCGGTAAGTGGGTAAGAAACTGTACGTCGGTAACTTGAGTTACAACGTCACGAGCGCAAGTCTTGAACAACTGTTTTCGGAGTTCGGCGAAGTTCGCAGCGCCGAAGTGATCCAAGATCGTGAAACGGGCCGAAGCAAGGGCTTCGGATTCGTTGAAATGCAAGAAGACAATGGTGCCAATTCGGCAATCCAAGCTCTTCACGAACGCGAGCACGATGGCCGTCCTTTGACGGTTAACGAAGCCAAGCCACGCGAAAATCGTAGCGGCGGCGGTGGTGGCGGTGGTGGATACCGAGGTGGTGGCGGTGGCGGCGGTGGTGGATACCGCGGCGGTGGCGGTGGCGGCGGATATCGCAACTAATCGCACCTGATTTAATCAACAACTGATTCCGGCATCGCGATCTCGTGGTGCCGGAATTATTTTTTTCTGCAAAAGCGGTCAACCTCGCCTGGGTTGCTTGCCCGTTCGTTTCCAATCGCCTCAGGCTAGGCACTCTAACCGCAGGGAGCGGGATTTTATGGTCAAGAAGAATCAATACGGTGGTGGCTCGGGGAATCGATCGGCGAAACGACAAGCACGCAGCGAACGTGGTGCGGATGTTCGCGAAGTTCCCGTTTATGTTCGCAAAGAAGTCGTCGAATACGGCAAGCCTTTCATCGTGATGGAAGATTCAGAAAAAAACACCTTTGCCTATGACGGTTCGGCTTGGGTTCCTTATGGCAAGTCGATCGCAGACTGCAAAGCGAATGGCCAAGTTAAAGTGTTGCCACAAAAAGTGAACGGCAAGACGCGCTACGAAGTCCGACAACCGGTCGCCGCTCGGTAATCGATCGGTAATTCCGATTCGGCATCTTGGTCAGTCATCTTCGCTGACCCGTCCGCCTGTTTGCTGAAAGATCGATTCGACGTGCGATGCCAACATTCGCATCCATGCCGGATCGGGCTGAGGCAACGGCTGGCCCGCGATTAAGTCTCCGTTGTTGGCGGCGAGAATAATTGCCGCCAGTACATGTTGAACATCTACCGGGCGCGATGTGTAGGCTTCTAGTTCAAGGGCCAGCGATATCAGTTGACGCCCCATCGATGCATCCACGCTGGCTTGTCCTGAGTGACTGAGCTCAATGCCCGGAACAATCATTCCTGACATGCTGCGGCGGTTTGTCATCGGTACTCTTTCGAAATTCCTCGTCACAATCAGTAACACGCCACAACGCAGCGTTGACGCAACAGTCCGCCCAGGGCGATACGGCTTTGGGTTATAATCGCGATTGTTTCTGTGTCCTAGGATCCGATTCAGCGGCGAGGTTGCAACGATTGTCCAGCGATTCGAATAGCGGTGTGAATCAGCCACTTCCAACTTACCAGCCTGTAGAATCCTCTGGTGAACCGGGCCAACTTGCAGGTGGCGATCCGACCGAGCGTGGCGTGTCTTTCTTTTCGGCCGTAAACATCGTCGTCGCCAGTATGATCGGTGCGGGCGTCTACACAACCAGCGGATTCGCGCTTGCCGATCTCGGATCGCCACTGATGGTATTGGCCGCGTGGGCGATCGGCGGGTTGCTGGCGATGTGTGGGGCGATCAGTTACGGGGCGTTGGCGCAGCGTTTTTCGCAGTCCGGCGGCGAGTATCTGTTTCTGTCGCGAGCGATACATCCGGCTGCAGGAAACGTTGCCGGATTTGTCTCGCTGCTGTCGGGTTTCACCGGCGCGATCGCGGTCGCCGCGTTGTCGTTCGAAGCTTATATGAAAGGATTTTTTAATCCTTCTGGTGACGGTTTCGTTTCGCAATCGCTGTTGTTCCAACCTGGCATGATTGCCTGTTTGTTAGTTTTGGCCGCTGCGATCTTGCACGGGTTTCGGGTGCAGACCGGGATGTGGATTCAGGATGCGTTGGTCGTATTAAAGCTGGTCATGCTGGTCGCGTTTCTCTTGTTCGCCCTGATTTCGCTGCAACAGCCCTGGCAAGGTATCGCGACGGCGATTCCGCGTCCGACCGATTCGCATCCGATCGTTCAATTGGCTCGCTCGCTCGTTTGGATCCTCTTCAGTTACACAGGCTTTAACGCCGCGATCTATATCACGGGCGAGGTGAAGCAAAGCGGGGCGACGGTGCGACGGGCGCTGTGGGTCGGGACGTTGATCGTAACGGTGTTGTACTTGGCTTTAAATGCCGTATTTGTTTTGGCGCCGCCATCGTCGCTGGTCTTGGGAAAACCTGATATCGCGGCCGAAGCGGCCGGCTATGTCGGTGGCGATCGATTCAAGTTTCTTTTTCGGATCACGATCGTCGTTTCGCTGGCGACCAGTGTGCTGTCGTTGATGATGACCGGCCCGCGGGTCTATGCAAAAATGGCTGACGATGGCGTATTGCCGCCGTGGTTTCGGATTCGCACCGAAGTCCCTCGAGCCGCCCTTTTGGCCCAAGCCGTACTAGCGATTGCTGCGATCCAGTTGGCGACGTTAAACGATTTGTTGTCCTACCTCGGCATCACCCTTTCCCTCAGTGCCACCCTGACGGTCGGATCGCTGTTTGTCCTGCGATCCAAAGGGGACGATGTTGCAGTACCGTTTTACCCTTGGCCACCGCTGGTTTTTGTTGTTGGCACTTTGGTGATTACCTTAATCGCTGGAATCGACCGCCCTGTGCAGTTGATGGTCGCCGGTGGAACGCTTGCGATCGGGATCGTCGCCTATCGTTTCGGATCGGTAAGAAAACCAAACGATTCCGCGACACCCGATTGAGTCGACGTCGTGCAACGGTTGCGACGATTATGCCGATCTGAACTGCTGTGCCAAATCAAGGCTGCAATCTTGCCATGCCAGATTGGCCGTATCGGCCGCTGATTCCGATAAATCCGATGACAAGGACAACCTTGAACGGCGCTGGCCAGGGCGAGCGATAATCTGCGGTGCGAAGAAAGGATTCACGGATGATGGCGAGAAGAGGCAGTTGTGCGTTGCTGGTTGTTTTGGTGGGGGCTTTGGTTTTGACCAGCGATCGCAAATCGTCAGCACAGTTTCCGAACTGGAAATCGCATCCGGTTCGCCCGATAGTCGACGTGATCCCACCGCTGGGGAACAATTTGCCGCTGTCATATCGTGCCCGCATGAACCGACCGTCTTACCTCAGCGGTCGCATTGCCTACACGATTGAACCGTCCAGCCAAGAGGCGATGGCTTGGCAACGCGCTTGGGAGCGCGGTTATTACGCAAACCACGCCCCACGGATGGAGACGCATTACATCTATCCCAAGCCTTGGGAAGAACTGGGCGTAGGTGCTAAGCCCAAGCGTCGGAATGATGCGAAAGCAGGTTTTGAGCCGCCCGAAAGGTCGGAACTTGGGCCCTGGGGCGAGCAGGCTACCCCCTTGATACCAGAACAACTTGAGCCACCGCCCGGAGAGTCAGACGCAGAGGCAGAGCCAATCGGTTCACCACCTGTATTGTCACCCCGAGTTCGGAACGATGGCCGCTCTCAACCGATGGGGCCATCTACTCTGGAACTGGCGCCGGCAATCGAGCTGCCGCTGAATCTGCCGGTTAAATAGTTTGCGACCTTTCGGCATCTAGGGCGTTTCAGCTGAGGGATATGGCATTACAATAGGGCCTGTTCCCTCCGCATTCCACGCCCCTCCAGGTCTGTCATGTCCGACCGGTTTAACCGCCGTGGCTTTTCCGCGATCTGCTTTCTGATTCTCGCTGCGACCGGTGGATATGCGCCTGATTGCTGTTTGGCTCAGTTATCAGAAGCGAGAAAATCTCAACTCATATCGTCGGCACGTCAGGCGAAGGAAAATCTTGGACGTCGGCCCTATCCGTCTCCACGCCTGGCTGGGGAGCGAGTGAAGAACGCAACCGACGGACTGGCGGACTATCTGCTCCGTCGTACTTCGGGCGAACGAGCCGCAAATTGGCTTGATTACGTCGACGCCGATCCGTTGATTGACGCGATTACTGGCGATACGTCTACATCGGAAATCGAAACCGCCGCTCGAAGTTTGCAAAATCGCTTGGTCGGCAACATTGTCGGTTTGGAAATGCCTCCGTTGCTGAAATTACGTGAAGAAACGGAGACGCTGATTGCCTCTATTCCGTATACCGACCCCGACCGATCACGGCGTTTGGTGCAACAGCAACTCGACTCGTTGATCAAACGGCTGGAGAGTGAAAACCTCAATACAACCCAGGAAGTAGCGGAGTTGTCATTGCTGCTCCAACTGCTGGACCAGTCGAACCAAGTGCCAGAAGTGGTCACACAGCTTTTCGATGCTTTTTCCCGTCCCAACCTAGTGGTCACCATCGATAGCCGGGTCATCCAAGAGGTAATCGGTCGCCCGGTTGACCGCGTACGTCCCGTTCGTGATTGCATTCTCGGTACTCGTATCATTGGCAACGGTCATTTACGCGGCGAGGTTTCGGGGCACTTGGTTCCGTGCCACGGCCGAGTTCAGGTCGATTTAGTATTGACCGGCCAATTCCGCAGCGATTCGGTGGGATACAACGGTCCGGTGCGTTTGCCCTCAATCGGCCAAGGGGCGATCACAGCAACCCGTTCGCTTTGGATCGGCGAGGATGGCGTATCGTTGTCAAACGTTTCCTCCACGGCCTCGCTAGATTCAACGATCACATCGATCCAACATCCGCTGCGGATCGTCCGTCGAATCGCGTCGAAACAAGTTGCCAAGAAAAAGCCGCAAGCCGACCAAATCGCTCGCGAGCGGTTTCGCAATCAGGTGGTGACCGACTTTACGAACCAAACCTCCGAAGCTGCGCAGCGTATCGGCACTGGCCCAGTGGGCAGTTCATCGCTACCAGGCAAAGTGTCTCCGTTGAGCGATGCTCGCGTGACGCTTAAGCGATTAAACCTTTCGCCGCCATCCCGATTGATCGGATCGACATCTCACAGCGTGTTTGCTCAGTTTACCCAGCGGACGGGCAAGCAACTTGCCGCGATCTCGTCACCACCGTCACCCGGAGCCCCCGGTTCCGGAATTGTCAGTGGCGATGCAACGTTGCAAATGCATGAGTCGTTGATTGAAAACCTAGCGTCGACAGTCCTCGGCGGGCGAACGATCTCGGGCCAGCAGATCGACCAATTGATCAACAGCGTCAAAGACACGTCGATCTCCCGCGCGACCCCCGGGTCGGCAATCGAGGCTCCGCCAGAAAAGTTTGAGATTGAGTTTGCATCGCTACGTCCGATCATTTTTGAACTCCGCGACCAAAAGATTCGAGTCGGGATTCGCGGCAATCGTTTCAGCCAGGACGGACGAGACTTGCGTAGTTCGTTAGAAATAACCGCGACCTACGAACCGGTCGACATCGGTGGTTATAAGGTTTTGCGCCGCGTCGGCAGCGTCGATGTCGACTTCCCAGGTTCTGGCCGAATCGGCATGCAAAAGGTCGCTCAGAGGCGTTCGATCCAAAAACTGTTCAATAATCGGTTTCCCGAAACATTACTCGATCAACCGCTTATCTTACCGGTCTTGGCCATGGTTCCATCGCTCAGCGGCCGCGTCTATCGGGTCAACGGCATCAACGCCCAGGATGGTTGGCTGACGCTGACCGTTCGTTAAGCAATCGTCTTGTAGGCCGTAACGAGCGCAGCGATGTTACGGATGTTCGATCGCGTGGTGCCGGCGTTTATGCCGGAACTGCGCTACGCTTGTTGCGGCCTACGTCAACTACGTTAACTCTTTGCGGACCAAACCCATTGCGACGTTACCAAGGCGAGCACAACCGTCGCCGAACGAAGCCGGGCCTTGTGCCCACGCTTCGTCTTTAGGTTTGGTGCGCCAACTATTCGTTACCAGATTTGGACTCGGTCACCGGGGGCAAGATACAGCTTATCACCGGGAGCGATATTGAATGCATCGTAGAATGCGTCCATGTTGCGGACGATCCCGTTGACACGATAACGACTTGGGCTGTGAGGATCGGTGAGCAGGCGTTTTCGTAATTCTGCATCGCGATACAGTCGACGCCAAATCTGGCCCCAGCCGAGGAAAAATCGTTGGTCGCCGGTTAATCCATCGATGACCGGTGCCTCTTTGCCATCGAGCGAAAGTCGGTAAGCGGCATACGCGACACTTAATCCGCCGAGGTCGCCGATGTTTTCGCCCAACGTCAATTCGCCATTGAT